>NZ_CP108086.1:5463101-5766607 GCF_036186745.1 Microbispora hainanensis | reverse complement strand
AGCCGGTGGAGCGCGACCTCCACCGCGAACAGCGCCGGCTGGGCGTACCGCGTCTGTCCGAGCCGCTCGGGATCGGCCAGCAGGTCCCGCAGGGCGACGCCGATGTGCGGCTCCAGCAGCGCGGAGATCTCGTCGAACGCGGCGGCGTACACCGTGGAGGTCTGCAGCAGCCCGGCGCCCATGCCGGCCCGCTGCGCCCCCTGCCCGGAGAAGAGGAAGGCGAGCCGCTGGTCCGGCATCGCGCGCCCGATCATCACCCCGGGGTGGCGTCCGCCGTCGCGGAGAGCCGCCAGCGCCTGAACGGGGTCCGCCCCCGGGCCGACGTCCACGACGGCCCGGTGCTCCAGCCGCGCCCTGCGGGTGAGGGTGTACGCGACGTCGCGCGGCGCGGCGGACCCCGCGGCGAGGACGTCGTGCACGAGGCCCGCCTGGGCGCGCAGCGCGGTCTCCGTCTTCGCCGAGAGCACGAACGGAACGCCCCCGCCGACGTCCGCGCCCGCCGCGCCGGGGGCCTCGGCCGCCATGACCCCCTCCTCGGGCCCCGCCTCGCCCAGGCGCGCATGCCCGCGGCCGGAGGCGTCCGCCGGACCGGTGCCCGTAGTGCCGGTGTGTGGCGTGCCGGCGCGTGGTGTGCCGGTGTGTGGTGTGCCGGTGTCGGTGGGGGGCTGCTGAAGGATCACGTGGGCGTTGGTGCCGCTGATACCGAAGGACGACACCCCCGCCCGGCGGGGCCGCCCCGGCCAGTCCCACCGCACCGGACGGGTCAGCAACGCCACCCCCGACCCATCCCAATCCACATGCGGACTCGGCTCATCCACATGCAACGTCACCGGCAACCACTCATGCCGCAACGCCATCACCATCTTGATGACCCCGCCCACCCCCGCCGCCGCCTGCGCATGCCCGACGTTCGACTTCAACGACCCCACCCAC
Organism: Microbispora hainanensis; assembly: GCF_036186745.1. Lineage (NCBI taxonomy): Bacteria > Bacillati > Actinomycetota > Actinomycetes > Streptosporangiales > Streptosporangiaceae > Microbispora > Microbispora hainanensis. Next base: position 5,765,674 of record NZ_CP108086.1, on the reverse strand, counting down.
AACGGCACCCGCCGACCCCGCCCATACGCCGCGATCAACGCCTGCGCCTCGATCGGATCCCCCAACCGCGTCCCCGTCCCATGCGCCTCCACCACATCCACATCACCCGGACCCAGCCCCGCCTCCGCCAGCGCCCGCCCGATCACCTCCTCCTGAGCCCGCCCATTCGGCGCCGTCAACCCATTACTCGCCCCGTCCTGATTCACCGCCGACCCCGCCACCACCGCCAGCACCCGATGCCCGTTACGCACCGCCGCCGACAACCGCTCGACCACCACCACCCCCGCACCCTCAGCCCACCCCGTACCATCCGCCGACGCCGAAAACGCCCGGCACCGCCCATCCGCCGACAACCCCCGCTGCCGCGAAAACTCCACGAACATCCCCGGCGACGCCATCACCGCCACCCCACCCGCCAACGCCAGCGAACACTCCCCCGACCGCACCGCCCGAACCGCCAGATCCAACGCCACCAACGACGACGAACACGCCGTATCCACCGTCAACGCCGGACCCCGCAACCCCAGCACATACGCGATCCGCCCCGACGCCACGCTGGACTCGTTGCCCGCCAGCAGCAGGCCCTCCAGCTCCCCGGGCACGGTGCGCAGGCGGGCGGCGTAGTCGTCGTACATGGCCCCGATGAAGACCCCGGTGTCGCTGTCCTTCAGCGACAGCGGGTCGATCCCCGCCCGCTCCAGCGCCTCCCACGACACCTGCAACAACAACCGCTGCTGCGGATCGGTCGCCAGCGCCTCCCGCGGGCTCATCCCGAAGAACGCCGCGTCGAACTCGCCCGCGTCGTAGAGGAAGCCGCCCCGGCGGGTGTAGGCGGTGCCCCGGTGGTCCGGGTCGGGATGGTAGAGGCGCTCCAGGTCCCAGCCCCGGTCGTCCGGGAAGTCCCCGGTCGCGTCCACACCGTTGGCGACCAGCTCCCACAGATCCTCCGGCGAGGCGACCCCGCCCGGGAACCGGCACCCCATGCCCACGATCACCACCGGATCGTCGTCCGCCGCCGTCCGGACCGCCGCCGGGGACGACGTCGCCGTGTCCCCCGCGGTGAGGAGCCCGAGCAGGTGCCCGGCGAGCGCGGTGACCGTGGGGAACTCGAAGACGACGGTGGCGGGCAGGGTCAGCCCGGTCAGCGTGTTGAGCCGGTTGCGCAGCTCGACCGCGGTCAGCGAGTCGAAGCCGAGCTCCTTCAGCGGGCGGTCGCCGGGCACCTCGGCCGGGTCCGCGTGGCCGAGGACGGCCGCGGCCTGCTCGCGGACCAGCCGGGTGACGAGGTGGACGCGCTCGTGCGGCCGCCCGGCCCGCACCCGGCTCGCCCAGGCGCCCCCGGGCGCGCGCCGGGCCCCGCGCGGGAACGCCACCAGGCGGGAGAACAGGGCGGGCAGCCGGCCGGCCGCCGCCTCCTCCCGCAGCACGGCGTCGTCGAAGGGCGAGACCACCACGTACGGCTCGCGCGCGCGGTCGAAGGCGTCCAGCGCCGTGGCGGTGGCGAGCGTGCCGACGCCATACCGGGCGAGCCGGGCCCGGCCGGCGTCGTCCAGGCCGCGGGTCATGGTGCTGGCCTCCTCCCAGACGCCCCAGGCGATGGAGGTGGCGGGCAGGCCGAGGCTCCTGCGGTGCTCGGCCAGCGCGTCGAGGAACGCGTTGGCCGCGGCGTAGTTCGCCTGTCCCGGCACGCCGAAGGCGGCCACGGCGGAGGAGAACAGCACGAAGCGGTCAAGCGGCAGGCCGGCGGTCAGCTCGTGGAGATGCCAGGCCGCGTCGGCCTTCGGCCGCAGCACGGCGGCCAGCGCGTCCGGGGTCAGCTCACTGAGAGTGGCGTCGGCGAGCACACCCGCCGTGTGCACCACGCCGCGCAGCGGACGGCCGGAGGGGACGGCGGCCAGCAGATCCGCCAGTGCGTCCCGGTCGGCGACGTCGCAGGCGGCCACCGTGACCTCCGCCCCGGCGGCGCGCAGGTCGCGGGCGAGCGCGCCCGCACCCGGGGCGTCCGGCCCGGAGCGGCTCACCAGCAGCAGGTGCGGGGGCCGGGCCGAACCGGCCAGCCTGCGGGCGACGAGCGCCCCCAGCGTCCCAGTGCCACCCGTGATGAGCACCGTCCCCGGCTCCGCGTCCACGTCGGCAGAGGCGTCCCCTTCATCCGCCCGACCATCCCCGCCGGGCGCGCCGCTTTCCGGGTCCGCCCCGGTCGTGCCGTCTGCGCCGGGTGTCCCCGCCTCCGCCTTCCGCGCCGCCGCGGGATCCGCCGGGCCGAGGTCCTGCGCGACGAGCCTGGGGACCAGGACGACCCCGTCGCGTACGGCCACCTCGCGCTCGCCGTGGCCTGCGGCGAGCAGCGCGACCGGCGCGGGGCCGTCCACGACCGCGAGCGAGAACCGGCCGGGGTGTTCGGCGGCGGCGGTGCGGACCAGGCCCCTGATCGCCGCGGAGGCCAGGTCGCGTCCGTCGACGACGACCGTCAGCGGGACGCCGTCGGACGCGGTGCCGGTGAGCCATCGCCGCAACAGGGACATGACGGCGGCGGTCCTGGTGTGCACCTCCTCCATCGGCCCCGGCGAGGCCCCCGAGGCGGACGGGAAACCGCCGACCGGCACCAGCACCGTCCCTGCCCCGGCCACCGCTTCGGTCGCGGCTTCGGTCACTGCTTCGGTCCCGGCTTCGGTCACGGCTTGGGTCACGGCTTCGAGATCGGCGAGGACGTCCACGCCCGTGCCGTCGCCGAGATCCAGCAGGTCCGCGACCGGCCCGAACCCCTCCAGCACGGCGACACGGCCCGGCGCCTCACCGGGATCGGCGAGGGGCTCCCAGACGACGCCGTACGCCTCCGGGACGGCCCGGGCGCCGGTCAGGTCGGCGCGCGTCGCGGGCCGGAAGGCCAGCGACTCCACTCCCCCGGCGATCCGCCCGGTCTCGTCGGCGAACAGGTAGCGGAACCGGTGGCCGCCGAGCGGCTCGATCCTGGCCCGCAGCGTCGGCCCCGCCTCGCCGGTGAAACGCAGGCCCTCGAACGCGAACGGCAGCAACGGCGCTCCCGCGTCGGGGACGGCGAGACCGGCCACCACGGGGTGGAGCGCCGCGTCGAGCAGCGCCGGATGCGGCGCGAAGTCGTTCGCCCCCGCCGGGGAGCCGGCGTCGCCGGGAACGCTCAGTTCCGCGTACACGGTGCCGCCGTCCCGCCAGGCGGCGGCGAGACCCTGGAACGCCGGGCCGTAGTCGTATCCCAGCCGATAGAGGTGGTCGTAGACGTCCGACACGTCCACCGCCTCGGCGCCCGGGGGCGGCCAGGGCAGCAGTTCCCCGCCGGCCGGTGTGACCACGGCCTTCCCGGCGCGGACCAGGGTCGCATGAGTGCCGTCGGCCTCCCCGAGCACGCCGGAGGCGTGGCGGGTCCACGGCTCGTCGTCGCCGGTCCGGGCGTGCACGCCGATGCCGCGCCGCCCGTCCGCGTCGAGCGTCCCGACGAGCACCTGCACTTGCGCGGTGCGGCCGGCGTCCAGGACGAGGGGGGCCTCGACGGTCAGCTCCCGCACCTCCAGGCCGCCGGTGAGACGGCCCGCGTGCGCGGCCAGCTCGGCGAAGGCCGCCCCCGGCAGCAGCACGGTGCCCAGGACCCGGTGGTCGGCGAGCCAGCCCTGCACGGCCGGGTCGATCTGCCCGGTCAGGACGGCGCGGCCGTCCGCGAGGGTGACCATCGCGCCGAGGATCGGGTGCCGGGCCGCGGCGAGGCCGAGCCTGGCCGCCTGGGCCGGCCCTGCCGAGGGCGTCATCCAGTAGCGCTCGCGCGCGAACCGGTAGGTCGGCAGGTCGACCGTCGCCCCGCCGACCGGCCACGCGACGGAGACCCCGGCGAGGTGGGCCACGGCCAGGGCCCGCCGGAACGCGTCCGTGCCGCCCTCGCCCCGCCTGAGGGTGCCCGTGGCCAGGCCGCTCACACCCCGCTCGGCCAGGATCTCCTCCACGGCGACGGTGAGCACCGGGTGCGGGCTGATCTCGATGAGCCTGCGGTGGCCGGTGCCGGCCAGCCCGGCGACGACGGCGTCGAAGCGGACGGTCTCGCGGAGGTTGCGATACCAGTAGCCGGCGTCGAGCGTGGTCGTGTCGACCGGCTCGCCGGTCACCGCCGAGTGGAACGCCACCTCGGCCGGCCGCGGCGTCAGCCCGGCGAACGTCTCCAGCAGTTCCTCCCGCAGCGACTCCACGTACCGGGTGTGGGAGGCGTAGTCCACCGGCACCCGGCGGGCCCGCACCCCGTTGTCCTCGCACCAGGCGAGCACCTCGGTGAGCGCGGCGGCGTCCCCGGCGACGACGGTGGAGCGCGGCCCGTTGTGTACTGCGACCTCGACGGCCCCGCCCCAGCGGGCCGCGAGCTCGCCCGCCTCCCCGGGGCCGAGGGCCACCGACACCATGCCGCCGTCTCCGGCGATGCGGGCGATGGCCCGGCTGCGCAGCGTGACCAGCCGCGCCGCGTCGTCCAGGGACAGCGCGCCCGCGACGTACGCGGCGGCGATCTCGCCCTGGGAGTGCCCGGCCACCGCGTCCGGCCGGACGCCCGCGGCACGCCACATCGCGGCCAGCGACACCATCACGGCGAACAGCACCGGCTGCACGACGTCGACCCGCTCCAGCGAGGGGGCGCCCGGGTCGCCACGCAGCACGGCGTGCAACGACCAGTCCACGTGGGGGGCGAACGCCTCGGCACACGCGTCGATCTCGGCGCGGAAGACCGGGTGGGCGGTCAGCAGGGCGCGGGCCATCTCGGGCCACTGCGACCCCTGCCCGGGGAAGACGAAGACCGTGCGGCCGGTGATCCGCTCGCCCGTCACCGCGGCCTCGTGGACCTCTCCCCTGGCCAGCGCCCGCAGGGCGGCCTGATGGTCGCCCAGGACGGCGGCGCCGTACGCGAGCCGTGACCGAGCCGCGAGCGTGGCGGCCACGTCGCGCAGGTCGAGCTCCGGATGGTCCCGCAGGTGATCGGCGAGCGCCGCGGCCTGCCTGCGCAGCGCGGCGGCGTCGGTCCCGGACAGCAACAGCGGCGCTTCCGGCGCCCCGGCCTCGTCCCCGTGCTCGATGTCCGCCACAGTGCCGGTGTGCGGCGTGCCGGCGAGCGGCGTGCCGGTGTGCGACGTGCCGGCGCGTGGTGTGCCGGTGTGCGGCGTGTCGGTGTGCGACGTGCCGGTGTGCGGCGTGCCGGTGTCGGTGGGGGGCTGCTGAAGGATCACGTGGGCGTTGGTGCCGCTGATACCGAAGGACGACACCCCCGCCCGGCGGGGCCGCCCCGGCCAGTCCCACCGCACCGGACGGGTCAGCAACGCCACCCCCGACCCATCCCAATCCACATGCGGACTCGGCTCATCCACATGCAACGTCACCGGCAACCACTCATGCCGCAACGCCATCACCATCTTGATGACCCCGCCCACCCCCGCCGCCGCCTGCGCATGCCCGACGTTCGACTTCAACGACCCCACCCACAACGGCACCCGCCGACCCCGCCCATACGCCGCGATCAACGCCTGCGCCTCGATCGGATCCCCCAACCGCGTCCCCGTCCCATGCGCCTCCACCACATCCACATCACCCGGACCCAGCCCCGCCTCCGCCAGCGCCCGCCCGATCACCTCCTCCTGAGCCCGCCCATTCGGCGCCGTCAACCCATTACTCGCCCCGTCCTGATTCACCGCCGACCCCGCCACCACCGCCAGCACCCGATGCCCGTTACGCACCGCCGCCGACAACCGCTCGACCACCACCACCCCCGCACCCTCAGCCCACCCCGTACCATCCGCCGACGCCGAAAACGCCCGGCACCGCCCATCCGCCGACAACCCCCGCTGCCGCGAAAACTCCACGAACATCCCCGGCGACGCCATCACCGCCACCCCACCCGCCAACGCCAGCGAACACTCCCCCGACCGCACCGCCCGAACCGCCAGATCCAACGCCACCAACGACGACGAACACGCCGTATCCACCGTCAACGCCGGACCCCGCAACCCCAGCACATACGCGATCCGCCCCGACGCCACGCTGACGCTGCCCCCGGTGAGGAGGTAGCCGTCGGCGCCGCCGCCTCCCTCGTGAAGCCGGGGCGTGTAGTCGGAGGCCGTCGCACCGATGAAGACCCCGGTGTCGCTGTCCTTCAGCGACAGCGGGTCGATCCCCGCCCGCTCCAGCGCCTCCCACGACACCTGCAACAACAACCGCTGCTGCGGATCGGTCGCCAGCGCCTCCCGCGGGCTCATCCCGAAGAACGCCGCGTCGAACTCGGCGGCGTCCCGCAGGAACCCGCCATACCGTGTGTACGAGGTGCCGGGCCTGCCGGGGTCGGGGTCGAAGAGGGCGGCGAGGTCCCAGCCCCGGTCGGCGGGAAACTCGCCGATGGCGTCGACGCCGTCGGCGACCAGCTTCCACAGATCCTCCGGCGAGGCGACCCCGCCCGGGAACCGGCACCCCATCCCGACGATCACCACCGGATCGTCGTCCGCCGCCCGGACGGCGTCGGCGGGCGTGTCCGCGCGGGTGTCCCCGGCCAGGTGGCGGGCCAGGGCGGCGGGGGTGGGGTGGCTGAACAGCGCGGCGGCCGGCAGACCGGCGCCGAAGGCGTCGTTCAGCCGGTCACGCAGTTCGACCAGGCCCAGGGAGTCGAGGCCGAGGTCCCGGAACGTCGCCTCGGGATCGACGCGTGCGGGGTCGGCGAAGCCGAGCACGGCCGCGACTTCCTCGATGACGCGGCGCTCCCCGGCCGCCGGGCCGGCGGGAAGGGCGGCCGTCGAACCGGCCGTCGAACCGGCCGTGGCACCGGCCACCGCGCCGGCCGCGAGAACGGGCGCGGGAACGGGCGCGGGAACGGGCGCGGAGCCCGGCTCCGGAGCCGGGCCGGAGGCCGAGACCGGTGCGGAGGCCGAGACCGGTGCGGAGGCCGCCGGTGCGCCCTCGCCCGGGGTCAGCCAGTGACGCTCGCGCTGGAAGGGATAGGTCGGCAGCGGGACCCGGGGGGCGCCGGGCGGGAAGACGGCGTCCCAGTCGAGGCGCACCCCGGCGGTGAAGAGCCTGCCGACGGCGGCTTCGACGTCGTCGTCCTTGCCGAGGACCGGCACGAACGCGGCCGCCGTTCCCAGGGTCTCCCGCCCGGCCGCGCTGAGTGCCGTCCCCGGTCCCGCCTCGACGAAGATCCCGGCCCCCAGCGCGCGCAGCCGGGTCAGGCCGTCGGCGAAGCGGACCGTACGGCGGGCGTGCTCCACCCAGTAGCCGGCCCAGTCGTCCGCGCCGTCGAGGTCGAGCGGTTCGCCGGTCACCGTCGACACGAACGGGATGCGGGCCCTGCCGTACGTGAGCCCGTCGAGCACCGCGCGGAACTCGCCGAGGGCGGGGTCCATCAGCGGCGAGTGGAAGGCGTGGCTCACCGGGAGCCGCCGGGTCCGGTGCCCGCGTGCGGCGGCGAGGGCGGCGACGGCGTCGAGCACCGCGTCCTGACCCGCGACGACGACCGACCGCGGTCCGTTCACGGCGGCGACGACCGCGAGGCCGTCCACCTCCGCGAGCAGCCCGGCCGCCTCGTCCTCCGGGATGCCGGCGGCGAGCATCCCGCCGCCGGAGGGCAGCGCGTCCATCAGCCGCCCCCTGGCCGCGATCAGTTCGGCGGCGGACGACAGGTCGAGCACGCCCGCGACGTGCGCCGCGGCCACCTCTCCGATGGAGTGGCCGGCGACGAAGGACGGCTCGACGCCGAGCGCCCCCAGCAGGCGGAAGGTCGCCACCTCGACCGCGAAGATCGCGGGCTGGGTGAAGGCCGTGCGGTCGAGGAGCCGGGCCTCCTCGCTGCCCGGCTCGGACCAGACGACCTCCGGGAGCGGCCGGGGCAGCCGCTCGCCGAGCGCCGCCGCGGCCTCGTCGAACGCGGCCCGCCAGGCGGGGTGGTCGTGGTGGGCCCGCCTGCCCATGCCGGGCCGCTGGCTTCCCTGCCCGGGGAACAGCACCGCGACGGGCGCGGTCCTGGCTCTGCCCGTGACGAGACCGGCAGCGGGACGTCCCTCCGCCAGCGCCGCCAGCCCGGCCGTCACATCCCCCGTGATCGCCGCCCGGTGGTCGAAGGCGGTCCGGGTGGTCGCGAGGCTCCGTGCCAGGCCCGCGGCACGCCTCCCGGGAAGCGCCCCGGGCCCACCGGACGCCCCCGGCTCACCTGACGTCTCGGATGCGCCGAGGAGGTCGTGCTCGGACATGAGGTCGCGCAGCCGGGCCGCCTGTTCCCGCAGCGCCGCACCGGTGCGCGCGCTGAGCACGAGGGGCATGTGCGCGCGGGAGTCGTGGTCCGATGGTCCGGCCTGCCGCGCGGCGGGAGCCGCGTCCTCCTGGCGGGGCGGTTCGGCGACCACGACGTGGCAGTTGGTGCCGCCCATGCCGAACGAGCTGACGCCGGCGACGAGCCGTTCAGTGTCCCGGGGCCATGCTCCGCCCGCGCTGCGGACGGACAGACCCCAGCCGTCGAAGTCGATCTCCGGATTCGGCTCGGCGAAGTTGAGACTCGCGGGCAGCCGCCGTCTGTCGACGCTCAGCACGGTCTTGATCAGCCCGGCTATGCCCGCCGCACCCTCCAGGTGCCCGATGTTCGTCTTCACGGACCCGACCTGGAGGACCGGCCCCTCGCCGGGGCGGGCCAGGCCGAGGCCGCGCGCCTCCACCGGGTCACCGACCCGGGTGCCGGTGCCGTGCAGTTCGACGTACTGCAGCGCCGAGGGCGCGACGCCGGCGGCCGCCCACGCCCGCCTGAGCACCTCGGCCTGGGCGCGGGCGCTGGGCGTGGTGAGGCCGTCGGTGCCGCCGTCGTTGTTGACCGCGCCGCCGAGCAGCACCGCGTAGATCCGGTCGCCGTCCTCGACTGCGGCGTCCAGCGCCTTGAGCAGCACCAGCCCGGCGCCCTCGCCCCGGACGTATCCGTTGGCCCGGCGATCGAAGGTGTGGCACCGGCCGTCCGGCGACAGCCCGCCGAACCGGGCCACCGCCGCCGTGCCGGCGGCGTCGACGATCAGGTTGACGCCGCCCGCGAGCGCGAGGCGCGACTCCCCGCGCCGCACGCTCTCCGCCGCGAGGTGGACGGCGACCAGCGACGACGACTGCGCGGTGTCGACCGCGACACTCGGCCCGCGCAGCCCGAGCGTGTACGACACGCGGTTGGCGATGATGGCCCGGGTGGTGCCGGTGAGAGTGTGGCGGCCGATCGCGGAGGCCCGCGACAGCGTCGCGTACTCGTCCGCGATGGAGCCGGCGAACACGCCGACCGGCGTGTCGCGGAGCGTGGCGGGCACCACCCCGGCGTCCTCCAGCACCTCCCAGGCCAGCTCCAGGACGAGCCGCTGCTGCGGGTCCATCGCCGCGGCCTCGCGCGGGGAGATCCCGAAGAACTCCGCGTCGAATCCGGCGATGTCGTCGAGGTAGCCGCCGTATCGCACGCCGGGGTGCTCGCGGGCGAGGTCGTCCAGCAGCGCGGACCGCGCCCGTCCCTCGGGCACCTCGCGGACGGCGCTGCGGCCCTCCTCCAGCAGCCGCCAGAGGGCGCCGGGACCAGATGCACCGGGCAGGCGGCACGCCACTCCGACGACCGCGACGGGCCGGGACACCTGCTGGTCGGGGCTGATCACGTCGTGCCTCACTCTCAGTCGTGGTGCGGACGGCCGGCGAGAGGGATCAGACGGGTACGGCGAGCCCTCGCCGTACGGTCTCCGCGACGTCCTCCAGCCGTCTGGTCAGGTAGAAGTGGTCGCCGGGCAGCACCGTGAGCCGGAAGGGGCCGGAGGTGTGCTCCCGCCACCGGTCGGCCTGGGCCACCGTCACCCTCGGGTCGTGGTCGCCGACGAGCGCGGTGATCGGGCAGCGGACCCGGGCGCCGGGATCGGGCAGGTAGCCGCGCAGCGCGCGGTAGTCGCCGCGCAACGCGGGCAGCACGAGTTCGCGCAGGTCGGCGCTCTCCAGCACCTGCCGGGAGGTGCCGCCGAGGAACAACACCTCGTCGAGCAGGGAGCGGTCGTCCCGCAGGATCGCCGGGTCCACACGGGTGAGTGCGGGGGCCCGGCCACCGGAGACGAACAGCCGCTCCGGAGGCGTGCCGAGACCGCGCTCGGCCAGCAGCGCCGCCTCGAACGCCACCAGGGAGCCCATGCTGTGTCCGAAGAAGGCCGTGCGGGGGCCGTCCGGTTCCCCGGCGATCACCTCCGCCACCTGGCGGGCCAGCACGCGCACGTCCTCCACGGCGGGCTCGCGCCGCCGGTCCAGGCGTCCCGGGTACTGCACGGCGAGCACACGCACCGCCGGGGCCAGGGCCCGCGCGAGCGGGATGAAGAAGCCCGCCGAGCCTCCGGCGTGCGGGAACGCCACCAGGCAGGGTGCGCCCGGCGCGGCGGGGGCGTATTCGCGCAGCCAGTCGTCGCGGATCCGCGCGGTGGCGGTCATCGGCCCGCTCCCGTGCGGGCGTCCTGCAGGGCCGAGGTCAGCGCCGCGATCACCTCCGGATCGGCGTCGGGCCGCATCCGCTGCACCGCGAGCAGGCTCCACACCCGGGTCTCGGCGAGGTGGGAGGGGGCGCCGTGCACGTCGTCGTGCTCGACCAGCCGCAGGTCCCGCACGTGCCGTTTCAGGCGTTCGACGTCGCCGGGCGGGATGATCTCGTCGCGCCGGGCGGTCACCGCGGCGAGCGGCACGGTGAGCGCGGCCAGGTCGGCGTCGCGGAGGGCCCAGTCGCGCACATGGGCGAACACGGCCTCCGGCGGCACTCCGACGAGATGCGCGAGCGTGTCCCGGGTGATCTTCGGCACCCGCGCCTGCCAGGCGGCGTCGGTGAAGAAGTCGTGGATCGGCGGGCCGTTGCCGACCACGCCGCGCACCCGCGGGTCGCGCAGCGCGACGGTGATCGCCGCGTGGCCGCTGAAGCTCAGCGCGAGCAGGTACGTCTCGCTCACCCGGGCCCGGTCCTCCAGCGCGTCGAGGATCGCCGGGAACAGGGTCCAGGCGTCGGAGCCGTACCGGAGCGGGCTCTCGCCGACGCCGGGCAGGTCGGCCACGACACCGGCCATGCCGAAGGACGCGATCTGCGGCAGCACCGCGGCCCACTGCTCCTTGGGGCTCACGATGCCGCCGGTCATCACGAGCAGCGGCCGGGGCCGCTCGGCCGACAGCCCCGCGGCCCACACCCGCACCGGCACCCCGCCGACCTCCACGACGACCGGTTCCAGGCCCGGCACCCCGCGCCGCCAGCGGTCGAACGCGTCGAGGCCGCGGGCGAGCGCCCGCTTGCGGCCCGGGCCGTCGACGTACGGGAACCGGCCCATGGTGTAGTACTGGGCGGCGAGAGCCGTCTGTCCCGCCGCGTCCCACTCGTCGCCGGCGCGGATCCACTCGTACGGCCAGGAGCCCGGCTCGTCGCCCGCGTCCGTGGTGACGCGGTCCAGCAGGGCCGCGTAGTGGTCGGCGGGCAGGCCCTGCGAGATCGCGTGCGCCACGACGAACCGCTTCAGCTCGGTCAGGTCGTTCATTCCTCGTACGCCTCCAGCGCGTCCTTGATCTCGGTGAGCACGTCGGCGGCCTCCGCGCCGTCGATCACGCGATGGTCGAAGGCCAGCGACAGGCGCATGACCGGAGCGATCACCACGGCTCCGTCCCTGGCCACCGGGCGGTCGGCGATCCGTCCCACGCCGAGGGTGATCGTGGTTCCGCCGACCGAGTGGAAGCCGTCGACCGCCCGGTGGCCGAGCGAGGTGACGCTGAACGTGCCGGTGATCGCGGGCCGGCGATCGAGCGACCCGGCCGCCTCGCGGAACCGGTCGAGCGCCTCCCTCCAGGGCAGCCGCCGCAGCGCGCGGATGCCGGCGAACTCCTCGGCGGTGCCGGGGTCGGCCGCCGCCGCCCGGTCGAGGCAGGCCTGCACGTCGGCGAGCGACGCCGACTCCAGCCCCGGGATCACGGTCGCGAGCACGACCCGGCGGCCCTCCCACGTCTTGTCGAGGGTGACCTTGGCCGCCACGGTGTCGTAGGAGGCGACGACCGGATCGAGTCCGCCGTGGATCGCGGCGTTGGCCTCCGGGTGCTTGGCCAGGACGCCGGCGGCCGCGTGCACGACGTAGGAGACGACCGAGCGGCGCTGTCCCGCCCGGCGGGCCCGCTCACGTCCGGCGGTGATCGCCGTGGCGTCCACCTCCGTGTCGAGGAAGACCGGCGAGAAGTCGCGGATCTGGTCGAGGAAGAAGAGCGTGTGCCTGCGCTGGGGAGGGAACGGCCGCCCGGTCATCGGTTCACCAACTCGTAGATCGTCTCCAGGCTGGCGGCGTCGAGGAAGTCGGGCAGCGACAGCGGACGGCTGACCCGCTTCTCCAGCAGCACGAGCATGGTCAGCAGGTGCAGCGAGTCCCAGCCCGGCACCTCGTCGAGCGTCCGGCCCAGGTCCTCCGCGGCCACGGCGAGGCCGATCTCGTCCCGCAGCAGGTCCACGAACTCCGCCCGGCTGATCGCGGCCGGCATCACACACGCTCCAGGGCGAGGCCCGACCTGATCCACTTGCTCGACTCGATGGCGACCGCGATCGCCCGCGACGGCCTCGCCATCACCGGCAGCAGCCGGTCGAGCTGGAAGAACAGCAGGGCGTTGCCGTTGTTGCCGGTCTCGGCGACGCAGGAGACCTCCTCGGCCGCCGGGAAGGCGAGCCTTTCGGTGATCTTCGCGGTCATCGTGACGGACAGCTGCGGCGGCAGGAGGTAGCCGACCTCCGCGCGGTCCCAGCCGAGGTCGTCCAGCAGGTCGTCGGCCGTCTCCTCGGCGAGCACCGGCACGTGCTCCTCGATCGCCTTGTAGTCCTCGCTGGCCGGCGCCTCGCCCCCGTCGCGGTCGGCCAGGCCGTACCAGCGCAGGGTCTGGCCGGGCGCGCGGCCCAGGCCGGACAGCCGGGTGAGCACCGACCGCAGCATCGGCGCCTCCGGATGGTCGCCCACGGCGAGTACGGCGGCGCCCGCGCCGTCGCCGAACAGCACGTAGTTGACCAGTTCGTCCGGCGGCAGCGCCGTCAGGTCCGCCTTGACGTCGTAGTGCTTGGCGATCACGTCGCCGCCGATCACCAGCGCCGTGCGGTAGCGGCCGGTGGACAGCAGCGAGGCCGCGACGTCGAAGGTCTGCACCGCCCCCGAGCAGCCCGACTGGAGCTGGAACGTCGGCACGCCGTCGATGCGGAGCCGGTCGGCGACGACGTTCACCGTCGCCGGCATCAGCGTGTCGGGAGTGGCCGTGCCGAACACGACCACGTCCACGTCCTCCGCGGACACGCCGGCCCGGGCGAGCGCCTGGGTCGCGGCGCGCTCTCCGAGATCGGCCAGACTTTCCCGCCGCTCGCCGGTGGACAGGTCGACCGCCAGGTGACGCGTCCGGGTCCCGATGAACGTGTCGACCCACTGCCGCCACACCTGGTCCATGCCGAACGCCGAGGCCAGGGCGGCCGTGTCGATGGGTGGGCCGGGCAGTGCCGTCCCCACCGACAGTAGTCGTACCGGTATGTCCCCCATGCGCTCCTCCAACGAGCCGCGTTCGCGCCGCCCGCGCGCTCCGCGGGCGCGGCCGGGATGGTGACCCGGATCTACTGATCACCGCACGAACGCTAAGCGCGGCCCCTAAAGCAGCACTAAGCCCCAGATTTTGGGCACGGGAGACATAACGCGCGGCAGACGGGCGCGCCGCTCCCCGCCGGCCGCCCCGGGATCCGCCCGGTCACGGGACCGGCAGGATCTGACGCGGGCGGCCCGGAGGGGTGGCCCGGAGCTTCCACTCGCGCGGGTAGCCCACGGAGACCTCCTCGAAGCGGACGCCGTCGTGCCAGGTGGTCCTCGGGATGTGCAGGTGGCCGTACACGACCGTGGCCGCGCGGAAACGCAGGTGCCAGGCGGCGGTGGCCTCGGTGCCGCACCAGATGGCGAACTCCGGGTAGCGCAGGATCCGGGTCGGCTCGCGGACCAGGGGATAGTGGTTGACCAGGATCACGGGCAGGCCGTCCGGCAGCTCGCGCAGCCGCCGTTCGGTCTCCTCCAGCCGCGCGGCGCACCACGCCTGCCGTGACGGGTACGGGTCGGGGTGCAGGAACATCTCGTCGCTGCACACCACCCCGGTCTCGTACGCGAGGGCGAGCGCCTCCTCCGCGGTCCGCGCACCGGGGGTGCGGAAGCTGTAGTCGTACAGGACGAACAGCGGGGCGATCACGGCGGGGCCGCCGGCGCCCTCCCAGACGGGATACGGATCCTCGGGGGTCGTCACGCCCAGCGAGCGGCACACCTCGACCAGGCGGCGGTAGCGCGCCTCTCCGCGCAGGGTGACCGGGTCGCGGGGATGCGTCCACAACTCGTGGTTGCCCGGCGCCCACACGACCCTCGCCCAGCGTCCGGACAGCAGGCGCATCGCCCACTCGAAGTCGGCCAGGATCTCGCACACGTCGCCGGCCACCAGCAGCCAGTCGTCCGGGGATGACGGCCGCAGGTCCTCCAGGATCGCCCGGTTCTCCGGGTAGCCGATGTGCAGGTCGCTGATGGCGAGGAGCCGCCCGCTAGACAACGGCGGCCTCCCCGGACGCCCCCGCCTCGGCGGCCCCGCGTACGGACGCCGGCGCGCGGGCCGTGCCGCGTTGCCCGCTCGGGTCCATGGGCAGGTCCCGCCGCGGCTCGGAGATTTCGTCCGGACAATTCCATAAGAACTGTGTCATCGCCCCTCCATGACAGGCATGGGAGCACGGACACGGGCCGCGCGCCAAGGGCATGGGCCGGATAGACGGCCGGCCTCGGCCACGGCCCGGCGCTTTTCCGGCACGGTTGCCTCGATGCCCTCGTCGGCGAAGCCCGGCGGCATCCGCAGGTCGGTGACGACCACGGCGGGCGGATCCGGGCGCACGCGTCGATCTCGGCGCCGTGGCGCGCCCGGCCGATCACCTCGAAACCCATCTCGGTGAGGATGCGCGCCATCCCCTCCCGGAACAGCAGCGCGTCGTCGGCGACGATCACCCGCATGGCAGCACCGTCCTGAGCCGCGTCCCGCCACCGGCATGGCCGCGCACCTGTTCGCCGCGCTGGAGGCCGATTCCCGCGCGGCGGGCCGGCCATCTTCACGCTGCAGACCTGGAACGAGACGATCATCGACACGATCTGGGCACTGAGCATCGTGTTCCTCGCCGTCGCCGGCGGGCTCACCCGTACGGCCGGCAACCGCGTCACGCTCGCGCTCGGCCTGGTGGGCGGGCTGGCCTACGCACTCGCCTCCGCCACCATCGCCTTCACCGACCGGTTCGACCCCCTGTTCCCGATCGGGTCGCTCATCGGCGTCTGGGCCGTCGCCGTCGGCGTCGTGGCGATGATCCGGAAATGACCCCCGAGCGGCCGCCTGACCCGGTCGTCACCCCTCGGTGCCGATGGCCTCCTCCGGCGCGGGAGAATGCGGGCATGGTCGAAGAGAGCATATGGATGCGGAAGGTCGCCGCCGACCCCGGTCACTCCACCTGGTTCATCGAGCGCTTCCGCTCCATGGCTCGCGCCGGCGACGACCTCGCCGGGGAGGCCCGCCTCGTGGACGCCATGGTGCCGCGCCGCGCCCGCATCCTCGACGCGGGTTGCGGGTCCGGCCGGGTCGGCGGCGCGCTGGCCGAGGCCGGCCACGACGTCGTCGGCGTCGATGTCGACCCGGCTCTGATCGAGGCCGCGGAGCAGGACCACCCCGGGCCGCTGTGGATGGTCGGCGACCTGGCCGAACTCGACCTTCCCGCGCGGGGCATCGCCACGCCGTTCGATGCCGTCGTCTGCGCCGGGAACGTGATGACGTTCCTCGCGCCGAGCACCCGCCGCAACGTGCTGAGAGGGTTCCGCGCGCACCTCGCGCCGGACGGCCGGGCCGCGATCGGCTTCGGCGCCGGCCGCGGCTACGAGTTCGGCGAGTTCCTCGCGGACGCGGCCGCCTGCGGGCTCGAACCCGACCTGCTGCTGTCCACCTGGGACCTGCGCCCGTTCCGGGACGACTCCGGCTTCCTGGTCGCACTTCTCCGCCCGGCCTGACAGGACGACCGGAAGGCCGAGCCGTCCTGTCTGGACTTCGCTGCTCCCGGAGTCCCTCGGGCGGAGGCATCCGGTACATCGCCGGCGGGTGAGTCGTGTCCGAGTGTCTTGAGGCCGTCATTGCTGTGCACATCCTGCGGGGGCGACGCCGTTCCCGACTGGGTCGTCTGCCCCCTGTGCGGGGCGGAAGAAAGTGACGCACGCCCTGCCGGGGCGGCAACCGCCTCCCCGCCACCGCCGCGTCCGGGCCGGACGGCCGACCGGGTCGTCTCCGCCGCCCTGCTCGCGGGTGCCGTGCTCCACATCGTCGGGATCGCGACCGCTCCCCTGTTGCGGGACAACTGGTATCCCACCCTGTTCGCCTCCTCGCTGTCGCCTCTCCTCCTTGCCGTCGCGGCCGGGCTGTTGTGGTTCACCCGGACGGCGGCCGCGGGAGCGGGCATCGCGGTCGCCCACCTCACCGTCGCCTTCTCTCCCAGCGCCCTGCCGGCGCTGCGGAAGCCGCCACCGGAGACGGTGATCATCGAGAGTCTTCCGCTTCGTCTGGCCTGGTGGATCCTGATCGTGGTCCTGGCCGCCTCTCTCCTGGTGTGGCACCGCAGCGACCGGTTCACCTGGCGGCGGGACGGCAGAGCCTGGGCCCTCCTCGGGGTGCTGCCACTGGTCTACCTGGCCGGTCGTTGGCTGCCGCAGACGGCTACCCCGGTGGTCGGCTTCGGGGGCCGTGACTACGTTGCCTGCTGCTTCATGTTCGACGACCCGAGCCGGGCCCTGTACGACTGGCTGATCGTGGGGATGGCCGCCGGCGCCGTGGTCATGACGGTGCTGGCCGGGCTCGTCGTGAACCGGCGCCTGGCCGGCGGTCTGCTCCTCGGGGTGGTCGTGGCGCTCATGCCGATCGAGGTCACAACCCCCGAGGACGGGACCGTACTACTCCCCGGGTTCTGGATAGCGCTCGCGGCTGTCGCCGCGATGACCGCCCTCGCCCTGGTGCTCCTCGCCTGGAAGGAGACGAGCCATCCCTGACGGCACCACGTCCATCCCGCTGATGCCCGGACGAATCGCGTCCCTTCGGCGAGCTCGAAGGCATGCGCCTCGTCGTCGGCGGACTGGATCGCGAGCACAGGCCCGAACACCTCCTCCTGTACTCCGCCACGAGGAACGTCGTGAGCGGGGCGACCTCCGCCGACTTGAGCACGACGCCGAAGCCCGCTTCGTGCTCGTCGCCGCCGACGTCGCCGCACGCGCCTCCGAGTCCCTCGCCACACACGACCTTCATCCACGACAAAGACGATTCGACCCGCCCCTCGCACTGACCCCCTACTCGACGGCTTCCTGGTCAGCGGGTCAGGCGACGGCGGCGCCCCAGCCGAACTGTTCGAGACGGTGCCGGGCGACCTCGGTCTCGGCGGGGGTGAACAACTCCGCGAACCTCGGCTGCACGACCAGAGCCTCGACCGTGAGGTCCAGCCGGCCGCGCTCCCACAAGGCCGCGAACCCGTCCGACACCGCCGGCGAGCGCAGCAGCCTGCGAGCCGTCGCCAGGCTGCCATGCTCGGCCAGCATGCTGAGGAAATAGGAGGCGTGATAGTTGGCCTCGCTCCGCGCCCGGTCGTAGACGGACCGCATCGCGGCGTCGAACTCGGCGTGCACGCCGCTGCTCGCCGTAGGCGGTGGGGCGACCGGCTCCTGCTCGTCTCCCGCCGCGGTCTCGTTGCGGCGCGTCGCGTAGCCGAGCAGCGCATCCACAGAGGTGAAGACCTCATACCCCAGCTCTTCCAGCCTCGGCAGGTCCGCCACCTCGGGGTCGAGCTCCAGGACGACCGGCTTGCCCTGGCCGGGCTGCAATCCGTCGGGCCAGAAAGCCTCGGCCATCGCCAGCGCCCGGCCGCTCACGGGGTCGGCGATCTCGCTGTCCAACGCCGGCTCGGCGTAGCCCAGCCGTGCCAGCTCCTCGACCATCGCCTTGATCTGGGCGGCCCGTACGTCGTCCTGCTCGTCGGCGATGACGGCCACCGGACGCAACTCTCCAACGGCCTCCACGGGGGCGGCGCCGTCACGCAGTTGCGTGAGGAAGGACTGGGCGGCCTGGGCGAGCAGCTCGCGCCGGGCTTCGAGGAAGTCGAGATAGCGGTCCACGCGCCACAGATCCGGATCCATCGGGATCCACTGGGAGGCGAGGACGCCGGGGTGCTTGTCCTCGGCCTCGGCGAAGTAGTCCTCCGGGCTCCGCTTTCCGATGGCGAGGTTGGTGTTCTGGGTCAGGAAGCAGAAGTTGGCGACGGCGTTGACGTGGACGCGGTCATATCCGGCCTTGTACAGCAGCGCCTTCGGGAAGATGTGATGCACCTGAAGTGAGGTCAGCTTGCCGAGCATCTCGGCGTGCAGCTCCAGCCCGCTGCCGAAGTCACGGGCGCCGTGCACCCGGGTGAGCATGTAGAGCAGCGGATAGAACCGCGACCCGCGCGTCGAGCCCTCGAAGTCGTGCGGCCTGACCTCCAGGTTGCCGCCGCGCCACCGTTCGAGGGCGGCGATGAGGCCGTCGATCCCGGATCGTTCCACGGTGTCGTAGTCCTGAGCCAGGATGGTCTCGGTGGAACCGGCGAAGCGCCCCCACAGCGCGGCGTGCACGTACCAGAACAGCACCTTGTCACGGTGGGCACTGTCAAGGAACGTTCCGCCGGGCGTGAGATGGAGCAGGCGGGAGACGACCGGGATCGCGTATCGGCCCATGAGGACCTGGTCGTGGTCGAGCCCCAGCCGCCCCGACACCGCACCGAGCAAGGTGTTCACATATCCGACCGACCTCGTCAGGGCCGTTTCGAACTCGGTGTCCGTCACGGTGTCGAGAGCCGTGAAGACGGCACGGCCGGTGGCGACGGCGGTGATGTTGCGCAGCAGCCAGTCCAGCGAGAAGTCGAAGCCCTTGGCCTGCCACTCGTTCAGATGGTCGCGCATGACCTGACGCGCGGGCGCCCACTGCGCACAGATCTTCGCCAGGGCCAGATCACCCTTGGAAAGGGCGGTTCCACCGGAGTTGACCCGGTTGAAGATGTCCACAACGACATCGACGTTCTTGTCCGGGCCGGTGATCTTCTCCTCGTGGAACTCCCGGTTCTCCAGATTCTTCAGCTTGTTCAGCCGCGCGATGTAGGTGGCGAACTTGTCCGAGTGCTGCGCGAACGCGCCGATGAACGGCTCCAGCCCCTCCATGAACAGGCGGGTGACGTCCACCCAGCGTGGATCGTCACGCATCTTCGCCGGGCCGTAGAACTCGAACGTCTCGTCCTCGACGTTGAAGCGCAGGCCGGTGAAGGCGGACGGGTCCCCGTCGAAGAAGGCCGGGGGCTTGCCGCGCATGATTCCGTACAACGACGTGATCCGCTGCTGTCCGTCCAGGAGCAGGAGACGCACGCCGCCGCCGGTCGCGGCGCCGCGGACGGAGGCCATCTCGGGCTCGGTCGCCCACAGCAGCAGACCGCCGACCGGATAGCCGCGGTACAGCGAGCGCATGAGCCCGCGAACCTGGTCGCGGGTCCACACGTACCCGCGCTGGAACTCGGGGAGAAGCACGGTGCCGTCGTCGATCTGGTGGAGGAGCACAGAGAGCGTGGCCAACAGTCCGTCCCTTGGTGAATCCGTTGACGATCTTCGGAACTTCACTGTAGGCACGAGCTCACCCAAGTTTCAGGCGGTCTTGTAACGATCCAGGGTCAGCGCGCCGTGGCGAGGCCGTTAAGCAACTCCCGGACCTTGCTGACGTTCGGGTGCCCCGAGCCATACCGACGTTCCAGGTCCGGCAGCAGGTCGCGCAGTGTCCGGCCGGCCCGGTCGCGGTCGCCCGCGCCGAGTTCCAGCAGCCCGATGCGGCGCCGTAGCTCAAGGATCCGGTCCTCGTCCACCCCGAACCGTTCCTCGTCCGTCAGCAGCCGCCGCATCTGTTCGAGAGCGAGCGCCGTGTCGCCCAGCGCGGCGTAACAGTTCGCCTCCATCAGGCGGAACCGCAGGACGAGATGATCGTCCTCACCTCTGCGAGTGGCCAGGTCGGCGGCCAGTCCACGGAATTCGGACGCGGCGCGCCGGTAGTCCCCGGCGAGGAACAGCACGTCGGCCAGCTCGATGCGCAGCTCCACCGCCCTGTCGTCCGTCGGCTCGATGGACCGGACGGCCTCCACCAGCAGTTCGGCGGCCTGCCGGAAGCGGGACTCGGCCTTGAGCGCGCCGGCTTCCCTCCGTACGCGCTGGATGTCCTCGCCGCCCAGCACCCGTCGCCCGGGTTCCCGGGCTTCCACCGCCGGCGCCTTCGTGGCCGTCACGGCGACCCGCCCGACGACGGCCGCGTACATCCGCACCGGATGGACGGCGGACCCGTCCACGAAACCCGGCAGCGGCGACAGGTCACGGCAGAACGGCACCAGCCGCTCGTAGACGAGCGCGGCGCTCTGCGGACGGTCCGCGGGCCGCTTGGCCAGCAACCAGAGGATCAGCCGTTCGAGGCCCTCGGGCACGTCCGGGCGCAGTTCGCGCACCGGCCGCGGCGGTTCGTCCACGTGTTTGCGCATGCAGGCGAGCGGAGTCCCGGCAGCGAACTGGTTCTCGCCTGCCAGCAGTTCGTGGAGTATCACGCCGAGGGAGTACAGGTCGGTCTGCGGGCTCGTCGAGCCGCTCATGGTCTGCTCGGGCGCCATGTACTCCGCGGTGCCGATGATGACGCCGGTGGCGGTCAGCTTGGTCGCCGACGGCGACAGCGCGGCGGCCACCCCGAAGTCGAGCACCTTGACCGTGCCGTCGGGGCAGAGCATGAGGTTGGCGGGCTTGAGGTCACGGTGCACGAGCGAGTTGGCGTGGGCGACGGCCAGGACGGAGCACACCTGGGCGGCGATCGCCGCGGCCCAGCCCACCGGCACCCGGTCCACTTCGGCGATCAGGTCGGTCAGCGGGTTGCCGTTGATGAGCTGCATGACGAGGTAGAGGTCGTCGCCGTCGGTGCCACAGTCGTAGACGGCGGGCACCCCCGGATGCTCCAGCCGTGCGGTGATGCGAGATTCGCGGACGAAACGCTTGGTCAGCTCGTCGTCCGGCATGCCGTCCGGAAGGCGGTCCACGCGGATGAATTTGATCGCGATCGGCCGGTCGAGCCGCTTGTCGTAGCCGAACCAGACCTCCCCCATCCCGCCCTTACGGCGCGAGTTCGGGTCGAGTTCGTACCGGCCACCGATGATCTTTCCCTGTGCCACCACACCCTCGTCTCACGCAACATTTTCACGAACTTCGCCTCCTATCGGAGACGCCGCAGCACACCACGGCCGCGCAGGCGGGCCACGTGCTGGGCGGCCCGCTGTGGTGCCGTGCCGCCGCGCACCAGCAGCCCGGCCTCGATGTTCCTCGTGACCCCCGACTGGGTCAGGTTCGCACTCGACACCAGCAGCACCCTCTGGTCGGCCACGGCGATCTTGGCATGCATCTTCGCCCCCTGCTCCGTGCGCGCGTCCACCGGCCAGTGCCACACCTGAACGCCCTCGGCGCCGCCGAACGCGTGCGCGGGCTCCGGGCCGTTCAGCGCCGAGCCCGCGCCCTGCAGCGTCTCGACCACCACCATCACGGTCACACCGCGCCCGACCGCCCCGCTCAGGGCCTTGAGCAGCGGCTCGTACGCCGCGGCCGAATACGTCATGAGGATCAGTTCGTACGACGCCTCGTTCACCAGGTCGACCAACACCTGCGCCGTGGAGCGAACGGGCACGGCGTGCGTCGCCGGGCCGGTCCACACCGATTCCACCGTGGTCGTGGCCCGGTGCCGCTCATAACCGGCGGCCACTCCACGCAGGTAGACGGCGGCCTCTCCCGCGGACATCCGTACGGACGCCAGGCCGGCCAGCACCCGGCGGGCGGCGTCGGGGAAGTCCGGCAGCGGCACCGCGTCGACGATCCCGGCCGCCGGACCGCCCTCGGCGATCCGGTCGGCCAGGGTCCGCAGGTGCACCGGCCCGATGCGCTCCACCGCGTCGGCCGCCGCCTTCTCGAATGCGCTCGTCACGGTAACTCGGGATAGATCGCCAGGGCCGGGTCGTCGATCGGCACCACGAACCGCCGGTCGAGGAACCGGTTGCCGCGCTCGCATGTGGTTTCGGAGACGAACAGGCACACGTGGCAGGCCGCGCCGTGCAGGAAGTCCTCCGGCGTACGCGGGAGCCGTTCGGAGCACAGCGGGTCGGACGAGCAGCTCATCGCCCCGGTGAGCGCCCGCTTGGTCAGCCGCACCAGCTCCTCGGGCTGGGCGAGCGACACCAGGCCGCCGAGCGTGCCCTCGGCGTCCGGCACGGCCGTGTAGATGAGGATCCCCGAGCGCTTGTCGTCCTCCGTGGTCCCCGCGTAGATCCGCTCGGCGAGGCTCGCGGAGTTGTAGCCGCATTCGAGCGCGATCGTACGGATCAGCAGGTGTGACAGCGTATGCAGGACGTAGTAGCGCGGGAGGGGCCAGTAGTCGTATCTGGTCGACTCGTCGAACGGCTGGCCGGTCCGGGCGGAGTAGCGATACTCGCGGAAGCGGCCGTACGCCTCCTTGTGCAGCCGCAGGGCCTCGGACTTCTCCACCTGCTTCTCCCACCGCGACAGCAGGTCCTCGGGCAGCCGCAGGAAGATGCCCTCGCCCCGGACCTCGCTCGCCGGCACCCAGGCCGGCTTGGAACGGGAGAGCGGCACCCGCTTGACGAGCGTCGGGTCCTCCGGGTCGGGAGCGTCGAGCCGGGTGAAGCCGATCATGGCCCGCACCTCGCGCAGCCGCTCGACCTGGACGACGTCGGAGTAGAAGCCCTTGAGCAGCGGTGGAACGGGCCCGTCCGGGGCCCGGTGGGCGGTGAAGTCGTCACTCGGCGGCGGCAGCACAGGGCTGGAGAAGATCTCCCACTCCGGAGTGAGCAGGTCGGGGTAGCTCTCCGGCCCCTGGTCCTGCCCTGCCGCCTGCTCCCCCCGGCGCCGTTCGATGGCCGCCCAGACCTCCTCGTCCGTCCATTTCTCGAACTCGAACGAGAACGGCGGAACCGTTCGCATGAACGGGAGCATCTGCGGGCCGGGAAGGTTCTCCAGGTTGGCCCAGAACTTCGCCACCTGCGTGTCGAGCTCGCTCCCTCCCGTCTTCGGCACGGCGAGGGCCGACAGCGTCTGCGCGAACCACTGGTTCGACGCGCCGACGACGAGCACGTACGGCTGCTCCTGACAGGGCGTGAACGTGCCGAGATGGGGGTGGCGGCCTCGGCACTGCGGCAGCTGGTCCCGGCCGCGCTTGCCCATCGCCTGCCGGATGTTTCGCTCCCTGCCGCAGCGCTGACAGACGATGCGCACGTTCGCGCCGATGTTGCCGCCGCGGTCCTCCATCAGCAGGTTCGGCTTGGCCGCCTTCTCACACGGCCGGCCCTCGTGGACGAACTCCAGGTAGGGGAAGTCGTCCAGGTGCCCGTCGGTGCAGGCCAGCACGAACCGAGCGCCGACGACGAGACGTTTCTTGTTGCCCTTGCCGCACTCGTGGAAGAACCTCGCCTCGTGCGGCTTGCTCGGCTTGTCGTTCTCGAAGCCGAACGCCCGGGAGTCGACGCGCGCCAGCAGGTTGCACGCGGTGCAGCGCATCCAGCCCGGGAACGGCACGACCGGCACACCGGTCCTGGCCGCCTCACCGTTGGGGTTCGTGTCGGTGCCCGGCATCCAGGGCGCGGGGCGCAGTTCACGCACGGTCTTGCTGAGCAGCGACTGCACGGCCGCCAGGAGCCGGGGCTCGGTGATGAGCGCGGGGTTGTTCTCCGGGTCCTCGGGTGCCCTGTATTGCCAGTCGTCGAGACCCTTCACCAGCACCGAGAAGTTCGGCAGGTCGACGAGCGAGCCGACCCCCGAGGTGAACATCAGGTGGCTGGGCCGCACCGCGCCGACCCGGCGCCGATAGGTGGAGTACGCGGCCATCACTTGCCCCTTCCGTCCAGGGTGATCACGCCCATCTCGTCGCCCACCGGCTCATCGTCGGTCTCCCCGGCGCTGCCGGGGAAGCCCCATTCCGGTGCGCCCAACGGCGCGAGGAAGATCTCGTCGTTCCCAGGCAGGAGCAGGTTGATCTCGTTTTCCGTCTCCCGCATCGAGTTGCCGACCGTACGGGCGTCCCAGCGGCCGTTGCCCGCCCGATTGAGCAGGCCGTCGACGATCTCCTTCGCGTTGCCCTTCTTGCGCTCGTAGCCGAGCCGGGCCGAGCCCTGCTTCGCCGCGTTCCACAGGTCCGTCAGCATCCTCAGCCGCTCGTCCAGGGCCTGCCTGCCGCGAGGGCTGCCCGCAACCTCGGCCCTGGTGAGGAAGCGCTCGACGAAGCGCGTCACGACATCGCCGTTGAGATCCACGTCCTCCGCGTCGCGGTTGCGCGAGTGCGCCTCCTCGACGTTGCGTACGGCGGCGACGAACGCGGCGGTCGTGCCGCGGTCCAGCGCCCGCGCCGTGTACGGCGTGACCGACAACGCCTCCACCTGGCGGTAGAACGTGGCATGGTAATGCTCGAAGTCCTCGTAATGCGCGAGGTCACGCGGGCGCGACCAGTTGTAGAGCGTGATCACCAGCCCGGGGCGCGCGGCGTCTCGGCCGACCCGCGAGGACGCCTGGATGTACTCGGCCGTGTTCTTCGGCTGGCCGGTCATTACCATGAGCCCGAACCGGGACACGTCGACGCCGACCTGCAGCATCGACGTGGCGAGCACGACGTCGACGGGCGGCTGCGCGGACCGCAGGCTCCGCAGCGTCCGGTAGCGATCGGCGAGCGGATGCGCTCGCCTGCGCTTGGACTCGTCCCTCTCCCTCATGACCTCGGCGATCTCCTCGCGGCACTCCCGTCTGCGGCGCGAGGTGTCCAGCTCTTGGTCGAAGCCGATCTCCAGCTGCTTCAGCACCTCGCTGATGTCGCCCGAGGAGATGCGCGAGGTGAGCTCGACGATGTTCAGCAGGTCCGTACGGCCCGGCAGCCGGTTGGACAGCTTCTTGCGCCTGCCGTGCATGCGGATTCTGGTGGTGACGTCGTCGTCCAGGTAACGGCGCATGCCCGCCAGCTCACGGGTGGCGTTGAAATAGCCGACGAGCGTCATGTACGGATCGGCGGGCTCGCCGTACCGGTCGAAGAGCGTCTGCCCGGCCAGCAGCAGGATCTCGGCGAGCCGGATCTCTGCCTGCTTGAGGCGCACGCCGTGCGCGCACACGCCGAGGTAGCGCCGCCCGGGGTTCTCCGGGGTGACCGGGACCTGCCGGGAGAAGAACGTGTCGGCGACGTCGATCACCTGCGGCGGGAACACGGCGAGGTCGTCCCGGCCGAAGACGCCGAGCACCTGCGCGCCGGCCCGCTTGGTCGTCGCGGTCGACGCGATGATCTTCGGCCCTGTCGGCCTGCCGTCGACGGTCCACGTGCACAGCTCGTCCACGGCCGCCTCGAACAGGCCGACCACGGTGCCGAGCGCGCCCGAGATGAGGTGCAGCTCGTCCTGGATGATCAGGTCCGGCGGCCGGAGCCGGACGACGGGGCGGCTCTCGACCTTGGGCAGCCTGCCCTTGGCGTTGTGCCTGCCACCGCAGCCGATCTGGTCGTCCATGTCGTCGTGCCGGTAGCCGTGCCGGGGGCAACGCCGGCTCACCCGGCCGAACAGGTGCCCGGCGAAGCCGCGCCACGGAAGCTGCGCCAGCTTGTCGACGGTCGCGATGACCAGGCTGGGCGTCAGCCGGTAGATCTCCTCGTCCACGGTGAGGATCGGCAGGCCCTCCCGCCGCGCGTACGCCTCGTCATCACTCGTGACGGACGGCAGGGCCCGCAGCATGCGGTTCTCCCCCAGCCGGGAGAACGGGCACGGTTCGGCGTCGCCCTCGCTGCCGCGCCCGCAGTAGAGCAGCACGCGCCGACGGTCCTCGTCGAGGTCGAGGTTGACGTCCGAGGCCAGCTTCTCGCCGCACCAGGGGCACGACAGCGTCTGCAGAACGTTGGTCTCGCGGCTGGACTCCCTGGCCTCCTGGATCTGGTCCCTGGCCGGGCCGAACCAGTTCGGCGAGACCGCGCTTCCCACCCACAGGCCGATGCGGAACGGCTCCTCGCCCCACGTCGCCGGGTCATCGCGCCGCAACACCTCACAGGCGCACACCAGCGCGGCGGCTCGCTGGAACTGCTGCGCGGTGAGCAGGCGCAGCGTGTAACGCATCAGCACCGCCACGCCGTCCAGGCCGCTGCGCGCCTCCGTCCCGGACCCGACGACCTTCTGCAGCCGCCGGATCGCGAACGTGTACGCCGTGAGGCCAAGATACGCCTCGGTCTTGCCGCCGCCGGTCGGGAAGAAGAGCAGGTCGACGGTGGCCGTGTGGCCGGCGGCCCGCTCCGGGTGCGCGGGATCGGTCAGCGAGGGCAGGTTGAGCAGCATGAACGCGAGCTGGAACGGCCGCCACGACGCCGCCTTCGCACCCTGTGCGTCCACCTCCGCCATGGCCTGCTCGTAGCTCAGCCCTTGTTCGTCGCGGAGCTTCGCCATCGCCGTACGGCGCCGCTGCAGCGCCATCGCCTCGTTGGCGAACTTGAACGCCGCCAGCGCCTGTCCGTGCCCGTCGGTCGTGGCCTCTGTGAGCAGCGCGATCCCGGCACGGATGCGGTCGGCGGCCCGCCTCGCCTTCAGGACGGCGACCTCGGCGGCCTCGCGCAGCGGCTCGGGCAGCTCGGGGATCTTGAGGTATTGCTTATCGAGCCAGGCCGTGTAACCGTCCGCGAGCGGCGTCAGCCCGGCGGCGAGCTCCTCGGGCGATGCGTCCGCGAGGGCGTCCATCGACAGCTCCACACCGGCGAGGGGCGTGCCCTGCCCCACCGGGGCGACCGTCGCGGGCACGTCGTGGCACGGCAGCCAGGTGGTGCGCAGCTCCGTCGCCCGCCGCTCGCCAGGGGCGACTGTCGCGTGTACGGCGACGTTCCGGCCGACGGCATACCTGCGCTCGTTCCGGTAGAGCAGTCGCAGGTGCTTGTCCTCCAGATCCTCCTGATCGCCGTCCTCCCGGCCGCCGTCGAGAGGGTCGTCGATCGGGAGGAAGACGTCCGCGGGTCCGTCCGACGGAGCGGCGGCGACGAGCTCGGGCTGGAACAGCCACGCGGTGTCGGCGCTCGTGTCCGGCTCGATCTGCTGGTTGACCAGCGTCATCTCGACGACGCGCCGGTGGTCGGGCCGGGGCCGTACGGCGACCGCGAGCAGGACGCCGGGCTCGTCGGCACGTTCCATTGTGAGAGGGATCTTCTGGGTGGGCTCGTCGAGCCGAATCGTCATGCGGTGCTCGACCGGCCTGCGCCCCCAGATGCGTTCGGTCCGCGACTTGCCGTTGGCGCCCTCGATCTGGGTCTCGGCCTTGACGTACTGACCCCAGCGGGCGGTCACCGCGAGCGCGTCGAGGTCGGCGGGCACCGCGAACGACATGCCCATGGACGACGCCCACAGACGCCCGAGGTTCTGCGGCGTCAGCACGTCGGGCAACTCGCCCTCGGCCCCGTCACCCTCGGCACCGATCTCGATGTCCGGCAGCTCGTCGGCGTCTTCGGCGACCCGCTTGGGCGACGGCTTGGGGCCGAGCATGCCGACCAGGTAGCGCTCGCGCGGGCCGATCGACCGCGGCGGCAGCTCCTCGAAGTCGCCGTCGTACGGCCCGAGCAGGTCACGCTCGACCAACTG
This sequence comes from Microbispora hainanensis, assembly GCF_036186745.1. Lineage (NCBI taxonomy): Bacteria > Bacillati > Actinomycetota > Actinomycetes > Streptosporangiales > Streptosporangiaceae > Microbispora > Microbispora hainanensis. The sequence continues at coordinate 5,737,905 of NZ_CP108086.1, read as the reverse complement.
CTGGAAGGCGTCCCTGACCTCGAACGACGTGACCGGCGGGAAGTCCTGCGGCAGGTCGAGCGGACGTCGCGCCTCTTCTGCGGGCTTCGCCGCCGTCTCGTCTCCCAGGCCGAACAGGTCGCCCTGGTCGGCTCCTGCGGCGAACAGCTTCTCCTGCCGATCGAACACGTGGGGGTGTCCTTCCCTCGCCTGATCTTTGGCGCAACGTTAGTTGCTCTTGGTAAACATCTGCATGACGCGTGGCCGGATCGTAAGGTTGCCCTCGATCGCTGGTCGAGACTCCTTCTACCGAGAAGGAAGACAACGATCCCGAGCAGGTTGTCGCCCCTCGACGCACATTCGATTACCGACTGTAACCTCCTGGCCATGACAGCGATCGACCGCGGAGCGCTCCTGGGGCTCGTCCGCGCCCGCCCCCTGCTCGCGGCAGAGCTTCTCGGGGCCGTCCTTGCCGCCGGCGGGAAAGGACCGATCGACGGGGAAGCGCTCCGGAGACGGCTCCCCTGGACGGACCTCGCGAGCACGGACGCGCCCACCCTGGCCTCCCCCTGCCAGGGGATCATGGCCGACGCATGCAGGGCTCGCGCACACGAGGCGGGAGCCGCGTTCGAGGGGTTGATCGCGTTCTTGCGCGCCCGCATCGCGGAGGGTTTCGACCAGGCAGACAGCGCTGCGGACGACGGGGAGCCCGGCGTCCACAAGGCAGAGCGGGATCTGGCCGCGAAACGGGACCGCATGGATTTTCTGGAGTCCGTGGTCGTCCACGGCCTCTACCTGACGGTCGAGGAGCACCTCCAGGCGGAGCACCTGCTCAAGCTGGAGGCTTCGGCGTACGACTGGCACGACGACTACGAGGACGCCTGGCAGCCCTGAGTGGCGAGCCCGTCGAGCGAAGGAACCGACTCGGGGCCGCAGTCCGTCGGCAATGGTGGTGACGTACGTGCTCCGCACGTTTCATTGCGCAGACGCCGTGAGGCGTTTGCGCAATGAGGGGCGAGTTCACGTGCGCCGCTGCCGGGACAGGGATGCTGCCATCTTGCGCAGGATGTCGATGACGAGCACGACACCCAGCACGGCGAGCAATCGCGTCAAATTGGCCTCACTTACGAAGCCCCTTGCGATGTTCGCCTTCGCATGAGGAAGCGGATCGGCGCTGCCGGGCGGCCCCCAGACAGGGGCGATCGGGTTCAGGCGAACGACTTCTTGGTATTCGGCGTCAATGATCCGGTTGAAACGGCGCTCCCGACGCGTGCCCGAGCTCGACATGCGCAACGCTCTGACGTCTTGCCAGAACCTTCGACCGATCGGCCCTTCGAGGACCGTGCGAGAAATCTCCCGCAGATGCGTTTCGGTGATTGCCCGCAGCTCCCACATGAGCAGCCAGTGATTGAAAATCATGTTGACGTACATGTGCGCCTTTTGACCGTCCTCCTCATCCGCAGAGAAGAAGGGCCCCCAACATGCACGATAAAGCGGGTCGTCCATCGCCATTCTCATCAGGTCGCCGTGCAGCGCTCGCAAGGCCTGTTCACGAGTGGCCTTGGTCTCTCTCGCCTGCAGAATCAAAGAGAACGACACACCGATCAGGGCGAATACCGACAAGAGTGCGGACGCCACTCCATAGGTCTGCCCTATGTTGCTCAACAGCAACCAGTCGTCACGCTTGGCTTTCAGCGAGTCGAGAAACAGTGGCGAGGAGATGACGAGAACGGAGATGAGAGCAATGGACGCGAAGAGGATTGTGCTGATGACGAAGCGACGACCGATGGCACCGGCCATGCGAGTGATCGGACGTCGCTGATTCATTTGGATCAGGCGATGGGAGTGCCGGACTGTTGCAGAGGCGGAGGAAGAACCGCGCGTTCCTCGTTCAGATAGGGAAGCAGATCCCGACCCACGATGAACAAGCTCTCCACGTCGCGTCGGCAAGACTCGATCAAAGCTCTGTCTACGATCTTCCTTGCTCCCGTGAGCGTGCCGTCCGGTGTGTAGAGGACCTCGTACATCACCATCGAATCCAATATCACCAGCTCCGGCAAGCGGTAGGTGAACCCGTGAGCCGGCAGGAGATCCGAGTCGATGACCCTGATATCTTCACCGGCCTGCGCCCGATGACGAATGTAATAGAGTTCCCACTGGATATACGGAGTGAAAGGTTTTTCGACGATACGCACTCGCCGCATTTCAAATCCATGCACCTGTTTTACAGGTTCCTGGATCTCTTCGCGACGTTCGTCGATGAGACGTATGGCTTGGTTCCAGTCCCCCGAGTCGAACGCCCGCCAGCTGGAGTCGTCCGGCTCCCGGAAACTCTGATAGGTCTCCAGCTTCCAAAAGACATCCTGCAATCTTTGGAAGTACGGCCAGAAGTCGGAGAGGTACTCTTCCGAGGTCAGCGTGACAGCCTCCGCCTCGGCCACATTCCTAAGCATCTGGAATATCCGGCTTGGCGGCGACGATCATGGTGCGGGGAATGACGACCAGGCGCTCGTCGTCGCCGACGCTCACGCCCGATGGGAGCCGGTCAGCATAGGCATGGGTGAGATCCCGGCCGATTATGGCGATATCTCCGTTGGACAGCTCCCAGATGTCAGGACACGACGGGCTGCCGGTTGTTTCACCCAGTTCGAGCGCGGATTTGCCGAGACGTCTCCGAAGCTCCGCCGTAGCGTCGGCTTCCCATGGACGAGACACGACATACCTCTTTTCCGCCGATACGGGTTGCCCCGAGTGTCGCACGGGATGACAGAACGGGCAAGCATCAACCGTGGAGGCCAATGAAAGTAGGCGGGAAGCATCCGCATATCGCGGATTTATTGCTGTCACTCGACCTGTCGCAGGCATCCTATGCCCCAGGGATTGCCCATGCAACAGTGATCGCATGGCCTGCGGTAGAGATTGGCACGCGTGAAGTATCCACGCGGCTACAGCCGCCGCATACACAAATAGGACAGCGTCCTCTTTTGCCCGTTTCCACTTTTCTGACCAGAAGAGAATCAGATAGTCCTGCCCTACCTGCCGATTTGCAGAGAGCTTGCGCCCGCCGACCACGAACGACGGCGACCCGAAACGCCGGCCATGACCGGAGACCGGCCGGGAGGGCGGTTCAGGTGGCGGGGCAGCGGTGGGCGGCGTCGCGGTTCGGGGAGCAGCAGATGACGGCGCAGGTGACGAACCGGCCGCCGCGTAGCCAGATGCCCCATTGCACGTCCAGTCCGGCGGCCAGGGCCTCCCCCGCGTTCTCCAGCCGTAGGCCGAGCCCGATGCGCACCTCGTCCTCCGGCCGCAGGAACTGTGCCTCGGCCGCCCGGTAGCACGTGGTCAGCCACTCCAACGCCTCCCCCACGGACCTCGGCGAGACGTCGATGCGGGTGCGGGGCTTCAACAGCCAGTCGCACGTACGCATCGGCGGCAGAGGGGAGGCCAGGAACGGCCCGGGATCGCCAGACGGCGGGGGCGGGCGGCGTTCGGCCTCGTTGCGGCGGTCGTCGCCGACTCCCGTCCAGGAGTAGCAGTGCAGGTGCATCGGGCCTCTCGGATGTGGTCGTTACAGTGGGGTGCGGTCCCTGCCTGCTATCACCGGGCAGGGGCCGCACCCGGCCTCGTAGGGCTACAGGAGGGTGGTCATCCCGGCGGCGCGGAGCTCGTCGCCGGTGAAGCGGAGCGTCCCGGCGTTGGGGTTCTTGCTGTCACGCAGGGCAAAGGCGTCCGCCGCGCCCGGGATCGGGGCGATCTCGACGCAGGACTCCTGCTCCTCCTCCTGCTGGTTGCCGCCGCACAGCCGGCGGAACCGCGCCCCCGCCAGGTCACGCTCGTACAGGTCGGTCATCTCATCCCTTCTTCCTTGTCGATCCGTCCCGCCCCGTGCGGCGGGTTCCGTGCGACGGGTGGCCTGCCGCCAAACCCCCTCAGGCGTACGGCAGGCCGCCCAGACCCCGCCGAACACAGCGTTCGCATGATCGGCGGGGAGCCTTTATCGGGCCTGGCCGGCCAGCAGGCGGCGCCACCACGCGTACGCCTCCTCGCGCCGCCAGCAGCGGGCCGTCCAGGACACCGGCGGCACATCGTGACGAGCGAAGGCGTGGCGGCGGAACTGGTAGAGGCCGCCGCAGCGGACCAGTTCGTAGGAGGTCATCTGGCAGGCGCAGGTGTGGGCGACGACCCGACCACGACCGAGGCTCTCCTCGATCCACCACAGCTTCGTGCGGCCGGGGCGCGGCACCGCCGGATGCGGCGACACGCCCGGACAGTCCTCGTCGGCGTCCTCTCCAGGGGCGGTGACGTCGAGCAGCGCGGCGGACGCGGTCACCGGGCCGCCTGCTCGGCGAGGCCCTCCTGGGCGGCGATCACCTGGCACAGTTCGACCAGGTCGTCGGCATCCACCGTGCGATGCGCGCCCGCCTCCTCCACGGCCGCGGGGAACGGCCGCTCGCGCGTCGCCCACAACCGCCCGGCGTCGCTTCGCATGATCCGCCACCCGGCGAACACCGGACGGGCGGCGGCGACAGTCCTACTCTGTGTCATGGGTCAGGACCACCATCCTGATCAAGGGGTCCGCACGGCGGTCGCAACGCCTGCGGACCCCGCTTGTTCGCGTCGTCACCTCCAAGTACAACAGTGCGTAATCTCTCCATCACAGATGTTGGTAGGGGACACTAAGGGCGGTCAGGACGCCCCCGGTCTGACGAAAAAGGTGCACGCAGTGGACGCCGAACTCCCCCCATGGGCCGTACGGCTACGCGCCGAGCGGCGCAGCCGGCTGTGGAGTCAGAAGGAGATGGCCCGCCGTCTCGTCGAGGCCGCTGACGACGAGACGCGCAAGGGCCTTCCCTGCCGGGAGACGATCGTTCGCCGGATCAAGGCGTACGAAGCTGGTCACAACCAGCCGCGCGATCCCTACCGGCTGCTGTACACGCGAGCCTTCGCGGTGAGCGAGGAAGACCTCTTTGGCGAGCGAATATCGCCCGGCAACGAAGCACGGGAGAGTCTGCCCGACGAATACAGAGCATCGGCCGACGAGCGGCTGAACTATGTGATGGAGCGTCCGGGTAGCGTCGATCTGGTTGCGGTCGCACACGTACGCGAGCGGGTTCACGCCCTGGCTGCGCGGTACGACAACGTCTCGGCAGCATCATTGCTGGTGGAGGCCGCGCGGTACTTCGGTCAGGTGGCCTTCCTCCGAACGCACGCCTCTTCCAGCCTCGTACAGCGCGAGCTATGCACGGTGGAAGTTGAAGCCGCGACGCTTATGGGGCAACTCGTCTGGGATACCTCCCAACGACGCGATCACGCGACCACCCGCGCTTACCTTGCTCAGGCAATAGCGGCAGCGAGGCAGATTCGGGATGGGGCCGCCGAAGGGCATGCGCTCCTGCGTATGAGCTTCGTCTCGCTCTACACGGAGAAGAAACCGCAAGTCGCGCTCGACCTGGCCTTGCAGGCAGCCGACCGCGCCGCGCACAGCAGCCTGGTGCTGCGGGGTCTTGGACTGCTCCACGTCGCCGAGGCATACGCGATGCTTGGACGGCGATCGGACTGCGAACACGCTTTGGGTGAATCCGAGACGTGCTTCGAGCAGATCAGCCCGGTAGACGCAGCGATCGAGATGTTCTCACCTGCCCAGCATGGCCGGCTCGCCGGCTCGTGCTACCTGCTCCTCAACGACGCCAAGCGAGCGGAATCGATGCTCGAAAGCGCTGCTCAGTCCCTCCAGGATCGTCCGAAATCCCAAGCGATCGTGCTCGGCAACCTGGCTCTTGCTCGCCTTCGACAAGGGGACCTTGAAATGGCAGCGGCGTCGCTCCACGCCGCCATCGACCTCATAGAAACGACACGGGGTGGCGGTGGGCTGAACGTCGTGTTCAGCGCGGGCCGCGAGCTTCAGCCATGGCGGGAAATGCCGATTGTTCGAGATGTGTTCGACCGGTTGTTTGCGCTCGTCGCTGCCTGAAGGGTGATCGCAATGGTGAAAGACCAGGCCAAGCAAGAGGTCCGGGAGCGCGTGTGGGCACTCTTGGAGCAGGAGCGCGTCGTCCCACCCGGTGTTCGCGGTCGCATCCCGGCATTCGTCGGAGCCGAGGCCGCCGCCGAACGGCTCGCGAAGCTATCGATCTGGTGGGAGGCGGCGGTTATCAAGGCCGTCCCGGACAAGGCGCAGCTTCCCGTACGGGCGCGGGCCCTGGCCGAAGGCAAGCTCGTCTACATGGCCGTACCCAAGCTGGCCGAGGCACAGCCGTTCTATCTCCTGGACCCGGCAGCGCTGACGGTGCCCGCGACCGAGGCTGCATCCAGCAAGATCGCCGCAACCATGGCACGCAGAGTCGACGTAGAGGAGATGCGGCCGGTTGACCTGATCGTGTGCGGCAGCGTCGCTGTGAACCGGCAAGGCGTCCGGCTCGGTAAGGGCGCCGGCTACTCCGACATCGAGGTAGCGCTGTTACACGAAGCCGGGTTGATCGGCCCGGATACGACGATCGTGACGACGGTGCATTCCTTGCAGGTCGTCGCTGGAGACCTGCCTGAGGCCGAGCATGATTTCCGTGTCGATTTCATCGTGACGCCCGACGAAGTCATCGAATGCGGACCGCCTCGCCGACCTCGTGGTCTCTACTGGGAGAGCCTCCCCCAAGAGATGATCGACGCGATTCCCGCGCTCGCAACTCGCCGTTCGCGTGGTTGACGAGCGACCGAGGCCGAAGGAATGGGCCCGGCGGGCTCCTGGCCCGAACCTGGCTTGTCACGAGAGCGGGTGGGAGCCTGGTTATCGGGCCTGGCCGGTTAGCAGGGCGGCGCCACCACGCGTACGCCTCCTCTCGCGATGGCGTAGAGCACGTTGTCGCTCGGGTTCCGGCTCCCCTGCTCCAGCTTACGGATCATGCTGCGAGAGACATCGGCCGCCCGTGCGAGTTCGCCCTGCGTCATCCGGCGCGCGGTGCGGACTGCGGCGATACGACCTCCCGGGCCGTCGTTACGACTCCGCGCCACGACCATCGCTCCGCCCGAATGTGGACAGCAGAGCTGGGAGGTCGGCAAGACCGTCGATTCGTACATCAGCCGGTACGGCCGGATCGTTGCCCCAGAGGAGCCCCCACGGTCCCCGTCTGATCAGACAGCTCGCAAGACCTGCTTCCTTCGCCGGCACCACATCGTTGACCGGATGATCGCCGACATAGAGCGTCTCTCCAGGAGAGACCCCGGCGAGCTTGACAACACGATCGAAGAACGCGGCGTCCGGCTTGGCCACTCCCCATTCTCCAGAGGTGGCGATGGCGTCCACGGGAAGACCCAGCCCGCGTAGCAGACTGCCCGCCTTAACCGTCTGGTTCCCGGCGACGCAAACCCGCAAGCCCATGCGTTGCAGTGCCTGCAGGCTGTCACGAACATCGGGATATAGGTCGGTCTCGTCGAGAAACTCACCCCGACCCGAGTGCTCACGTTCCCGGTACGCCGCCTGAAGGTCGATACCGGGCCGGATCATGCGGATGGCTTCGGCGTTGTCCAGCCCGAGTGCGGTCACCGCACCCACGAGAGCGGACATCGTATGACGGGGGACGCCGAGCCAGTCCGCCCATGATCCCCAGTAGCGGTCATCGCGGACCAATGTCTCGCCAATGTCGAACACCACAGCCTTGACCACACCGGCAACGTAAGCCAGCGATCACTCCGCGTACGGCGAGTTTTGCAGGACAAGTCGAGACCGTGAGTAGGCAATCCGTTACTCTTCGACTCGTGTCCCCCACACAAGCCGCGACCCACAACGCGTTCGAGGTGCCGGTGAATGAGGCCGACGGTCATCTCCCTGACGTCATTGCCGCTGCCATTCAAGGCATGCGATCGCTTACCTCACCAACCAGGGTCACCGTGTCGCCGCCATCGTCCCGGCAGACCGAGCCTCATACTGGACAACTTCGCGGAGATCGAGAGCCGGCAGACGGAGTTCTGGCTACAGCGGCTCCGCTGTACTGGATTATCCCGACGGGCAGGTTGACGTGCCCGTGCCGCAGCAGTGAACCGAACCGCCACCTCGATCGTCCAACCCTTAGCTGTACGCGGGGGGCGCTTTATAGCAGGGACACATCACTGGTGTCAGACTGAGGGCGTGCCAGAGGAGAACCCCGTCGTGGAGAACTTCGCCATCGTAGTCGACTGGAGCGACGCTGCAGGCGTGCCGATCACGCACGTGAACCAGTTCGTCGCGCAGCCAGGTCCGCCGACACTGGAGGGTGGCCCTGACGGCATCTACCTCCTACTCGGTAGCATCCCTCCACCTCTCATCCCGAGGGACACTGAGGGGCAACGGCGAGCGATCGAGACCTTGAAGGCGACAGGCCTCAAAGTAGATATTCATGGCCGTTTTCATATGAGCAGAGCTCGACTGGAGGAACTCATTCAGGTGCTGCAGACAACTGCGGATACCTACGACGCTGCAGTCGAGCGTATGGCCCAGGATCGATCTGAAACTGAGGAGGGCTAACTCCATGACCACCCCCCTAACATCGACCTTCATCTCAGCAGGAACTAAGAGCGAGTTCAAATACGAAAACCCCATTGCTCGCCCTCAACCCCGGCCACACAGGCGGATAATCACTGCCAGGCGGCGATCCCCGGACATCATCGAAGGGCCTTGGTCAACAGTCGCAAGTAACGCGCCGCTGGCAGTCGATATGTCCTATGAGGATGACGGCACCGACGAGCACGTGAGGGCGTACGTGTCACGGCTATGGACTGAGGATTGGGACAATCCCGAGGACGCCCTGTACGACAACCTATGACTCCCGGAGAAGTAAGGCTGGTGTGGTTCCCCTTCAGCCACTCAGAAGCCCAGCCATATAAGAAACGACCTGTCCTGATTCTTGCAGCCACCGGCGCAGGGCCGACCCGAACGATTCTCGCCGCCATGGTGTCATCCAGTGCCAAACGTGCCGCGATGATGGGGCCATACGACGTGCCGATCACCGACTGGCAAACTATCGGCTTAGTGGCGCCGTCATTTGTTCGGGCGAATCGTATCTGGACCGCCGAAGACCGAGACTTCGACAACCGTCTCTTCGGCACGGTGAAGGACGACGTCCTTCAGCAGGTTCGCCACCATGTCATGAGCCTCCTCACCATGTGAACGGCTTTCTAATGTCATCACTGACATCGCCGCCAGAGCCGAGATGGAGATGGGACGGTACGTTAAAGACACCCTGTTGCTTGGCAAGCATCTAATTGAGCGTGTGCCGCAACTGATGTCACACAACGCGAAGCCTGGGTCCCCGTCAATTCCAGCGGTAAGCCCGGGCTCACTACATCTCCTCTCGCAGGAGTCGGCATCAGGGAGAGTACTTCCTGCTGTAAGTGAAACCGCGTGACTCCCGACACGCAGTAGGCCGAGAGGGGCGGCCTCGGGCCGCTTCAGCGGGCTTACATGTGTTCGGTGCCCATGCAGCCGGGGCATGGAGTCCAGCCGTCGGCTCGGGCTTCCGCTTCGGACATTTGTAGGACGTTATGCAGGCGGTTGCCCTGGCTTTCGCTGCCGAGCCGGCCCGCGAGCCACATGGGGCATTCCTCGCTCGCGTGGTAACGGTCGCTACCCCTCGTGGTGATCACCTGGGGAAGGTTTGGCACGCCTCGCTCCTCTCCGGAGTCCGGCGAGCAGGGGGACGTCTCCCTGCTCGCCGACGCTGCTGGTCAGGCAATCGCTCTGGGCTCAGCAAACGGGCTGAAGTGCATCGGCTGTCAGTCGAACTATGACCGCTCCCGAGGCGAGCCGCTACCGGTTCAGAACAGGCCGGGCGGGGCGGCTTCGGCGTCCTTGGAGGCGCGGGCGGGCTTGGCCGGCTTGGGCTTGGCGGGCTTCTTCTTGTCGTGCAGGCCCTTGGCGACCTCCTCGGCGTAGCGGGCGTGGTTGAGTTCGAGAAGACGGTCCACAAACTCGCGCTGTGCGTAGGGGCCGACCGTGTAGCGGGTCTCCCGGCCGCCGACCGTATGGAAGCCGTGCTCGAGCTTGTCGAGCATGTCGTTCCAGCCGTAGGCCCGGCAGACCGCTGTGTCGATGTCCCGGTGGATGCGGCGCAGCTCGACGATGTCCTCGTCCTGGCAGGCCGGATCGTTGACCAGGTTGTACGTCGCGGTCAGGCCGGCCTGACGAGCGACCATGAGCTCCCGCCGGTACGTGTCGAGCCGGTCGCCGAGATCCCGCATCTCCTCGGTCAACTCGGGCAGCGGCAACGTTTCAAACGCATCTGACGGCGAGTAGTTGATGTCCGCCTTCATCGTCGAGCTTCGCGTAACTGTCCACCAATAGTGCAGCGCACTCGACAGCATCGATAGCATCCCTGTGTCATCCGTCGCGAATACAGCAAGCTTATGCGCGAACACTTGCCCGGTCGACACCATCGCCGGCATCACGACCTTGCTCACCAGTGTGATCACAATGACCCGGTCAAGCTTCTTGATAGCTTCGTAGAGGTTGGGAGCACGCTCTGCGTATTGCCACCACCGTTCACGACGTGCTGCTCGCTTGTTACCGTCCCGCTCAGGCTTCACTAGTCGGCGTACCTGGTCGTACGGCTCGGTGTAGGTCTTGGCACTTTCCTCTGACCAGTCATGGAAGTTGATGATCCAGCGACTCCCGGAACAGTCCGGTCGGGAGTTGAGGTCCTGCCCATTCAAGTAGGGGAAGAGCACGTCCTTATTGCGCGGATCGCGCTCGATCATGCTCTCAGCAGCCTCCGACTCCATTGTGAAACCCAGGCCGAGCACGTAGGAGCCAATAAATGAGGTATTGGCACTGCTGGATAACCGATACGGATTCCCTGATACGCGGGATTCAGCGTCGAGCGATGGCGTGATGGCTGCAACTACAACGCCGTCTGCCACTCGCTGAGCCTGATCACCGAGGGCAGCACGACTGGTCCAGGTGGCGCAGTACTCAAGGACGGCTGACCTCGATGGCCATGGCTTGCTCTTGATGGCCTGGCGAATCGTCGTCCCCTCAGCCACAAGTTGATCGAGACCGACCTCTCGGGTGTCGCCCTGGGCGAGAGTGTTCGTGGCGATCATGCCCGTCTGGCCGTGCTCGTTCAGGATGCCGTGGGCGCGAAGCACGAAGTAGGCCACGAGGTCCGCGCTGCCCCGCGCGCCGCGGCCGATCGCATCGACCATGTATTCGCGGTAGGCCACACCCAATGACCCCGTAAGCCGCTGGCCGCCCAGGAAGGGCGGGTTGCCGATGATGGCGTCGAAGCCGGGGCCGGGCGTGCCCAGGTCGGCCAGGGCGTCGCCGGGCTCGGCCGAACTGCTGGCGGGCTTCTCTTCGAAGACCTCGGGGAACACGAGCGGCCAATGGACGGGCCGGCGGTCGAAGGTGCCGGGGACCTGGTCGGTGGCGAGCCACTCCTTCCGCGCCTCTTCGGCCGCGGGCCAACTGCCGGGCTCACCGCGAACGACGGCACTGGCGCGATGCGCCGCCTCCAGCGACGCCCGGTCGAAGCCGCGGAGCTTGCCGATCTCGGGGTCGGCGTCGCGATCGCTGATCTTGCCCTGCTCGACGGCGTACTTCAGCGACGCTCCGACCAGCAGGTCGGCGAAGAGCCGGTGCTGGCGGGTCTCGCTGTCGATCTCGAACAGGATGCTGCGCTTCTTGTTCAGCGCGTCGATCCCGTTCTCCTCCACCGAGATGTCGACCAGGCGCCGCCGCTTGTCGGCGGTGCCGCGCACCATCCGACGCACGTCCGCCGTGAAGTCGAGCGCCGAGTCCCTGAACAGCTTGCGCCCGCGCGACGGCACGAGGTGCATGTATTCAAGCTGCTCCAGCGACGTGATGCCGAGCAACGCGTCGCCGACCACGAGACGGTCGTCCACGAAGGTGAACGGCCGGGAGGAGTCCATAGACACCAGCCACAGCGACAGCTTGGCCATCTCGACGGCCATGGGGTTGATGTCCACGCCATAGAGGCAGTGCTCGATGACCTGCCGGCGGGCCTCGATGACGACGGGGTCCGCGTCGGCATCGGCCGTACGGTCCTCGGCGGTCTCCAGGTAGGCGGCGGCCTCCTCGCGGCCTTCCTGCGACCACGCCTCGACCAGCCGGTCCCCCAGGTAGCGTGCGGCGGCCACGAGGAACGCCGCCGAGCCCATGGCGATGTCGGCGATCTTCAGGCCGCGGTGGCCGTCCCCGCCCACGATCTCGGCCGAGCTGCGCAGCTTCCACTGTGAGCGGTCGGCCGTCTGCAGCGGTCCCGGCGAGTAGACCAGCGGCTCCAGCGCGTTCTTGACCACGTCTTCGGCCAGGAACTTCGGCGTGTAGTGGGTGCCGGTGTTCTTGCGCAGGGCCGACTCGGTGACGTACAGCGCGCCGGGCAAGATGACCACGGGCAGGCCGCGCAGGTCGTCGCGCAGCAGCCCGGCGAACGGCAGCAGCCGCCGCGCGAGGTCGGCGTCGCCGCCGGTGACGGCGAGCAGCCTGCGGGTGGCCTCCAGCGCGCCGGCCTCGTCGAGCGGCGCGAGCCGCTTACGCAGCGCGGCCACGCTGCCGATGCCCGAGTCCTTGTACTTCTCCGCCAGCTTCTCGGCGAGGTCACCGGAAGCGTTTCGGGCCAGCGCCTCCAGGTCGTGGAGCTCGACCTCCTCTTCCCGGCCGGGCTTGCCGACCAGGCCGACGACCACATCGGCGGCGCGGAAGCCGTCGAAGGACAGCAGTCCCTCGTACACGTAGCCGATCTGCTCGACGTCGAGCATGCGGAAGCTGAGCGTGCGGCGCTCGCGGTTCTTGCCGCTGCCGACCTCGACGTACTGCACGGCGCGCAGCATGTGCATGACCGTGCGGTCGTCGATCGTGAGCGGCATCCAGGCGTACGCGTCGGGGTCGAACAGCGACCCGTCGTGGGCGTGCATGGTCAGGCGCGGGTGCTCGACCCCGCTGTGCACGGCGCGGAACAGCGCGAGCAGGCGGTGCCAGGCGGCGTGGCTGTTCTCCAGCTCCTCCTCGCTGCCCTCGATGGCGCGCTGCTCCAGCTCGGCGCAGAGGCGCCCGGCCGAGTACGCCGTGGCGTACACCTTGTTGTCGGACGGCAGCAGGCCGCGCTCCTCGGCGAACAGCAGGAAGACGACGCGCATCATGACCGAGACCGAGCCGCGGTAGACCTCGTGCGCGGTGACGTCGTCGGGCACGCCGGCCCGGCCGATGGCGGCGACGAGCAACTCCACGGCCTGGCGCACCTGCACGCCGAGGGCCTCGGTGATGTCCTCCTGGCTGTCGAGGCTGGCCTTGAGCAGCGCCGGCAACCGCTGGGAGTCAGGGAACGAGAAGAACCGGTCGAAGCCCAGCAGCGAGACGAACGCGCGCAGCACGTCGCGCTCGGCCGCCTCCGGCCACGGGATCGCGTCGAAGGTGGCCGTGGTCGTCACACCCCCGCGCGGGGCCCATACCAGCGTCCACCAGCGGCCGTCGGTGACCAGGCCCAGCTCCACGCCGTGGTGACGGCACAGCTGCGCCATCCGGTCGGCGGGGGTGGCGGCCCACTTGGCGTGCTTCATGCGGGCCGTCGGATGCCCGCTGGTGATCATGCCGAGCAGCCGTACGGTGTCGGGCTTGGGCTGGTGGCCCGGCACGGCAAGCGCGAACGACGGCGTGATCGTGGTCTCGTGCTCGGGGACGTCCAGCGCCAGGTGATCCAGTCCGCCGATGTGGACGGCATCGTCCCAGCGCAGCAGGCCGCGCAGGACGTGCTCGATCCAGTCGCGGCGGTCGCCGCCCTGCTGCCAGGCGGTGTGGGCGAGGCGGAGCCTGTCGCGCCGCTGCTTGTCGACCGCGTCGAGGGCCGGCCAGGTGGCGCGCAGCACCGGGAGGCTGAGGAACGGCCCGCTCACCTCGACCAGCGCGAGCCACCCCTGGTGGTCGACGTCCTTGCTGACTATGCTCCTGAATCTGCTCATCGGACTGCCTCCCGCCTCGGCACGACGAAGACCACAGCCACTGGGAACCGATGCGGCCTGGGGTCGCGGTAGCGCGCCGCGATCTCCGCCAGCTCCCGGTCACGCTCACGGCCGAGCCCGGCCAGGCGTTCCTCCCAGGATCTGCGATCTCTGCGGTATTGGTCCCGCTCCTCCTTGGACACCGCCTCGTGGCGGCTGAACAGCGCGTCGCCGTCCTGGTCGCCCTCGGCGAGCTTGGCCCGCAGGGTGGCCTCGAACCGCTTCAGGTTGGCCTTGACGCGCTCCTGCTCGGCCTCCATCCGCTGGGCGAGCTTGCGTTCGAGCTGGCCGCGCTTCTGCTCGGTGCGCCAGTCGATCGACTGCAGCAGCGGCCCGGCCACCCGCGGCCACGCCTCGGCCAGGCGGTGCCGTACGGGGGCAGAGGCGGGGGTTCCCTGCGTGAGCGCGCGGTCGAGGATGCCGCCGAGCACGGTCAGGTTCTCCAGCCGGCGGAACCGGCCGCTGTCGGACGGCACCCAGCCGCCCGCATACAGGACCTCCTCGTGCAGCCGCACACCGTCACCACCGACCAGCACGAACCGGGAGAACGCCCCGGCCAGGGTGGTCTCCAGGGCGGGGTCGTCACTGACGACGGCCGTGACGCGATGCAGGCCGATCTCGGCGTTGGAGACGGCGGCGCGCAGCAGCCGGGTGGACATGGCGACCAGCGGGTGCCCCAGGTGGGCGAGCACGACGTCGTCGCGCACCCGGCCCTCGGGGTCGAGCGTGGCCTCGGGGTCGAACGTCACCGGCCTCTGGCGCGGTGTCTCGTCCTTGCGCGTCGTCTTGGCCAGCAGCCCGGCGCCCGCACGTTCCCATGAACCGGTCAGCGGCGGCACATCGAACAGGCCCTCGGTGAGGTGCTTCTCGTCGAGATGCGGTGTGAGCGGCTGCTGCCGGGCCAGCGACAGAGCGGTGTCGACGACCCGCTTGACGTTCGCCGGGGTGATGCCCAGCTCGGCGACGGTCTCGTCCAGGTTGGCGCGGAGCTTGCGCACCTGGTCGCGGACGTTCGTCTCGGCCGGGACCGCGCTCGCCGGATCACCGGCCTGCTCGACGTCGTAGTCGGCGATGTCGCCGAGCATGCGCCGCTGCACGGCCCGCGCGAGCACCGCGTTGACCGAGCCAAGGTCCTCTTCCATCTGCGCGACCTTGTTGGCCACCCGCGACAGGAACTCCAGGTCGGCCTCGTAGGAGTCGACGGCCGTGTCCCAGCCGGTGCCGACGAAGTGGCGGATGTCGGGCGTGCGCTTCTGGCCCCAGCGGTCGACGCGGCCGATCCGCTGCTCCAGCTTGTTCGGGTTGAACGGGATGTCGTAGTTCACCAGCCGGTGGCAGTGGTTCTGCAGGTCGATGCCCTCACTGGCGGCGTCGGTGGCGACCAGGATGCGTACGGGATGCTCGCTCGGGTCCTTCTGGAACGCGACCCGGAGCTGCTCCCGCTCATCGGCCGACATGCCGCCGTGCAGCACGGCGAGGTGCTCGTCGCCGAGGTCCTCCTGCCGCAGGAGGTCGACCAGCCACTTCTGGGTGTCGCGATATTCGGTGAAGACCACGACCCGCTCGTTCGACCAGTGCTCGTCGGGGCGGCAGACGGCCCGCAGGTAATTGATGAGCTCGCGCGCCTTGGTGTCGGGCGACGACTCGTAGTCGCGGGCCCAGGCGCGCATGCGCTGGAGCAGCTCGATCTCCTCGTCGCCTGCGACGCCCTGCAGCGGCGCGGCCAGCGACAGCGCGTCGTCTTCGGCCTCGGCGAGCGGCTCGTCGTCGAGAGTGGCGGTCTCCTCCCAGAAGTCGTCCATCCACTCCTCGACGTCGGCGTCGTCGTCCTGCCTGACCTCGACGGGTTCGCGTACGCCGTCGAGGTAGACGTCGAGAGTGTGGGCGAAGGCGGCGGGGCTGGAGAACAGGCGCTTCTTGAGCAGCAGCGTCACGAGGTCGGCGGCCTTGCGGCCCTTGACGTTCTTGTTGAGCCTGGCCCGGCGCACCTGCGCGAACCGCTTGAGCAGGTCGTGCACCTGGCGTTCGTCGGGCGGGTAGAGGACCGGGATCGCGCTCGCCTCCCGGTCGACGAACCGCTTGGTGCCGTCGGCGTTGACGATGTGGCGCTTGAGCCGGCGGATGACCGTCTCCTTGACGGCGGCCTGGTCGGGGTCGACGCCGCGGGCGAACCGCTGGTCGTCGAGGATCTCCAGCAGCGCGGTGAACGACGCCTGATAGCCGTTGTGCGGGGTCGCCGACAGGAACAACCGGTGGGTGAAGTGCGGGGCCAGGCGGCGGATGAGCTTGGTCTGCTGGGAGTCCACGGCGTACACCTGCTTGGGCGCGGCGGGCGCAACGTGGTGGGCCTCGTCGAGGATGAGCAGGTCGAAGCGGCGCTCCATCGCGCCGGGGTCGAGCACCTCGTCGAGCAGCCGCTGCGCCTTCTGGCCGCGCAGCCAGGGCAGGCTCACGATGCTCAGCGGATAGACCGTGAACGGGTTGGCCGCGCTGCCGTGCGTACGGCGGACCTGGGCGCAGCGCTCGGTGTCGATGATCGTGAAGTCGAGGCCGAACTTCTCGGCCATCTCGTCCTTCCACTTGAGCGTGAGGCCGGCCGGGCACACGATCATCACGGTCCGGGCGCGGTGGCGCAGCAGCAGTTCCTGGGCGACGAGCCCGGCCTCGATGGTCTTGCCGAGGCCCACGTCGTCGGCGAGCAGCAGGTTGACGCGGGGCGCGTCGAGGGCGCGGGAGACCGGTTCGAGCTGGTAGTCCTCGATGGCCACGCCGGACCGGTACGGCGCCTGCAGCGTCTTGACGTCGGCGCTGGTGACGGCCGACCAGCGGATGGCGTCGAGGAACGCGGCCAGGCGTTCGGGCGAGTCGAATCCGTCGGGAGTCACGTCGGGCAGCGAGCCGCTGGGCAGCACGCGGCGGCCGGGCTCGATCTCCCAGACGACCTCCAGCGTGTCGCCGTACCGGCCGTCCTCGACGCTCTGCAGGGTCACCAGCGTGCTGCTCTCGCCAGGCTCGACCTCCCCGACCACCCATCGCTGCCCGCGTATCGCGACCAGCTCGCCGATGGCCGGTCTTTCCGACGTCGCGCTCGTCACCCGTTCACCCCTCGCCGACGACCCTTGCCAGCTTGCGCCGTGCTCCGCTACACCAAGACACCGTAATGCGGCTTCTGCATCATGGCCCGAAGGATCGGTCCAAAGCCGACTGCGGGAAGATCCCGCCCGGAAGCACGCGCCGCAATCTACGCCAGATCATCAATACCTGTCTACACCAAGATAGGATTGTGTCTCGAATTCACAAGTGATCTACTAGTGGCCCCGAACATGCGCTAGACATGACAGCCCCCGACGCCGGCCGATGGGAGTCACATGGCGGATCGCCGGGAGCCGAAGCTCGGCACCGTGGTGCAGAAGGCGCTCGCGTCCGGTCCCGTGCCACGCGACGCGCTGCTGCAGGCGGTGCAGCAGGCGGGCCTGCGGCGCATCGATTTCGGCCTGCTCTGGGAGACCTGCGTCACCCACGGAATCGCCGACCTCGACGGCGAGCTGTGGGTGCCCCGGGGCCGGGCCGCACCGGTCGCCGAAGGACCCCGCGGCAGGAGCCCCCCCGGCAGAACCTCTTCGAGGGACATGCGGCAGCGGTCGTGCGGCGTCCGGCGGAGGCGGCCGATCTTCCCGCCGTCGAGCCGGTCCCACCTGTCGGGCCGTCCCCTCAGGCTGGGCCGAGGTGGCCGCGGGAGCGGCCCGAGCACTGCGCGACGGATTGAAGACCGTGACGAACCGCCGGACGCAGAGCGACGTGCCCTTGTCCGGGGGCAGCGAGGCGGGTGCGGCGGGCCGCCGTGTGCTGATGCGGTACGAGGCCCAGGGCGAGCTCGGCGTGGCCGAGGGAAGTCCGGCCACTCTGATCGTCAAGGAGCTCACCATCGAGGTCGAGGCGGTCTCGGTCTTCGGCAACGTCGTCACCCTCTCGCTGCCTCCGGGAACTCCTACGGCGCGGGAGGCCACCCTGCGGCTGGACCTGTCGTGGCTGCTGACGGCCCAGAGCGAGCGACTGGACGAGCCGGCCCACGGCGGCCCCGGCTTCGACGCGGCCGCCGCGCTGGCCGTTGTGTCACCGGAGCGGGGCCGCGTCTCGACCGCACACGGAAGACTGCCTGTTGAAGAGCTGGACGGTCTCAACGCCGGGCAGCGCAACGCCGTGGAGCTTGCCCTCGCGCCGACGCTCACGTGGTTGTGGGGCCCACCGGGCACCGGCAAGACCAGTCCTCGACGAGGCCAGCATGACCAGCGCGGCCCTCGCCATGCTCGTCGCCGGGGCCGGCCGCGGGCACACGGTGATCGCCGGGGACTTCCGCCAGCTGCCGCCGGTCACCGTCGCGGACACCCCGGCCGCACAGGAATGGCTGCGGCGCAGCCCTTTCGAGAAGGCGGGGATCACGAGCGCCGTGTCCGAGGGCCGGATGCCCGCCCGCCTGGCCGCCCTCACCGAGCAATATCGGATGCGCGAGCACATCGGCCACATCGTCAGCACGGCCTTCTACCCCGAGAGCCCGCTCGTCACGGCCCCGAGCGTCGCGGGCAGACCAGTCCGAAGCCGAGTGCCATGGGCGAGCGCCCAACTGGCCCCGGCACCGGTGTCGTGCTGCGGACCGAGCACCACGCGTTCGCCGACGCCGTACGGCGCATGCAGCGGCGGCGCTCGGGATCGGCACCCGGGAGCGGCCGTCCCGGCGACGACTGCGGACGCTGCCGGCGCATGCTCGTCCGCTATGAGCAGGACCGCGCGGGGCAGCCGGACCTTCGCTACGAGTGCCCGGCGTGTGATCGAACGGCGCCGGGGAGCAACTCCAGGCGGCGACTGTGCTCATGAACGAGGTGGCAGCCACCCGCTGTCGCCGACCGCGAATTCTCCCGAATCACGCATTCGCTCTATTGTGCGAGTTTCGAATCAAGGACCGTTCGCCAACAATAACGACGGACCGAATGCCATGCGAAACATCAGGACAAAATCCAGACGCCTCAGCGCATGATTTAGCATCGGCTGCCGGGCAAACGTCGCCGGATGGACAGGCGTTCGGCCACATGGGGGCGTCGTTGGCGTGGAGGGGCCGCTTGGGATGGCGTGATGAGGTGGTCACGGCACTGGACCAGTGGATCGCGTTGGAAGGAGGAGGCGGGCGAGCGCCACAATGGCGGCGGGTCGGCGCCGCGCGGTCCACCGCCGAGCCCGGAATCTTCGTGGTCGACATCCGGGGTTCGGACCTGAGCGCCGACCATCTGAACGAATTATGTCTGGCGGGCGCGGAACCGGGCAGCGTCAAGGCCGGCTTTCGGGCCATGGACGCGACGGTGGAAGGGCGTTTGCTGCGGATACGGGTGGCAGAGTTCGCCGCCCCGCCCGACCCGCACGTCTGGATCCTGCGGCACCCGCCGGACTTCCTGCTCACCGCGTTGCGCGACGGCATCGCCGGGCTCCCCGACGGCGGCCTCGCCAACCTGCTCGCCCGCGGCGAAATCGGCGGAACGCTGTCGGAGGCTCCGGCGCCCCCGGGGCTCTTGCCCGCCCAGCAACTGGCATACCGAGCCTGCCTCGGAGCGGGCGTCTGGCTGGTTTGGGGACCGCCGGGGACCGGGAAGACGCGGCTGCTGCAGGCCGCGATCGGCGACATGATAACGGCCGGCAAGCGGATCCTGCTGGTCTCCAGCACCAACATCGCCGTTGACAACGCCCTGAAGGGAGTGCTGGCACAGCAGCGTCATCGGCCGGGCGAGGTCGTCCGGGTGGGGCCGCCGCAGCTTCGAGAGGTCGCCGAAGATCCGGACGTCTGCCTGCCTCTGATGGTGCGCACGCGGCTGGCCGAGGTCGAAGAGCGACGCCGGGCCGTGGCGGAGCAGCTTCTGGAGATGCGTCGCGACGAAGACCGGTTGCGCCATCTCGATGCCCGGCTCACCGGCTTCGACGCCGCGGCATACGAAAAGGCGCGCATCCGGTTGCGTACGCCCGGCCTCGGCACCGAGTCCCTGGCGGAGGCTCTCACCGCATGCGAAAGGGCCGCGGAGAACGGCGCACGGGCTGTGGCGGACGCGCAGCGGCGATGCGAAGCCGCCGAGCGGGCGGCCGCCGAGGCGCTCCCCGCGCGGCGCGAGTGGCAGCGGGTCGAGGAGAAACGCAGGGAGGTGGCGAAGGTCGAGGAGGCCGCCACACAGGCCGAGGCCCGCGCCCTGCTCGCGGAGCACGACTGCGCGCGGATCGAAGGCGAGATCAGCAAGCTGCGGCGCCCTTCGGGGAAGGTCAGATGGCGGGATCGGGGCAGGCTGGCGGAGCACGAGCGCGCGCTCGTGGGCGCGGTGTCCCTCCGAGATGAGCTGCGCTCCCACGCTGCGACGGCCCGCCGTACGGCGGAACGCTTCCGCGAGGACACCGAAGCGGCGCTCGCGCAGGTCGTCGCCCGCATCCCGTTCGGGCCTGACGAGATCACGCGCCGCGAGGACTCCGCGCGCCGGGCGGCCGCCGAGCTCAGCGTTCTGCAGACGACTCAAATGGCGACGCTGGAGCGCCTCGAAAGCCTACGGCAGGCCGAGGCGATGTCTCGGGCCGCGGAAGAGCTGGTGGCCGAGTGCGAGCGGCACGAATGGCCCACTCACCATGCGGAGGCCGAAACACTGCGCAGGAAGGCGTCTCGGGAAGCCGCTCGCCGCACCGAACTGGAAAAACGGCACTGCGAGCTGCAGGAGGAGTACGACCGGCTCGCCCGTGACGCCCAGGGAGAGATCATCAAAGCGGCGCGGCTGGTGGCCACGACGCTTGCCAGATTCCGCACCACCAAGGCCGTCCTCGCGGGCCCCTACGACGTCGTGCTGATCGACGAGGTCGGAGCCGCGACACTGCCGGAGGTCCTCCTGGCCACGGCCAAGGCCTCGGGTTCCGCCGTTCTGCTGGGCGACTTCATGCAGCTCGGCGCGGTGCTGCCGAATCCGATCAAAGACAGCGATCGGCCCGACATCCGGCGCTGGCTGGTCCCCGACGTCTACGAACACTGCCGTGTCACCTCGCCGGAGGCCGCCGCGAAGCACCAGGGCTGCCTGGTCATGGACACCCAGCACCGCTTCGGTCCGCATGTCATGGACTTGGCCAACCGTCTCGCCTACGGCGGTGTCCTCAAGGCGGGCGCCGGAGTGCGGCCCCGCACCGCCGACGATCCGGAGATCGTCTTCGTCGACACGGACGGCCTGCACGAGCTGGCCCAGGTCCACCGTACGGGCCGCAAGAGCGGCTGGTGGCCGGCGGGAATCCTGCTCTCCCGTGCCCTCATCGACCTTCATCAGGACGACGGCGAAACTGCGGGAATCGTCACCCCCTACGGCGTGCAGGCAGAGGCCACCCTGGAGGCGCTGCGCGACATCGAGCAAGCTGATCGGCAGCTGGTCGAGGTCGGCACGGCCCATCGCTTCCAGGGCCGGGAGTTCCCCATCGTCGTCTTCGACACGGTGGAAGGGCGTCACGGAGGGGGCATGTGGATGGCGGACGCATCCGCACGCCCTGGCGCCGGGCGCTGGGAGCGCGAGGGGTTGCGGCTGTTCAACGTCGCCGTCACGCGCGTCAGGACCCGGCTTTACGTCATCGGAAGCGGCGAACGACTCTTTCATGCACGCGCCGGAACCGCACTCGGTCACCTCGCCGCCTTACACCAGGAGCGGAAGATCCGTCGGCTGGAGGCGACGAAGCTGATCTCACCACCCGCCGACGTCGCCGCCGACCTCGGTCCCTTCGGCGCCCGGCTGGCCGACGTCCTCGGACGCCACGTGGAGATCACCGCCGTCGACGACGAGCGCTCGTTCTATGAGACCTTCACCGCCCGCCTCGCCGAAGCACGCCACTCCGTCTGGCTGTGGTCCCCCTGGGTGGCCAGGCGGGTCAGGGCCATCCTCCCCGCGCTGAAGGAGGCGGTGGCCCGGGGCGTCCGCGTCACGGTCTTCGTCCGGGATCCCAGCGACTCCTTGCAGCAGAAGGAGAGATTCGCCGATTGCCTGGCAGAACTCCGCTCGATCGTCCCGGCTGTCATCGAGGTCAACGACATGCACCAGAAGATCGTCGTCATCGACGAGCGCCTCGTCATGCTGGGCAGCCTCAACGTGCTCTCCCAGCACCGGACACGGGAAGTGATGGTGACCATGCGCGGTGGCCACTTCGCCCGCAAGATCCTGCAGCACGAGCACGCGGAGGACTTCAGCCGGCCGCCTCGCTGCGGTCGCTGCCGGCAGCGGCAAATCGATCTGCGTCGCCGTAGCAACGGGAATTGGTATTGGCGCTGCTACAACAAAGCCTGCCAGGGAGGGCCAGGGAAAAAGGCGTGGACGGCCGACATCGTCTTTCGCGGCGGCCGCGCCGATCGCACCGTCTGAGATAGGACGAGATTCTCAGGCCGGAGGAGTGAGCTCGCCGGTGCCGAAGCCTTTGACGATGGCGGCGGCGGTGGCGCGGCCGGCGATGTCGAGGTTTCGGAGCTCGTCTTCGAACTCGAAGACCTTCCGGAAGGCCTCGCCGTACCGTCGCTGCTCCTCAATGGGCATGCGCGGCACCACCACGCGGCGCGGGTCGAATCGGCTGATGCTCGATTGGGAGCCGCTGCCCGGCCCGGCAGAGGTCGCCTTCAGGAAGCCCGCGAGGAAGTACCCGTCGATCCGTTGGGGGTCGGGCCGCAGGAGGGTCAGCCGCGGGCCGAGCACGATGCCCTTCTCCGTGACGACTCTCACCGCGAACTCGCCTGCTCTGGCGGCTACGACGACGTCACCCGGTTCTGTGACGATGCGATCGTCCGGCTGGGTGCGGGACTGTGGTGTGGTGCCGGAGAAAAGGTCCTGATCGGTGATGACGATGTCGCCCGATCCGGATATGTCGAACCGTCCCGAGCTGAACACCTTGATCGCCCCGGCCCGCTCCATCTCTGCGAGGTCGACCGAGGGCATCGTCTTGGCCGGAGCGGGAACGGCCTCGGGGACCATCGTGGTCAACCGCTCCAGACGTTTGAGCAACTGCTCGCGGACCGCCGGAAACTGCTGCGCCGGCGCCTGGTCTTCCACACTCACATGCCGGCCGGGGGTGAGGTCGACGTTCTCGTCCATCAACTCGATGACGGGGACGGCACACACCGGCCCTGCTTGTTCCGCCCGTTGCCCGGGGGCGGAACGGAACTGCTGCCAGCGGTCGGCGATCTCGCCGAAGGTCTCCGGCTCGGCCTCGGCCATGAGAACGTGGGACGGGACCGGGTCGCCGTCGGCCGGCTTGCGGAGGACCCACAGGTGCAGAGGTAGGCCCGTGCCCACGCCCATCCGCGACGGCAGGCCGATGACCGCCTGCAGCGTTCCCTGCCGGAGGAGGTTGCTCCTGATCCGCCGGCCTGACCGGCGGTTGGCGGCCACTGCGGGCATCAGCATGACGGCGATGCCGCCGGGTTTCAGGTGTGACAGGGCGTGTTGCGCCCATGCGAGCTCTGATTCGGCCTTGGGCGGCAGCCCGTACTCCCAGCGGGGGTCACTGGCCAGGTCGTCGTAGCCCCAGTTGCGTTCGTTGAACGGCGGGTGGCACAGCACGGCATCGACAGTGAGATCGGGCCAGGAGTCGCAGCGCAGGGAGTCACCGGTCCCCACCGATCCCTCGATCTGCGCCAGAGCCAGCCGTGTCCGGGCGAGGCGTGCGACGGTGTCGTCCGCCTCCTGACCGTACGCGTGGTCCAGATGGCGGATCGTGGTGAGGAGTGTCCCGAGACCGCACGCGGGGTCGAGGACGGATCGGACGTCCGGGCCGGCCAGCCTCGCCATGAACTGCGCGATCTCCGGCGGCGTCTCGAACAGGCGGCGGGAGTGGACGTCGGCGTAACGGTCGAGAAGGAACCGGGCCGCCTCGGCACTCCCCTGCTCCTCGGCGAGCTCCTGCAGCAGCCGCCAGGCGGGAGCGGCGACGAGACGGCGTTCCCCCTGGCCCAGCAGGAGCTCGGTGGCCTCGGCGACCACCGCTCCCAGGTGCAGGTCGTCGGCGGCGTTCCTGATCTGCTGCCAGGCGCGTTCCCTGAGCGGCACCTCCTCGACCTTGCCCTGGTGGAGAAGCCACTCCTCAACGGCCTTGAGCGAGAAGGTGGGGCTGGTCGCGGTGCCGCCGACCGGTGCCGGGAAGTCCTCGTATCGCTTTCGCCAGTTGCTCACGGCCGCACGGCCGACGCCGACCATTCTGGCGATATCGGCCGCGGTGACGGTCGCCTCGTCCCCCGCCATCATCGGCCTCCTCATCGTCCCCGGCTCACGCCGTCAAGATTTACGTGTACGGCGTTCACAGTTTAGCCGCATGCTTATAACCCCGGAGGTCAGCCGAAGCGATGATCTGCCTGAACCCCTTCCGGTCCTCCGGATGCGCGCTCAGCACGTAGAAGGCGACCTTCGACTGCGGGAGATACCAGATCATCATCGTGTACGTGAGGTTGACCTCGCAGGCGACCTGCCACTCCCGGTAGTACGCCTTCCTGCCGTCGCGCATCTTCGCCAGCCCGGAGTGGACGAGCCGCGAGGCATAGGGATCGATGCCGTAGTACAGCCCCGCCTCTCCCTCGTCCTCCGAAACCGATCCGTACGGATCGCGGAGCACGCCCCCTCCCGTCAGGCAGGGCACGTGCTGCCCCCACATGAAGCCGAATTCGGAATCCTCGATGCCGAAGCCCGGCCAGTCGTCCTTCGTCGACGTGAGCTCGACGGCCATGGAATCGGGGCGGCAGAAGAAGTCCCAGGGACCGTCGGCTCCCCCTGACCGGGGAGACTCCACGCAGGCCCGATCGTCGCCGTCGGTGGTCATCCGCCAGCCTTTGGGGAGCGTCAGCGAGACGCCCTTGAAGGACACCCTCCTGCTCTCGGCCTCCGGCTTCTTCTTCGGGCTCTCCGCCGGCGTCGGAGTGGCCGTGGCCGTCGTGACCGGGACCGTCGTGGCCGTCGCTGTCGTGGCGGGGGCCGGCACCGAGGCTGCAGGCGCTGCCTGGGAGACGGCGGGTGTGGAACGTTCCGATGCGGACGCGGCGATGATGGCGGTCACAGTGATCAGGGTGACCGCGGCCGCGGTCGCCACGTAGGCGTGGATCCACGACGCTCCGGATCGCCGGGCGACGACTGTCACCGGTGCGCCGTCGGCTCCGGAGACAGCCCCGGCGGACTCGACCGCCGCCGGGGCGGTCGCCGGTTCCTCCGGCCGCAGGACCTTGGTCGGCGGAGCGGGAGCGACGCGGACCTCCGGCCAGCCGGGCGCCTCGTGGAGCGGGAGCACCCAGGTCCGCTGGATGAACGAGGTGACGTCGCCCGGTTCCGTCCCGGGCTCCTCGCCCTGCCAGGTCTCGGTCACCGCCGCGAGGACGTCGGCGGCGGCGGGCCGCTGCGCGGGGTCCTTGGCCAGTGCCCGGCCGACGAGGTCACGCAGGTCCTCCGGCACGGCCTGGAGGTCGGGGATCTGCTCGCGCACCCGGTAGGCCAGCACCTCGGGACGGCCGGTGCCGTACGGCGGCTCGCCCGTGGTCGCGTACAGCACCAGCAGGCCCCAGCCGTAGACGTCGGCCGGGGTGCCGGCATGGCCCTCGCCGTACTCCTCGGGGCTGATCCACCCGGGCGAGCCGATCAGCGTGCCGGTGTGCGTCATCGAGGTGGAGTCGAGGACCTTGGCGATACCGAAGTCGATGAGCCGGGGCCCCTGCGGCGAGCAGATCACATTCGGCGGCTTCAGATCGCGGTGCACGACCCCGGCGGCGTGCATGGCCACGAGCGCCTCCGCGACTCCGGCGGCCAGGCCGTACAGTGCGTCGCCGGTCAGCGGCCCCTCGGCCTGCACGTGCTGTTCGAGCGTGGGCCCGGGAATGAACTCCGTCGCCAGCCACGGGCGCTCGGTCCCGGCATCGGAGTCGAGCACACGGGCGAGACAGGCTCCCTCGACTCCGGCGAGTACGGAGGTCTCCCGGCTGAAGCGGCGACGGAACTCGAGGTCGACCGACAGGGTCTCGTGGACGAGCTTGACCGCCACGCGCCGGCCGGAGCCGTCCACGGCCGCGTAGACGACTCCCATGCCGCCCGCACCGAGACGGCCGACGACCAGGTATGGACCGATCCTGCGTGGATCACCCGTCAACAGCGGCTGCACGCACCCTCCGTGCTGATGTCACAAGGCGCGACCGGTTCGGGCGGATTCACCGCTTTGCGCGCCGCAAGTAACATGACACAGAGCCATGTGTGAATGCAACCCGTAAATAAGTTGTGTGCGCGATTCACAGCATGCTTTACTTGCAGCCGTCCCCGTTCACACCCCCGCCGCGGACTCCCGGCCGGCAACGACGAAGAAGGCGTCCCCATGCACTCGAACCCGCAGCAGCCGCCGCACGGCTACCCGCCGCCCTACCCCCAGACCGTCGTCGTGCAGAAGAAGGGCGGCGGCTGCCTGAAAGCGCTCCTGATCGGCGCCGCCGTGCTCGCGGGCCTGATCGTCCTTGGAACGATCCTCAAGGGCGGTGGGCAGAGCGACACCCAGGCGAGCCTGACCGACACACCCGAGCACGCCACCCAGACCCACAAGGCGAAGAAGCCGCAGGTCCCCGGGCTGGGCGACGTGGTCAAGGACGGCAAGTTCGCGTTCAAGGTCACCAAGGTCGAGAAGGGACTGTCCCAGGTCGGTGAGGGCTTCACGGTCTCCAAGGCCCAGGGGCAGTACGTCCTGATCCACCTGACCGTGAAGAACATCGGCGACGAGGCGCAGATGTTCAGCGACTCGGCGCAGAAGCTCATCGACGCCAAGGGCCGCACGTTCGACGCCGACTCCGGAGCCGCCGCGCTCGGGCTCAAGGACTCCAATGCGTTCCTCAACAACATCAACCCGGGGAACTCGGTCAACGGCATCCTGCTGTTCGACGTGCCGAAAGACGTCAGGCTCAAGGCGGTCGAGCTGCACGACTCGCTGTTCTCCGATGGTGTGACCGTCTCCCTGGCACGGTGAGCGTGGGCTACTACTCCAGCGTCATGGGCTGCATGCTCGGCGGCGCCGTCGGAGACGCTCTGGGCAGCCCCGTCGAGTTCATGTCCCTGGCACAGATCCGCGCCACTCATGGACCGGACGGACTGCGCGACATGGTCTCGACCGAGGTCACCGACGACACGCAGATGACCCTGTTCACGGCGGAAGGGCTGATCCGCGCACGGCTTCACCGCATCGACCCCGTCGAGGCCGTCCGGAACTCCTACCTCCGCTGGCTCGACACGCAGCAGTTCCCCGAGCCGCCGGCCGCGGACGACGCCCTGCGCAACGGGTGGCTCAGGCGAGAGAGGTGGCTGTACGCGGTGCGGGCGCCGGGCATGGCCTGCCTGTCCGGGCTGTACGCCGCCGGGCGGCACGTGAACGTCCCCGCCCCCGGCGCCATCGGCGAGATCAACCCGCTCTCCAAGGGCTGCGGGTCCGTGATGCGTTCCGCGCCCTTCGGACTGTCGGTGTTCGACCCGTTCGAGACGGCGGCCCGCTGCTCCTACCTCACCCACGGGCATCCCACGGCCTCGCTGTCCGCCGGAGCGTTCGCCGCGATCATCCACGACCTCGTTCACGGCGACCCGCTGGAGCAGGCCGTACGACGGGCGCTCGGCCGGCTCACCACCTGTCCCGCGCACGAGGAGACCGTCAGCGCGCTGCGCGCCGCCGTCCACCTGGCCGCCGGGCCCGAGCCGACAGCCGAAGCGGTCGAATCCCTCGGGGCGGGGTGGGTCGCGGCGGAGGCTCTCGCGATCGCCGTCTACTGCGCGCTCGCCGAGCCGGACCCGGGAAAGGCCCTCCTTCTGGCGGTCAACCACTCCGGCGACTCCGACTCCACCGGCGCCATCTGCGGCAGCATCCTCGGCGCACGGCACGGGTTCAGGTTCCTGCCCGCCGAATGGGTCGACGCGGTGGAAGGCCGCCGGACCCTCGTGAAGATCACCTACGACCTCCTGACGGAACCCACCTCACACAGTTATTGGACCGACCGCTATCCCCGCTGAGGAGAACGCCCATGTTCCGCCGCATGCTCGCCGTACTGGCCCTGACCACCGCCGCCCTCACGACGCCGGCCACCGCCCACGCCGACACGACCTACCGGGGCGATGGTGACGACGTCATCCGCATCCACGCCACGAAGAAGCCCGGCCTCATCCGTTTCACCCACGACGGCGATTCCAACTTCATCGTCCACACGGTCGACCCGCACGGAAAGGCCGGGGAGTACCTGGTCAACGAGATCGGGCCCTACAAGGGCACCGTGCTCTACAACGACTACGGCACCAGGGGCACGATCGGGCTGGAGATCAAGGCCGACGGAGCCTGGACGGCGACGTTCCTGCCCCTGACCAAGGCGCGCTGCTGGTGCTCGGCGACGATCCGGGGCACCGGCGACCAGGTGCTCAAGCTCTCCCCCACCCGCGGGCTGCACACCGTACGCGCCGCGCACGGCGGTGAGTCCAACTTCATCGTGCACGCCTACCCCCGCATCGGCTATTACGGCGACCTGCTCTTCAACGAGATCGGCCGCTACAAGGGCAAGGCCCTCCTGCCCGTCGGCACCCGGCTTGTCACGGTCCACGCCGACGGTGCCTGGACCCTCACCCGGAACTGACGGCCGGGATCCAACGTCACCCCCACCCGCATAGGCATTTCTAACCATTTGCCGGTGCAATAGTTGACACTTGCACCACGCAATCGGGAAGATCACGCCGATTTCTCGCGTCTGGACCGGTCCATCCGGAATCCCCTTTGACGCTGACCCGAATCTAACGAGAGGACATCGGTCTTCCGTGATGGACCAGGATCTTGCCGCTGAACTCCGCGTGCTCGCCAAGCATCCGGGCTTGAAGCCCCGGGCGGAACAGCTTCGCGAGCTGGCGTGGGCCGTCCTGACGCCCGATGAGGCCGAGCGATGGTGCGAGGTGGACCTGTTCGCCGCCTTCCCACCCGGAGAGTCGGTCCGTTCGATCCCGGCCGACTCAAGTATTGGGCACAAGGCACACAAGATCATCGATGTGGTGCAGCCTGTGCTCGTCTTCCTCCCCATCGTCACCACCTGGTTCGGGCTCAAGATGGCCACGACGGCGTACGGCGAGACCCTGGCGGCCGCAGGCGTCGAGGCGGCTCGCCGGCCGTTCCTGGAGATGTGGCAGCAGGGCTTCGACGGAAGGCTGCCGGGCTGGCTGCGGTTCGACAGCATCGCCTTCATGACCCTGGGGGTGATCGGCGCGCTCATCGTCATCACTCTGTGGGAGAGGCTCCTGCGCCGCTCGATCGAGCAGAGGGCCGAGGAAGAGGCGGCCGCCCTTCGCTCACGCCTGCTGGCCGCACTGACCAAGGCGACCTTGCACCTCGGTCAGGTGAAGCTGGCCTCGCCGGCCCGGTTCCAGGCCGAGCTGACCAAGAGCGCGAGCGAGCTGAACAAGGTCGGCAGGACCATGGGCAAGGTTCACACGCAGGTGGTGGAGGAACTCGAGAAGGCGCTGGAGGCCACCGGCCAGGCCACGGACGCGCTGACGGCGGGCGTCGCCGAGGTGCGGGACTCGATCGCGACCCTCGACAAGCACATGGCCGCGGTCTCCTCCGCCGCGGAGACATTGCTGCACTCGGTCGAGCGCACCGCCTACGCCATCGACTCCGTCGGCGAGAAGACGGACAAGGCGGTGGACCGTGTCGGCGACCGGCTCAGCACCGTCATCCTCGACTCGACCAGCGGCGTACGGAAGTCCGTCGACGAGTTGGCGACGCTGACCGAGCAGGCCGTACGCGACATGACGTCGTCCACAGGACAGGTCGTCCGGGATCTGACGACATCCGCGGGGCAGGTCGTGAAGGATCTCGCGGCCTCGACAGGCCTGGTGGTGCGGGATCTGGGAGATTCGACCGGCCAGGCCGTGCGGGACCTGGCGGACTCGACCGGCCAGGTCGTCCGCGACCTCGCGAGCTCGACCGGGCAGGCCGTACGCGACACGGCGGCGAGCCTGGACGCGCGGGTCGGCGAGCTGGTGAGCGCGACGGCCGGGATCGGTTCCGCCGTCGGCCGGGTGGAGACCGCCGCCACCGAAAGCGGCGACCGGATCAGCCATGCGCTCACCAGCGGCAGCGGCACCCTCTCCGCCGTGCTCGGCGGCGCCGGAGCCGACATCAGGGAGGCCCTCGACGACTGGGCCGGGACCGCGAGCGCGCATGCCGCGAGGATCGAGATGGTCTCGGACACCGCCGGCCGCACCGTACGGCTGCTGGAGGAGACGCGGGACGCCCTGGACCGGCTGCCCGCGGACCTTGCCAGGTCTCTCCAGGAGGTTCCGGCGGCCGTCCGTGAGGTCACCAGCCCCGAGATCACCGCATTGCAGGCCGCCATCGCCCGGCTGGACGAGGCGGTACGGCAGGCCGCCGCGGCCGTCACCGCCGGCCTCGTCAGCGGTGCCGCGCGATCCTCCGGCGCCGGCACCCCGCCCGGCCCGGACCGCACGCAGGTCCCGGCCGGACCTGCGGATGATCCGCATGGCCAGGCACCCCTCGACACGGGCGCCGCCCCGGGCACCACGGGGAACAGCGGCGAGCGGTCCGAGGGATGGCACTCGTGATCAGCCGTCGCGGTTCGGCGCCGTCGCTGCTCCTCGCAGGCTGGCTGTTCGCCGACCTGCTGCTGGGGCTCACGATCATCATGCTGGGCGCGCAGGCGCCCCCTCCCATCCCGGCCAAGCCCCTTGCGGGTAAGGGAACCGCCTCGCCCTCGCCGAGCCCGTCCCCATCGCCCTGCGTCACCCGCGCCGCCGGGGTGGCCGCCAAGCCCACCAAGATCTCCTTCCGCGTGAACTCCGGCGCCTCGGACAAGGAGCTGCTCGGCACGGTGCGGCGTGAGCTGCTCAAGCACAGGAAGCGCCTGGCCGGACGGCACGCCGGGATGGTGCTGACCTTCGGTGCCAGCGGAGGAGCGGGGGAAGGCGTCCATCTGGCCACGCGAGTCAACGCGGCCGCGAGCAAGGCGTTCCCCAACATCTTCCAGACCGCGGCCACCCGCAACTTCCATGACCTCGCCGCCCCGAGCGGGTCGATCTCCATGGAGATCTACTTCGTCTCCGGCGGCTGCTCCCCCATCACCGAGAGCTGAGGACCACCTGATGAGCGAACAGGTACTCCCCTTCTATCTGGTCTGCGACGAGTCGTACTCCATGCAGGGACCGCCCCTCGATGCCATCAACCAGGAGCTCCCCCTGATCTACCAGGAGATCGCGAGCAACCCGGTCGTGGCGGACCGGGCCAGGCTCGGCATCATCGGGTTCAGCAGCACCGCCGAGGTGCTGCTCCCGCTGGCCGACCTCAACGACGTGCACTCCATTCCGCAGCTGTCCCCGCGCGGCACGACGAGTTATGGCGCCGCGTTCTCCCTGCTCAAGCGCACGATCGAGCAGGACGTCGCGGGGCTGAAGCAGGCCGGGCACGCGCCGTACCGGCCCACGGTGTTCTTCCTCACCGACGGCCTCCCGACGGACGAGTGGCACGTCGAGCACAAGGAGCTGGTCAGCCGCGATTTCCGGGCTCATCCGACCATCCTGGCGTTCGGCTTCGGCGACGTGGACCCGGCGACTCTGCAGCAGGTGGCCACGTTCCGGGCGTTCATCGCCAACGGCGACATGTCGCCGACACAGGCTCTCCGCGAGTTCGCGCGGCAGCTGCTCAACTCCGTCGTCCAGTCGGCCGTCGCGTCGTCGTCCAATCCCTCGGGCACGGCCCAGCTCATCATCCCCGACCAGGTGCCGGGCTACACGGTCCTCGCCCCCGACCCGCTCTGATCGCGAACCGTACCCGGAAGAGGAACCGCACATGGAACAGGTCCAGGAGCACGAGGCGCCCGCGGCGGCGGAGACGGTGCCCGGGTTTCCCCAGCCGCTCGTCATCGGCCGCGAGCCGCGGGTGATCTCACAGCCGGGTCCGCTGCCTGCGGTACGGCGGCCGGACACCGAAATCGACGGCGCCGCGCTGCCCGGGCTGGAGGTGCGTGCCGCATCGATCCGAGGCGACGCGCACCGCTACTACGGCACCGTACGTCAGGACGCGATGGGGCTCTGGCACGACGGCGAGGGCACGCTGCTGGCCTGCGTGGCGGACGGGCTGGGCAGCAAGGAGGGCTCGCATGTCGGAGCGGCCACGGCCTGCGAGGTCGCGCAGGCGTATCTCTCCACGCTGCCGATCGCCCCTGACTACATGACGGACGCCCGGGAGTTCGTCGACGGCATCGCCGGCGACATCCGCGACCGGGCGGACGAGCGCGGGATGCCGCCGGACGAGTTGTCCACGACGTTCCTCGCCGCCAGGATCCGGGAGGTGCCCGAGACGTCCGTGCACCGCGCCGTGCTGGTCCGGGTCGGCGACTGCATGGCGTGGCACCTGCACAGGGGCGTCTGGACACCGTGCTTCGGCGAGGACGACGCCGACGCGGGGGTCTCGACCTCGGCGACCCACGCGCTGCCTCGCGATATCGAGCACGTGGAAGTCGGCTATGCCGACCTGTATCCAGGCGACATGCTGCTGCTGTGCACCGACGGCCTGGCCAAGCCGATGCGGGGGCCGCAGGTGAGCTCCCGGTTGGCGAGCTGGTGGAGCCGGCCGCCGTCCCTGCCCGAGTTCTTCTGGCAGATGAGCTTCCGGGCGAAGACGCACGACGACGACCGGACCGCCGTGTGCATCTGGAGGGTCTGAATGGCCTTCACGCCCCATCCGCTCGACCGGCACCGTGCGACGCTGCCCCTGGAGTCCGACCCCCTCGACAAGGGCGGCCAGGGGGTGGTCACCCGTGTGCTCGGGCCGGAGAACCTCGTCTACAAGGAGTACATGCCGCAGGCCGGCCAGGTGAACGGCGCGGCACTTGCGGAGCTCGTCGAGTTCGGTCATCGCCAGACGGCCACCGAGGTGCGCGCGCTGCTGCACCAGTGCGCCTGGCCCGTCGCGAGGGTCGTGCACGGGGGCCAGGTGACCGGCTTCCTGATGCCGCACGTGCCCCGGGACTTCTACGGCACGATCGGCGGTAAGCCCAAGCTCGTCGAGCTGCAATATCTGCTGTACGAACCGAACTGGGCGTGGCAGGACCTGCACCAGCCGGACGTCCACGGCCGCCTTGAGATCGCGACGCTGGCCGCCAAGCTGATCGACCTGCTGCACACCCACGGGTGGATCGTCGGGGACCTTTCCTTCCGGAACCTCCTGTGGCGCCCGGGCCAGCCGTACAAGGTCTTCATGCTCGACTGCGACGGCCTGCGCCGGCACGGGGCGGAACCGGTGTTGCGGCAGGCGCACACGCCGGACTGGAATGATCCCTACCAGCCCTCCAGCGGGCCGGACATGGACACCGACCGATACAAGCTCGCGCTGCTGGTCGGCCGGGTGCTCTCGCGGACCCCGTCCGTGCGGCCCGGTGACGAGCCGGCGCTGCTCCCCGGCCTGCCGGACCATGTGGTCACCGCTGTCGGGGAGCTCTTCACCCGTGCGCAGGGCCCGCGCGGCACACGTCCGATCGCGGCCGAGTGGGTCCAGGCTCTCATCGGCCGCAAGCGCATCGCGGTGACCCGGCCCGCTCGGCAACAGCGGTCCGTGCACTCCGGGCCTGACGCCCCGATCCGCCTGCCGGGCACGGGCCGTGTCAGTGTGCCGGTCAGCAGGCCGGCACGGGGAAGCAGACCGCCCCTGCCGCCGCCACCGTCCCCACCGTCCACGGAACGGAGCTGGACGTCGGTCTCTCCCATGGGCGGACCGACGACGCCCGCAAAGGACGGGAACAGGCGTCAGCCCGCGCATCAGCCGCGTGTCTCCCGACCGGGCGAGACCATCTGCGGCCTCCCCGTGGCACACGAACCGGTGCGCTCCAAGCCCGCACCTGCCGCCCCTCCCCCAGCACCGGTGCCCGTAACACCTGCCCAGCCGATTGCACCTCCTGCGGCAGTGACAGCTCTGCCAACCCTTGGTCAGCGGGTGGTGGCCTCGGATACCTATGCCGAGCAGCGGCGGCTGGCTCCCCGGGGCGGCGTCGTCGATGACGATACGGTCGCCCGGATCATCGACCACCTCGCCGGGGGCACCGGACGGGGCTCGGTGGCGGACATCGCGCAGCGGCTCGGCGAGACGCCTGACCGGACGGTCCTGTTGATGCGGGCGCTGAAGAACCTGCTCAACGTGGAGCAGACCGATGTGATCATGCTCAAGGACCGCGACCGTACGGTCGAGCTGAACGTGCGACTGCTGGAAGAGCAGTTCCTCGAGGAGGATGAACCGTGACGGCGAAGGTGAGCCGGGCAAGGCGGCGGCAGATCATCGACGCTCTCGGCCGCGGGACCGTGCCGCGCAACGGCCTGGATCTGTTCGCGGTCGGCATGGAGCGGTTCGAGAAGGCGCTCGACGACGATCTGACGGCGGTGACCGCCGGAAGCTCGGGATTCAAGGCGGTTCGCGGCGAGTACGGCTCGGGCAAGACGTTCTTCGCCCGCTGGCTGGCCGAAAGGGCCAAGCGGAAGAAGATGGCGACCAGCGAGATCCAGATCTCGGACCGGACCACGCCTCTGCACCGGCTGGAGACCGTCTACCGGTCGTTGATCGGTGGGTTGAGCACCGCGAGCTCGCCGCCGAGCGCGTTGCAGGACATCGTGGACACATGGCTTCTCGCTCTGGAGGATGACGCCGGGGTCGCGAAGGACGACCGCAGGGCGATGAGCACCGCGGTCGAGGAGCTCATCGAGTCACGGCTGGCCGAGACCGCGAAGAACGCGCCGGCGTTCGCGACCGCGCTGCGTTTCTACCGCCGCGCCAGGCTGTCGGGCGACCATGCGACCGCGGACGGCCTGCTCGCCTGGGTGCGCGGCGAGCCGAACGTCGCGTCGAGCATCCGCCGCTATGCCGGGCTCAAGGGGGACGTCGACTCGACTTCGGCCCTGTATTTCCTGCAGGGCCTGCTCGTGGTGCTGCGCGACTGCGGTTATCCGGGGCTGCTGGTCGTGCTCGACGAGGTCGAGACCCTGCAGCGGATGCGCAGCGACAACCGTGAGCGGAGCCTCAACACGCTTCGGCAGCTCATCGACGAGATCGACAAGGGCCGCTTCCCCGGCCTCTATCTCGTCATCACCGGCACTCCCGCCTTCTATGACGGTCAGCAGGGCGTGCAGCGATCCCCGGCCCTGGCCCAGCGGCTGCATTCCGACTTCAAGACCGACGCGCGGTTCGACTCCGCCCGCTCGGTGCAGATCCGGCTCACCGGCTTCGACCGCGACAAGCTGGTCGAGCTGGGCTGCGCCGTACGCGACCTGTACGCCCAGGGAGACCCCGCCGAGCAGCGCATCAGGAACCTCATCGACGACGCGTACGTCAAGGACCTGGCCACCGCCGTCGCCGGGCACCTGGGAGCCGGCGTGGCGCCGCGGATCTTCCTCCGCAAGCTCGTCGCCGACGTGCTCTACCGGGTCTCGGACCACGAGGATTTCGACCCCCGGCGGGACTACCGGCAGGTCACGGTCACAGAGGGAGAGCTGAACGACGACGAGCTGAACGCCTTCCGCCGCGGCCGCCCGGCGGTCTCCGCGGACGATGTGGAGCTCGACCTGCCGTGACCTCGCCGACACTCGCACTTCACCCGACGATCGCGTACCACCTCACCAACACGCTCGGCTGGGCCCGGCTGCGGCCGCTGCAGCAGGAGGCGCTACGTCCCATCGGCGAAGGGCGGGACGCGCTGTTGATCGCGCCGACGGCCGGAGGCAAGACCGAGGCGGCGACGTTCCCGCTACTGTCCGTGATGGAGGAACAGACCTGGACCGGCCTGTCGGTGCTGTACGTCTGCCCGCTGAAGGCCCTGCTCAACAACCTGCTGCCGCGCCTTCAGTCGTACGCGGGCTGGCTCGGCAGGCGGGTCGAGCTCTGGCACGGGGACGTGTCCGGCTCCCGCCGTCAGGCGATCCTGCGGGATCCGCCCGACATCCTGTTGACCACCCCGGAATCCCTGGAGGCCATGCTCATCAGCAACGGGGTGGACCACCGCCGCCTCCTGGCGGATCTGCGGGCAGTCGTGGTCGACGAGGTGCACGCCTTCGCCCGCGACGATCGGGGCTGGCACCTGCTCGCCGTTCTGGAGCGCCTCACCCGGCTGGCCGGACGGCCGCTCCAGCGCATCGGCCTGTCGGCGACGGTGGGCAATCCTCGTGAACTGCTTTCCTGGCTCCAGGGTTCGGGCGCGGGGAGCCGGCCTGCGGAAGTGATCGCCCCTGGCATGGGAGCGGATTCCGGAGCGGCCGATGTGGAGCTGGACCACGTCGGCTCCGTCGCCAACGCCGCCCGCGTCATCGCGGCACTGCATCAGGGCGAGAAACGGCTCGTCTTCTGCGACTCCCGCAGGATGGTGGAAGAGCTCGGTCAGTTGCTGCGCGACCACGGCGTCACGACGTTCCTCTCCCACTCCTCCCTCTCGGCCGACGAACGGCGCCGCGCTGAAGAGGCCTTCGCCCAGTCTCGCGACTGTGTCATCGTCTCGACCTCCACGCTGGAACTGGGCATCGATGTCGGAGACCTGGATCGAGTCATCCAGATCAACGCTCCGTGGTCGGTCGCGTCGTTCCTCCAGCGCCTGGGCCGTACGGGCAGGCGCTCGGGAGTCAGGCGCAACTGCCTCGTCCTGGGCCTGACCCAGGAGGATCTCCTCGCCTCCGCGGGGCTCCTGCTGCTGTGGAGCACGGGTTACGTCGAGCCCCTGCAGCCGCCGCCCTCGCCTCGGCACATAGTCGCGCAACAACTCCTCGCGCTCGCCCTGCAGGAGGGCCGGATAGGCGACGCCCTGTGGCCGGACTGGTGGCGCGGCCTCGGCCCTTTCCGTGAGCAGCACGCGCGCCCGGTGCTCGACCATCTCATCGACCAGGGCTTCCTCGAGCGAGACGGCGGCGCGCTGCTCGTCGGCCCTCAGGCCGAGCAGCGCTTCGGGCGCCGGAACTTCATGGACCTCACCGCGGTGTTCACGGCCCCGCCGGAGTTCACCGTCCTGCGCGGCAACGCCGAGATCGGCCGGACGGATCCCAGCCTCCTGACGTCCGCCGTCACGGGGCCGCGCCTCCTGCTGCTGGCCGGCCGCACCTGGGTCGTGGACTGGATCGACTGGAAACGACGACGATGCTTCGTCCAGCCCGTTGAAGGAGGCGGCGGCAAGGCCCGCTGGGCGACCACGATGTCCGGCGGCGCTTCCTTCGCCCTGGCACGCGCCATGCGGGACGTCGTTCTGGGCGCCGACCCTCCGGTGAAACTCACCCGCCGGGCGGTGACCGGACTCACGCGGATACGGGAGGACAGCCACGACCTCGTCCACCCGGGCGGCACCGTGATCGTGCGAAACGACGGCGACCTGCAGTGGTGGACCTGGGCCGGATATCGCGCCAACGCCACGATCAAAGCCACGCTCGGCCCGCTCGCCGATCCGACCCAGCGCGTGGACGACCTGCACGTCAGGCTGAGGAACGACCTGACCGGCACTCGGTGGCGGCAGGACCTCGCCGGCGAGCTCAGCCGACCCGACATCGACGACAGGGCGCTGAACGGCCTCAAGTTCAGCGCATTGCTGCCCCGCGAACTCGCCGTCGAGACGCTCGCGACCCGTCTGGCCGATCTCCCCGCCGCGGCCGCCGTGCTTTCGGAGCCCGCGCATTTCACGCTCCGATGAGCATGCCTATCCGGCGATGACCCGGCCTGATCAGTCTGGACCATCCCAGCCGAGTATCTAGAAATTTGTGCCGGTTTTCGGAATGATCAACCGGTTGTCACGTTCCAAAAGAAAGGGATGACTGACGACTATGTCGATCGGCCACCTCGTCGCGCAGTACCAGGCCTATGCGGCAGCCGAGCCAGAGCGGTTCAGTATGACCATCTCCGAGTCGCTGGACGATCTGGTCCTTCGGCTGGGCGATGAGATTCACGGTCTGGAGCAGACGGTGATCGCCGATCCGGACATCGTCCGGGATGAGTTGTCTCGCTCGCTGAAGGCGCTCGCTGATCGGCTCGCCGAGCAGGGGCACCCCTATAACGAGTTGCTCGCGCGCCGCATAGTGCTCGCCCTCTCGGAGGGCCGTGATCGGCTTCAGCTCGCGCGGGCGCTGAGCGAGCTCGCCGTGCCGCTCACGGCGCTGGGCCGGCTCGACGATGCCGTCTCCGTACGGCGCCGCGCTTTCCGCATCCTTCGCACCCTGGCCAAGGAGGACGTTACCCGCTGGCTGGATGTTGCCGCGGAGGCCGAACCGTACAGTGCCCTGCTCGTCCATGTCGGCAGTGTGCTCGACGCGATGATGGTCTGCCGGCAGACGGTCCGCGGCCTCGCTCCACTCGTCGAGATGGGTTTGGACTGGGCGCGGGAACCGTACGCTCGCTGCCTGCTGCGTCTCGCCCAGCGCGTGGCCGAGGACGACGACCTGAAGGAAGGCATCCGGCTGGCGGAGAAGTCCATCGAGCAGTTCCGGGCTCTGGGAGGGGGCTACGGTCTAGCCCTCGCGCTCAACATCCTGAGCAACCTCAAAGTGGACGACGGTGACCTCGCCGGAGCCCTCACGACCTCCCAGGCCGCGCTGGAAGTGGCAAGGAATCTGGCCGACGGCGACTACCGTATGACACTCGCCATGGCGCTGCAGACCACAGCCTTACGGCATGCGGATCTCGAACAGTGGAACCAGGCACACGAGAGCCTCATTGAGGCTGGGGAACTCTTTCCGCTGCTGCTTGCCGAGGATTCCGGAGCGGCCCCGTGGTACGCGAGTTTCCTCAGCAACCTCTCCCAGGTTCAGGCGAAGCTCGGCGATGCGGACGCCGCGGTAGAGACCATGGAAAGGGCCACGCAGCTCTACCGTGACCTTGCCCGGCAGGACCCGGCCGCCTACCTGAGCGAACTCGCGCTCTCCCTCGTCAATCTGAGTCACCGCCACGCGGCCATCGGTCAGCACGCGAAGGCGGTGTATGCGCTCCAGGAGTCGATCAAGCACTACCGTAAGCTACGCAAGGAGGACCGAGAGTGGACATCCGACCTCGCTAGCGCCCACCGCTTCCTTGGCGACCAACTGACAGCACTCGGCCAGCACGAACCGGCGCTGAATGAGACGCGTGCAGCCATCAAGCTCTACCGCGAATGCGCGGACCCTCACCTCGGCGAATCCCTCAAGATCTTGGGAACCCGACTGCATAACCTTGGGCGTACAGAAGAATCGGTGGCAGCCACAGCCGAGGCAGTCGAAATCTTCCGTACCGCTGGAGACCTGCCCCAGCTCGCACACGCGCTGTTCAACCTCGCGATCACGCACAACGTCTCCGACGAAATCAACGAGGCCGTGCGATCCGGCAGGGAGTCCGTCGAGTCGTATCAGCGCCTGTACGACGACGACACAGGCTGGGCCGTGGCCCTCGCTAACGCGCTGAGCTTCCTCGGCTCCGTCCTCGAGCGAGCCGGCCAGTTCGACCATGCGATCACCGCCGTCGAGCGCGCGGTCAGCCTCCTGGAACGGCTCTACGAGCCCGGCGACGATCAGCTCGGTGCGGATCTCGCGCGGGCGCTGCACAACCTGAGCCGCTACCACGAGGAGGAGGGACGCCTGGAGCGAGCGCTGGAGCACATGCGGCGATCCATCTCTCTGTACGGCGAACTGACCCAGCAGGATCGTGACCGGTTCCGCCCCCGACTGGCGAGCGCCTGGCTCTCACTCGCCATCTACCTGTCCCGGCTCGGCGAAGCCGAAGAAGCCAGATCCGCGGCCGCCCTGGCCGTCGATCTCTGCCGGGAGACCGGAGCCCGGGAAGACCTTGCCGATGCGCTCTTCCATCTCAGCAACCGGGAAGCCGACCTTGGCCGTACCGAAGAGTGCGTCGCCGCCCTCAGCGCGGCCCTCGAGATCTACGAAGAGCTGTCCCTCGTCCAGCCCGACCCGTACCTTGCCAGGATGGCAATGTCGCTGGACAACCTTGCCACTCGCTATTCGAGCCAGGGCGACCCAGGGCGGGCGCTGCCCCTGCTTGAACGCGCCGCAGACATTTGGGGGCAGATGGACGAGACCGGCCAGCTTGCCGGGACTTTGCAACGGCGGCTCTTTGTCCAGTCCTGCCTCGGGCACGACATCGAGGAGACGGTCGAGCGCGTCACCAACATCCAGCAGGACCTCGCGGTCACGGTCCGCACGCTCAACGACGTGGCCCAGGAGCTGATCGGCGTCGAACTCCTCGACCCCGCGCAGCAGCTCCTGGCTCGCGCCTCCGGGTTGTGGGAAATCCACCTCCTCCAACAGCCCGACGCCGAACCGTTCCCCTACATCCACCTGCTCGACTCAAGAGCCACCATCATGTTCAGGCTCGGGCTTCACGAGGAGGCCGCCGCCGCAGAACTCGGCGTGGTGGAGCTGTTCGAGCCGCTCGCGAAGGAGGATCCCGTCAGCTATCTGGCCGTGCTGGCGACCGTCCGAGCCAGGTTGGCCGATTACCTACGCGCCGCCGGCCGGAACGTCGAGTCCCTCCATCACCAGCGCCAAGTCGTGGAAACCTACGAGAAGCTGGCCGCCTCCGACCCCAGCCGGTACCGGCCCTCCCTCGTCGTCTCCCTGACCGACCTCGGTGAACTGCTTCGAGACCTCGACGACGACGATGCCGACCCTGTACTCACACGGGCCGCCACCCTCCGTGCCGCCCTCTCCGGAGACCTTTGAGTGGCATCGACTCGGATGAGGCCACCGCTGGCCAATATGGGGCTGGTAGTGGGCGGGCTTCGTCGGCCTGGTTTCCCTGCCGGCGCACCCGCGACGCGGGAGAAGGTCGATAGCCGCCGGCGCAGGGCGACCCGCCTGTCGGCCCAAGATCCGGCCTGGTCCGGCGGCCGCGTCCATGATCGTGGTGTATGAGAAGACCACTCGTAATCCGGCGAACTTCTAAGCCGTAATCGCCTCGATATTCACTTTAGCATCATTTGTCTCATTTTGAGAGTGGGTGTGCTTACGGCATTCGGCCAGGATCTCCAGGCCCATGTAGCGGCGCTGCTCGGTCCACTCGTCGTTCTGCTCGGCCAGCACCGCGCCGACCAGGCGGACGATGGCCTCCCGGTCGGGGAAGATGCCGACCACGTCGGTGCGGCGGCGGATCTCCTTGTTCAGCCGCTCTTGGGGGTTGTTGGACCAGATCTGCCGCCAGACGGCCGTGGGGAAGGCGGTGAAGGCCAGGATGTCATCACGGGCCTCGTCCAGCCGGTCGGCGGCCTTGGGGTACTTGGCCTCCAGCACCTCGACCACGTGCCGGTGCTGGGCGTGCACGGACTCGGTGTCGGGCTGTTCGAAGATGGTGCGCAGCATCGTGTGCACCCACGGCTGCGCCGTCTTCGGGACACAGGTGCCCAGGTTTCTCGCGAAGTGGGTGCGGCAGCGCTGCCAGGAGGCGCCGGGCAGCGTGGCGGCGATCGCGTCACGTAGCCCGGCGTGGCAGTCGCTGGTGACCAGCAGGACGCCGGACAGGCCGCGGGCGACCAGGCCACGCAGGAACGCCAGCCAGCCCGCCCCGTCTTCGCAGGAGACGACGTCCAGGCCGAGGATCTCCCGCTGCCCGTCGGCATTGACACCGGTGGCGATCAGGCAGTGCACGTTCACCGTCCGCCCGCCCTCACGCACCTTCTGAGTGAGCGCGTCGATCCAGACGAAGGTGTACGGCCCGCCGTCCAAAGGCCGGGACCGGAACGAGGCGACCAGCTCATCCAGCTCGGCGGCCATCTTCGACACCTGCGATTTGGACAGCTTGGTGATGCCCATCGACTCGGCGAGTTTTTCCATCCGCCGTGTGGACACACCCAGCAGGT
The DNA here is from genome assembly GCF_036186745.1 of Microbispora hainanensis. Taxonomy (NCBI): domain Bacteria; kingdom Bacillati; phylum Actinomycetota; class Actinomycetes; order Streptosporangiales; family Streptosporangiaceae; genus Microbispora; species Microbispora hainanensis. The sequence goes on along the minus strand of NZ_CP108086.1, from coordinate 5,696,081 downwards.
AGGAGGTGGCCACCACGCTGGTCAGCGCCCGTTCGGCCCGGCGGCGCTTGTCCAGCAGGAAGTCCGGGAAGTACGACCCCGACCGCAGGCGGGGGATGGCCAGCTCGATGGTCCCGGCCCGGGTGTCCCACTCCCGGCTGCGGTAGCCGTTGCGGGAGTTGACCCGCTCGCTGCTGACCTCGCCGTAGCCGGCCCCGCACAGCTGCTCGACCTCGGCGTCCATCATCCGCTGCGCGAACTCGCGGATCATCGTGCGCAGCAGGTCCGGGCTCGCCGCGGCGAGAGTCTCGTCGAAGTAGTCCCCGGCAGCGGGCACAATGTCATTGACGGCCACTTCATCCCCTTCGTGTCTGAATGTGCGAATCGAAGGATTACGAAGTGGCCGTCTCTTGTCACATGGATCTCTCCCGTCGCACCAAGGGAAAGATCACCCGTACACCACTCCCATGGACGCTAACGGTCCGGGCGGGCGGGCCACACCATGTCGCAGGGGGCCGTCCCCTGGATCCCGACGGAATGTCGGTGGGCTGATGCATGCTGAACACTGCGAGCCTGGATTTGTGAGCCTCGATTTGTGAGCCTGGATTTGTGAGCCTGGATTTGTGAGGGGGTGTGCGTGCGGAGACCGCGTGATGCCACCGGCCAACGGCGTCAGCCGTACTCCGTTTTCGAGTACGGCGCGCCGACCGGCATCCGGAGGCGTTGCACCACATGTCCCGCACCGACAAGACCGACCCGCTCATCGTCCGGCTCTGGCATGGCGATCTGACCCGCGAGGCCTGCCACGACCACCGCGCCGAGTCCACCTGCGACCTGCCCGCCAGCCTCAAGGAGGATCTCGACGCCTCCTGTACGCGCTGCACCTGGGAGTTCCGCTGGACCGGGATCCGCTGCTGTTGCTGCGGCATGTGCCGTGCCCAGGCAAGATACCGCCGTCTCCTGCGGGGCATCCGGACCGCCGACAAGGCACGGTTGGCGCGGGGGGCCAAGGCCTGGCGCGCGGGCGACGCGACGGCCTTCGACGACATCGTTCCCGCCCTTCGCTACCGGCCTTGAGCATCACGATGAACGAGAGCCCGTGCGCCTGATCCCGCCGGATGGGTGACGACGAACGCCGATCTCCGGGACGGTGTCATCGGTTCCAGGCGGTCTCCCGCTGACCCGGTCGATCCCCGGAAACGCAAGGGCGGCCCAGCCATCCGGCTGGGCCGCCCTTCGCGTAGGCCGCGGGCCGCGTACGGGCTGATCACACTCGGCTTCCCGGGCGCAGCAGGCCGAGCGTGCGGATCCTCGGCGCGCGAAGGACGGGCCGGCTGGACGGGGTTCGGGACCGGGGTCCCGGCAAGACGGGAAGGAAGTCCCTTTGGGGGTGCTCGCCCGGTCGTGGACCTTTGAGACATGGTTCGAACCGCCGGCGAAGCGTGCGACGTCCTCCTGCGTGACGGCGGGGTGGCGCGCATCCGCCCGTTGCGGCCGGCCGACCGGGAGGCCCTGCACGAACTGATCGCCAGGTCTTCCCCGCGTTCGGCGTATATGAGGTTCTTCACCGGAGGCGCCGCCTCGGCCCATGCGTACATGGACCGGATCACCGGGCCCGGCTACCACGGGCACGCCCTGGTCGCTCTGGTCGGCGGCCGCGTGGTCGGCGTGGCGGAATACATCGCCGATCCGGACGGGTCGGAGGCCGAGGTGGGGATCCTGCTGGACGACGCGGTGCACGGCTGCGGGCTCGGCACGCTGCTGCTCGAACACCTCGCGCTGGACGCGGCGGACGAGGGAATCGAGGAACTCGTCGCCACCGTCCTGCCGCAGAACCGGGCGATGCTGCGGGTGCTGAACGATCTCGGCCTGCCGGTGGAGACGCGATACGACGACGGGCAGGTCGAGATCCGCATCGCCACCCGCCCCACCGAGCGGCTCGTAGCCGAGATCGAGGCGCGGGCGCACGAGGCGGAGCACAACTCCATCGCGCACATGTTCACCCCGGAGTCGGTGGCCGTGATCGGCGCCGGCCGTCACGAGGCCCGCGTCGGGCACCGCGTGCTGCGCAACCTGATCGACGGAGGCTTCCCCGGCCCGATCTATCCCGTCAATCCGCGGGCCACCGAAGTGTGCGGCCTGCCGGCCTACCCGGACATGGCCTCGCTGCCCGGGCCGGCGGAGCTCGCGGTGATCGCCACCCCGGCCCCCACCGTGCTCGGCATCGCCCGCGAGTGTGCCCGCCATGAGGTACGTGCCCTGGTCGTGCTGACGTCCGGATTCGCCGAAGTGGGAAACCGCGAGGCCGAACGGGAGCTGCTGGAGATCTGCCGGCAGGCGGGCATGCGGCTGGTCGGGCCCAACTGCCTCGGTGTGGTGAACACGGCGGCGCGCCTGAACGCCGGATTCCTGCCCACACCTCCTTCCCCGGGTCCGCTGGGGGTGATGTCGCAGTCGGGCGCGGTGGCCGCGGCCATGATCGAACGCGCCGGACAGCTCGGCCTCGGCATCTCCTCCTTCGCCTCCGTGGGGAACAAGGCGGACGTCAGCGGCAACGACCTGCTCGAATACTGGGAGGACGACCCGGCCACCCGCGTCATTGGCCTTTATCTGGAGTCGTTCGGCAATCCGCGAAGGTTCGCCCGGATCGCCCGCAGGATCAGCGCCCGCAAACCGATCATCGCGGTGAAGAGCGGGCGCAGCGCCGCGGGCAGCCGGGCGGTCCGCTCGCACACGGCCGCCGCGGCGACGCCCGATGTGGCCGTGGACGCGCTGTTGCGCGCCTGCGGCGTCATCAGGGAGGACAGCGTCCAGGATCTGCTCGACACCGCCCGGCTGCTGGCCTTCCAGCCGCTGCCGGACGGCCCTCGGGTGGCGATCGTGGGCAACTCCGGAGGCCCGCAGGCGATGACGGCGGACGCCTGTGAACGGCTCGGCCTGGTCGTGCCGGAGTTGTCCCCCGCCACCGCGGAGGCGCTTCGCCCCCGGCTCCGGCCGGCGGCGGCCGTCGGCAACCCCGTCGACCTCACGGCCGAAGCCGACGCCGGGGACATCGCCTTCGCGATCGCGACGGTCCTGGCCGACCCGGGCGTCGACGCCGTGCTGACCGTCTACACCCCGCCGTTCGGCTCGGGCCTCGACGCGACGCGCGAAGCGATCGCGGCCGTCACGAGGAACGCGGCGAAGCCCGTGCTCGCCTGCCTCGCCGGGCACGACGAACTCGTCGACGGCCGGGTGCCCGCGTACGCCTTCCCCGAACAGGCCGTGCACGCCCTCGCCCGGGCGGCCGCGCACGCCGCCTGGCGCGCCCGGCCGCCGGCATCCCGCGAGGACCTCCCCGGGATCGACTCGGCGGCCGCGCGGCGGATCATCACCGCGGACCTCGCCGCTCATCCCCATGGACGATGGCTGGACGAGGGCACGGCGGCCCGGCTCCTGTCGGCGTACGCGATCCACACGGCCGAGTCCGTCCCGGTCGACGGGCCGGAGAGGGCGGCGGAGGCCGCGTCGGTCGTCGGTCTGCCCGCCGTGCTCAAGGCCGTCGGCCCCGGGTTGGTCCACAAGTCCGACGTGGGTGGTGTGCGGATCGGCCTGCGGGCGCCCGACGAGGTCCGGCAGGCGTACCGGGAGATGGCCGACCGCCTCGGCCCCGCGATGACAGGCGCGATCGTCCAGGCCATGGCAGGCGAAGGGACCGAAATGATCATAGGCGGCGTCGCGCACGAGACCTTCGGGCCGCTGATCATGGTTGGGCTCGGCGGTGTCGCGACCGAGCTGCTGGCCGATCGCGCATTCCGCGTGCCGCCGATCGACAGGGCCGAGGCCGCCCGCATGATCGCGGAGCTGCGGTGCGCGCCGCTCCTGTACGGCTACCGCGGACGGCCGGCGGCCGACGTGGCGGCCCTGGAGGAGCAGATCGTCCGCGTGGGCCGGTTCATGGACGATCTGCCCGACGTCGCGGAGCTCGATCTCAACCCGGTGATCGTGACACCGGATGGGGCCGTGGCGGTGGACTGCCGGGTGCGGCTCGCCGCCGCCCCGCCGCTCCCTTCACCCTTCCGGCGCCGCCTCCGCTGATCCCTTCCGGTGCCGTCGCCTGCTTCTGAGCACGCCCTGCCCTCAGAAGCGACGACCGCCGTGGGGACCGGGGACCTTCGCCCCTCCCCGCGCAGAGCGGGTAGGCGGGACGGTTGAGTCATGACGATCGCGAGAACAGAACTCCGTCCGATCCCCCGGCGACAGGACGGTGGAAGGGACCGTGACGAGGCCACGGGTCCGCTCGCACGGCGTGCCATACGGGAAACCCTGCGCGAGGTGTTCACCGACGTGGTGGACGACGTGCGCCTGGTAGAGATCGACGGCATGGTGCACGTCTACGTGTTCATCCGCCCCATCGCCTCCGCCTGCCCGGAACACATCCGTGCGACCGCTCGTGAGGCGTACCGGGCCGTTCACTGCGAGCCGGTGGTCGCTCATGTGGCCGCGTCCTGCTCCGCCCATGGACGTTGAGCTCCCAGGTCTCGACCGGATCGTGAGAGCCCACACCGCGGCACGGCCCGGTCGTGAGAGCCCGCTCCCGCGATGTCACCCGCGAGAGCGATGTCACCGGCGAGAGCGATGTCACCGGCGAGAGCGATGTCACCGGGAGAACGGCCTGGGCCACGCGGTCACCACCAGCAGGGCCACCACAATGGCGATGCCCCCGGTGACGACCGGGTCGTAGTGCGATCCGGGGAAGAGGGACCAGCCGACGTTGGAGGCGGCATGGCAGACGACCGCGGTGAGCACGCTCGTGCTGTGCAGATACAGCCAGACGATGACGACCCGCAACGCCACCGTGTACAGGCACTGGCCCGCTATCCACAGCGGGCCGTGGCCGGCCTGCGCGTAGGGGACGATGTGCCAGACCGCCCATGTCACCCCCAGGATGACGCCGGTGACCGGCGGGCCCCAGCGGGTGGACAGCGGATCGGTGGCATACGCCGTCCATCCCGCCTCCTCGCAGGCGGCGGCGACGAGGAACACGGCGAACAGCAGCGGGACCTCGACCAGCGAAACCCGCAGCCCGGGCAGTGACCGGCCCAGCAGGACCATCACGGCGTACGAGCCGGCCATGACGCCCAGCGGCAGCGCGATCGCGAGTGCGTGCCAGCGGCCGGGACGGGGAGCGGCACGCCAGTCCACGACGCGCTGCAGCAGCCGCTTCACGGCGCCGCGTGGCTCATGACGGCGGACCAGCAGCATCGCCGCCAGCAAGGGGCAGCACGCCATCAGCGCGCTCACGGGCAGGGTCTCCGACAGGCGGCCGGCCACGGCACCGGCCAGCCAGAAGGGCACGGACAGGGCGAAGGTCAGCGCGATCAGCCGCACGGGCGACCTGTGGTCCGGCTCCGTCCACCCGCTCACACGCCGCTCCTCGAACCATGGCCGACGCCTCCTGCCGCCGCCCCTGAGTGAGCCGCGGACGCAGCCGAAGACATGTAGATGAGCCGCGCGGACCACCCTAACCGTGATTCGCGCGGTGTTTCCGGCGGTTCTGCCACATCCGGGACCTCGCAGGCGTCTCTACAGTTCCATGGTGGCAGGACGCATGACGGCGACGGGGCTGCGCGCGTGATGCAGGACGGGCCGGGCGCTTCACGCCGGCTTCTCACCCGCGGAGTCGACGATGCGCCGGGCGAACTCCAGACGAGGTCTGTCGATCATCTCTCCGTCGACCCGTACGGCGGCGCCCGCGGACCCGGCCGCCGCGTCGAGCACGCGCCGGGCCCAGTTCAGCTCCGCGTCCGAGGGCGAGAACGCGCCGCGGACGACGGCGACCTGGCGCGGGTGCAGACACAGCTTGCCGGTGAATCCCATGGCCGCCGCCCGGCGGGCGGCCTCCAGGGCCGCCGCATCGTCGTCGATCTCGGGCTCGACCCCGTCGACGGGCCCGGGCAGCCCGGCGGCCCTGGCCGCGAGCACGACCTTGCTGCGCGCGAACAGCAACGCCTGCTCGTCGCCGCCCCGTGAGGGGATGCCCATGTCGAGACAGAAGTCGAGGTTGCCGAACAGGAGCCGCGCCACGCCCGGCGCCTGTGCGATGAGATCCGCGTCCCGTACGCCCCGGGCGGATTCGAGCAGCGCGAAGACCGGCACCCGGGGGCCGAGCGCGGCGGCCACCGACGCGACGTGCTCGGCCGCCTCGGTCTTGGGGAGGACGACTCCGGCGAGCCCTTCGGCCCCGGCGAGCGCGGCCAGGTCGTCGGCGTGCCACGGCGTGCCGATGCCGTTGACCCTGACCAGTGCCGGGTGGACGGAGACGTGGCCGGCGGCGGCCGCCCGCGCCCGTGCCTTGTCCAGCGGGGCGACGGCGTCCTCGAGGTCGATGACGACCGCGTCCGCGCCGCTGGCGGCGGCCTTCGCGAAGCGGTCGGGCCGGGTGCCGGGCACGAAGAGCAGGGTCCGCGCCGTCGTCCCGTACGCCCCGGTCATGGTGTGCCGGGACGCGGGTCGAGCCCGGCGGCCTTCAGAGACCTCTCGTCCCACCGGGGTTCGACGGCGACGCGGCCGGGACCATGACCCCGCCGGTAGACCAGGAGGGTGCGCTCGAAGCTGATCACGATCACGCCGTCCTGGTTGAACCCGATGGTGCGCACCTCCACCACGCCCACGTCGGGACGGGACTTCGACTCGCGCACCGAGAGCACTTCCGACTGGGAGTAGATCGTGTCGCCCTCGAAGACGGGATTGGGCAGGCGCACCCGGTCCCAGCCCAGGTTCGCCATGACGTTCATGGACACGTCGTGCACGCTCTGCCCGGTGACCAGGGCCAGGGTGAAGGTCGAGTCGACCAGCGGCCTGCCCCACTGCGTCCGCTCCGCGTAGTGCCGGTCGAAGTGGATGGCCGCGGTGTTCTGGGTCAGCAGGGTGAGCCACGCGTTGTCCACTTCGGTCACCGTACGGCCGAGCGGGTGCCGGTAGACGTCGCCGACGACGAAGTCCTCCAGGTAGCGGCCCTCCCAGCTCACTGACGGCGTCCGGGGCTCCGGGGAGGCGGTTGAGGCGGTTCCGTTCTCGTCCACGTCGGGGTCTCCTTGTCGATGGTGTCGGTACGCCGGTGCCGCCCTCGCCATACCCGGAGCGGCCGAGCCGGTCTTCAGTCGCGGGCCAGGCCCATGAGCAGGCCGCCGGCCGAGACCGCCGGGCTGCTCGTCAGGAACAACGGTGTGCCCGCCTCGGGCGCCCGCACCTCGGCGAAGACCTCGCCCCAGACGTCGCTCATCGTTCCCAGCAGCCCGCCGGCCGGCACCTGCTCCCCCACCGCCGCGGCGGGCTCCCACCAGCCCTCCCGGTCGGTGCGCAGCCAGTGCCATCCCTCGTGCAGGCGGGCCTCGCGCACCGGCCACGGCTCACCGTCGAGCACGCCGACGGTTCTGGCGATGTTGGTCAGCCCGGCCAGGTGGCGGTCGATCGCCGCCCGGTCGAGCAGGCCGTTCTGGCCCGACTCCGCGACGATCGCCGGGATGCCGGCGTCCGCCGCGGCCGCGCACGTGCTGCCCGCCACGGTCCGCGCCCGCGCGGCCTGCCTGACGACGTGCCCGGCGCCGTACGCCAGGGCGAGCTCCAGCGAGGCCGCCTCGACCGGCGACTCCTCGAAGATCGTGAACGGCTCCAGCGACTCGGGCAGGTCGCCCGCGTGCATGTCGACGAGATAGTCGGAGCCGAGGACGAGCTCGGTGAAGACGTGGTGCGCGAGCACCCGCGTGAACGAGCCGCCCGGGTCGCCGGGGAAGCTCCGGTTCAGGTTCTCGCCGTCCACCGGGACGACGAACGGCGCCCTGGCCCAGAATCCCGGCACGTTCACCACGGGCACGACGACGATCCGCCCGGAGACGGCGGCGGCGTCGAGGTTCCGCACGAACTCGCGGACGGCCGCGATCGAGGCGTACTCGGCGCCGTGCACGCCGGACAGCACGGTGAGCCGCGGTCCGTCGCCGCGGCCCCGGATGTCGAAGTACGGGATGCCGAGCCCGTCCGGGCCGGGGCCGGGGACGTAAAGCGTGCGCCGCTCGATCATCGCGCCGCGGTCCCGAGGTCGGGCAGCGCCTCGGCGAGGAAGTCGCGCATCGCCTGCTGGAAGAGCTCCGCCTCCTCGATCTGCGGGGAGTGCCCGGACTTCTCGAAGACGACGAGCCTGGAGTTCGGGATGAGGGAGGCGATCGTCTCCGACGACGACACGGGAGTGACCCAGTCGTACCGGCCCACGGTGACGAGGGTGGGGCAGGTCACGGACGGCAGTTGCGGCTTGACGTCGTAGATCGGCGCGTTGTGCTGGAAGCACCAGTTGTGCGCCTCGTGGCGGTAGATGCAGGCCTCGACGCGCGCGGCCGCCTTGACCGGGTCGTACTCGTGGTCGTACAGCGGGATCAGCTCGGCCCAGCGGGCCTTCAGGTCGTCGTCGTCGCGGATGTCGCCGCTCCAGTAGCGGTCGTAGTTCTCCCAGTCGAGCTCCACCCGGGTCTGCTTGCGCGCGTTCTCGTGGGCGATCTCCAGGTTGGTCCGGTCCGGTGAGGTGTCTCGAAGGATCATCGCCCGCACCCGGTCCGGGTAGGCGATCGCGTACTCCATGGCGATGAATCCGCCGTAGGAGCCGCCCGCGATCACGACCGACTCGGCGCCGGCCCACTCGCGCAGCGCGTCGACGTCGGCGGCCCACTGGGCGTGCGAGTAGGGCGGGACGCCCTCGCTCAGGCCGCAGCCGCGGGCGTCGAACACCACGACGCGGAACAGGTCGGACAGCGGGCCGAAGGTCGCCTTCGGCTCGGCCAGCGAGCCGATGCCCCCGCCGCCGTGGTGGGCGATCAGCACGGGTGCGCCCTCCTCGCCGAGGACCTCGACGTTGAGCCGCGCGCCGTTGATGTTCACGAACATGTGCACTCCTTGCTAAGGAAACGCGGGCGCCTGGCTCAGGCCGCCGCGGAGTCGATCCAGGCGGCCACGATCTGGTCGAGCACACCGAGGGGGACGGCGCCGTTGCCGAGCACCGTCCCGTGGAAGGCGCGGATGTCGAAACGGGATCCGAGGCGGCCTTCGGCCACGGCCCGCAGGCGGCGGATCTCACGGCGGCCGATCATGTACGCCAGCGCCTGCCCTGGCCATGCGATGTAGCGGTCGATCTCGTTGCGGACGTTGGCCCGCGTCGTCGCGGTGTTGTCCCACATGAATTCCATGGCCTGCTGCCGCGACCAGCCGAGGTGGTGCATGCCCGTGTCCACGACCAGCCGGCAGGCGCGCAGCGCGTCGAACGAGAGCATCCCCAGCCGGGCGATGTCCGAGGTGTACAGGCCCATCTCGTCGGCGAGCCGTTCGCTGTACAGGCCCCAGCCCTCGACGTACCCGCACACCTCGGCGTCCAGGAACCGCCGGTAGGCCGGAAGGTCCGTCAGGGTCTGCGCGGAGGCGATCTGCAGGTGGTGCCCGGGCGTGCTCTCGTGGAAGGCCAGCGCCTCGTACTCGTACACGAACCGCTCGTGCGGGTCGGCCGTGAGGACGCAGTGGGCGCCGGGCCGGGACCCGTCGCCCGCCGGCGGCCGGTAGTGGGCGAGCGCGGCGTTGCCCGCCTCGATCGGGTTGATCTCCTCGATGACGCAGTCGGCGATGTCGTACGCCGGGAACCAGTCGTCGCGCGCCTCCTCGGCCCGGCGCAGGGCGTCGGTCACCACGTCGACGATCTCGGCGGCCGAGCCGAACCGCAACGAGGGGTCCTCCCGCAGCCGGGTCAGGACCTCGCCCACGTCGCTCGTGCCGAGCACCCGTCCGCCCAGCTCGGCCCATTCCTGCCGCAGCTCCGCGAGACAGTCGAGACCGATCTGGTGGATCTCCTCCGGGGACAGGTCCGTGGTGGTGTGACGCCGTACGGCGGCCCGGTAACCTTCCTCGCCACCGGGGACGAAGCGGACGCCGACCCGCTCGTCGGGCCGGGCCACGGGCAGCAGCTCGTCCCGGAGGCCGACGAGCAGGCGCCGGAGCGCGGGACGGACGGACTCCTCGACGATGCCGGCCGCGCGCGCCCTGACGCTCCCCTCGTCGACGTCGGCCGGCAGCCGATGGCCGAGCAGGGTGTCGTCGGCCAGGCTCAGCGAAAGGTGCCCGGTGAGCTGGTCGATGGCCTGGCCGACGCCGACCCGGGTGGGAATCCGCCCGTCCTGTTCGGCCGCCCGATAGCGGTCGAGGATCGCGTCGATGAACGCGGGCAGGGCGCTCAGCCGCCGCAGGTACTGGTCGACGGCCGCGGCGTCGGTGAGGGACGCGGCCGGGACCGACATGAACATCATCGCCTGCGGTGAGGAGTAGCCGTCCGCGGACGCCCCCGTCTCCCACAGGCCGTGCTCCAGGTCGGACCGTACGCCCCAGGCGAGGCGGCCGAGCACGGCGTGGTTGATCCGGTCGGCCGGGTTCAGGCCGTCCGGGTCGATCTCCGCGAGCCGCCGTTCGATGTCCGCGATCTTCGCGGCGTCGGCGGCGGCGCCGGAGCGGCTGGGGTCGGGCACCAGCCCGTCGAAGCCCGAGACGCCGAGCAGCGTGGCGCTGAAGGGGTCGGCCGTGTGCTTCACCTGGAAGAACTCGTCGCTGAGCCGGGCGAGCCGGTCGTTCGCCGGGGGCTGGACTTCAGGAGTCACTGATCCTCTTTCCATTCGGGAGGGTTAGGCCCAGATCCGCTCGAGCGCCCGGAGGATGTTGCCGCCGAGCACGGCCGTGATCTCGCTGTCGGAGAACCCTTCCTGGACGAGCAGGCCGCAGATGTTGTGGAAGTTCTCGGTCGGGTTCTCCAGCCCGTCGACGTACTCCACCTTCTCGAAGGAGGGGCCGCCGGGCGCGGCGGCGCCCACCTTGAGCAGGTGCCCGAAGACGGTGTGCAGGCCGACGTGGTCGCCATAGAGGGTGTCCGGCCCGAACGCGACGTGCTCGATGCCGACCAGGTCCAGGCAATACCGGAAGTGGTCCATCACCGACAGGATCGTGTGCCGGGGATGGGCCTCGGACAGCGTCGTGTGGGGCGCCGCCGACATGCCGATGACGCCGCCGGTCTCGGCGACCGCGCGCAGGACGTCGTCCGGCTTCATCCGCGGCGTGTCCCAGACCGCGCGCGCTCCCGCATGGGTCATGAACACCGGGCGCTCGCTCACGGCGCAGACGTCCAGGCCGGTCCGGTCGGAGGAGTGCGAGATGTCGATGGCCAGGCCGAGCCTGTTCATCCTGGCGACCGCGCGCCTGCCGAAGTCGGTCAGCCCGCCGTCGGTGGTCTCGTTCAGCCCGCTGCCGAGGGCGTTGGCGTCGGAGTAGGCGATGCCGATCTGCCGGAGGCCGAGGCCGTACAGGACGTCGAGCCGGTCGAGCTCGTTCTCGATCGGCGTCGCCGCCTCCAGGCCGAACAGCAGCCCCACCTTGCCCGACCTGTGGGCGTGCTCGATGTCGTCCATCGTCCGGATCACGATCACGCCGGACTGGTGGGCGATGTCGGCCTGGCGCATGCCGAGGTCGGTGATGATGTCGAGCCAGCGCCACGGGGCGTTGCCGGTGACGCAGGCGGTGCCGTCCATCATGTTGTCGAACACGACGGTCATGCCCGACGCGAGGAGCCCGGCGAACGCGGTGTGCTGGCGTCCGGTCCTGTTGTATTCCGGCGTCTGCCGCATGTCGGCGGGGAACCGCACGGGATGGTCGTGCAGGCTGATCACGATGTTGTCCCGCAGCAGCCGCTCGGCCCGTTCCCGCTCCAGCTCGCTCAGGCCGCCGGCGTACGGCGGCACGCGGCCGAACTCGGGGGCCAGCTCGATGGCCGGGAAGTCGACGCCGGGCGTGAGATAGCCGTACGACTCGTAGACGCCCGCCGTCACCGCGTGCCGTCCCTGTGCACCGGCGCCAGCCGGTGCGGCCCGTCGGCGAGCAGCCGCCACAGCCGCTCCCAGGCGCGCATCCCCTCGCGCAGCCGGGAGATCCGCATGAACTCGTTCGGCGCGTGCAGGTTCTCGTCGGCGGTGGAGAAGGAGAAGAACAGCGTCTTCGCGCCGAGGACCTCCTCGAACAGGGCCGTCGCGGGCAGGGTCCCCGCGATGACGGCCAGCAGGACGTCCTGGCCCGGGTAGACGTGCGCGAGCGCCTCGGTGGCGGCGCGGATCGCCGGGTGATCGGCGGGGATCGTGTACGCGGGCACCCCGCCCTCGTCGGGGCGGACGGCGACGCGTACGCCGGGGATCTTCTGGGCGAGCACATGGTCGGTGATCGCCTGGAGCACCCGCTCCGGGCGCTGGCCCGGCACGAGCCGGCAGGAGATGTGGGCGGTCGCGACGTGCGGGATCACCGTGTATTTGCCACCGGTCAGGACACCGTTGATCTCCAGGGTGGGCCGCTCCCACAGCCGCTCCAGCGTGCTGTAGCCGGCCTCGCCGAAGAGGGCGTCGAGACCCAGGTCGTCCCGGTAGCGGTCGTCGTCGAACGGCACCGCCGCGATGGCGGCGCGGCGCTCGTCGCTCAGCTCGGGGATGCCGTCGTAGAAGCCGTCGACCGCGACCCGGCCGTCGGCCGTGTGCAGGCCGGCCAGGATCTCGCTCAGGGCGTGCACCGGGTTGGCGACGGTGCCGCCGTAACGCCCGGAGTGCAGGTCGGTGGCGGCGCCGCCGACCTCGACGGTGAGCGTCACCAGGCCCTTGGACGCGATCGACAGCGAGGGCTCGCTCGGCCGCCACATCGCCCCGTCGGCCGAGATGACCAGGTCGGCCGCGAGCTCGTCCGCGTGCTCGCGCAGGTAGGCGGGCAGGTGGGGGCTGCCGATCTCCTCCTCTCCTTCGAAGAGGAACTTGACGTTCAGCGGCAGCGCGCCCTCCTGCTCGATGAACGCCTGTGCGACCTTGAGCACGATGAAGACCGGGCCCTTGTCGTCGGTGACCCCGCGCCCGCGGATCACGTCGCCGTCGACGCGCAGCTCGAACGGCGGGGTGCGCCACTCGGCGGGATCGCCGGTCGGCTGCACGTCGTAGTGGCCGTAGACCAGGATGGTGGGGGCGCCGGGCGCCCCGAGCCACTCGCCCCGGACGATGGGGTGACCTTCCGTGGCGACGACCCGTCCGCCGGCGAAGGACAACTGGGCCGCGAGCCATTCGGCCGCGGTCCGCATGGTCTCCGCGGAGGCGTCCCGGCTCACGCTGGGCACCGCGACGTACGCGGCGAGCTCGTCGAGGTAGGCGGCGGTCGAATCGAAGTCGGTCGAATCAAAAGAGAGCATGTCCACCATCAATCGAGAGGGTCTGACCGGTGATCCAGGATGAGGATTCGGAGACGAAGAACCGGACGCCGTGCGCGATGTCCTCCGGCCGGCCGAGCCGGCGTACGGCGATGCCTTCGACGAGCGCGGCCTGCCCCTGCTCGCCGTAGCTCTCCCACTGCTGGATCGTCGTGGGGTTGGACAGGACGAACCCCGGCGCGATGCAGTTGACCGTGATGCCGAACCGTCCTAGCTCGTGCGCCATCTGCCGGGTGAAGCCGATCTGCCCGGCCTTCGCGCTGGCGTAGGCCTGGATGCCGGTCAGGCTGACGCTGCGGCCCGCGCCCGACGAGATGTTCACGATGCGGCCGGAGCCGCGCCGCTTCATGCCCGGCACCGCCGCCCTGGTGCACAGGAACGTGCTGGTGAGGTTGGCCGCGACCACGGCGGACCAGTCCTCGTCGCCGATCTCCTCCAGCGGGTGGTGGACCTGGCCGACCACGCCGCCGGCGTTGTTGACCAGGATGTCGACGTCGCCGATCTCGGTGAAGAAGGCGTTGACCGCGGACGAGTCGGTGACGTCCACCGTGTCCTTGTCGACGCCGTGCACCCGGACCCCGTCCGCCTCGAGCGCGGCGGCGATGGCCGCCCCGATCCCGTGGGCCGTGCCGGTGACGACGGCGACCCTGTCCCTGGCTTCCGTCACTGGTCGAGCCATCCCTTCTCGAGCAGCTCGCGGACCTCGGCCACGCCGGCGTCCCACACGACCTGCATGTCCTCGTCGCTGCGCTGGTAGGCCCCGCCCAGGCTTCCGTCCGGGGAAAGCTCCCTCATCTCGCGCGCGGTCACGTTGTCGGCCAGCGACCTGGGGAGGACAGGCGCGCTGCCGCCGGGGATCTCGGCGCCGGCGACCCTGGTCCAGGCGAAGTTCTCCAGCCAGGAGCCGTGAAACTGGTCGTCGTCGAACCGGGACGCCGCCTCCGCCGTCTTCGGGGCGTTGTACCAGCTGTGGAACAGCACCTCCACGCGTTCGTCGCGCGGCGCGCACACCCATTCGCGGATGAGGCCGGCGACGGGGGCGTTGCCGCCATGGCCGTTGATCACCGCGATCCGCCGGAACCCCTGGGATGCCAGGCAGTCCAGCAGGTCGCGGATCACCTCGATGTACGTGCTCATCCGCAGGCTCATGCTGCCCGGATACTCCACGAAGTACGGCGCCATGCCGAACGGCAGGACCGGCAGGACCGGAACGCCGAGCGGCTCGGCCGCCTCCACCGACACACGCTCGGCAAGCAAGGCGTCCGTCCCGAGCGAGAGATACCCGTGCTGCTCGGTCGATCCGACCGGGAGCACGATGCGATCGTCGCGTTGGAGGTAGTCGGCTATCTGCATCCAGTTGCTGTCGAAGACCCGCACCGGTCCTCACACTCCGTTCGATGATGCGAAGTGAAACCTATGTCGACCTTGACGGTGGTCAACTGTAAGGGAAGTTTCGTCTCATACTAACCATTTGCCCGACGAATGCCAGGCTTTCACTGCAAACGCATTCGGTTCGCCTGTCCGCGGCGTCCGTCCCGCAGCGCTATGTGGCAACCGTCATACGGTGACTTCGGCGGCGGTGCGCTTTCCGTGCTCCATCCGTGTCCCCGGCCGGGTAGCCTTCCCGCCATGCCCCCTCGCCGTCGTTCCCCTGCTTCGCATTCCTCGGCCGCTCCCCTGCGTGCCGTCGCCGACGTGTCCGTCCCGGCGCCTCCGGTCCCGCTCGACGATGTAGACCGGCAGATACTCGTGCTGCTCAGCCAGGACTCCAGGCGCTCGCAGCGGGCGCTCGCCCGTGAGCTCGGCATGTCCGCCCCCGCGGTCGGAGAGCGCATCGCACGGCTGGAGCGTCTCGGGGTGATCCAGGGGTACGGCGTGCGCGTGAACTGGAGCGCCGCGGGCTATCCGATGACCGTGTACCTGATCATCACGGCGGTCCAGGGCTACCAGCAGCAGGACCTCGTCCAGCAGCTCTCCGTGATCCCCGAGCTGGAAGCGCTCGACATCGTCACCGGCGCCATGGACATGCTCGCCCGGCTCCGCGTGCGTGACCACCTGCATCTGCGGCAGCTGCTCATGGACTGCATCTGGCAGATCGAGGGCGTGCAGCGCACCGAGACCGCGCTGAGCCTGGTGGAGATAGAGCCGAAGAACCTGGTGGCCGACCTGCTGTCGGCCCCGCCCGGCGAGCCGGCCTGAGCGGCCCGGCCGGCTCACCGGGATCGTGTGGAGGTCCGTGTGCCCGAAGGCGTTCCGGGGGCGGGTCACGGACCTCGCGGCGGCGTGGCCATCCTGGGCGGTCCTAGCCCCTGCTGCCGGCGGCGGCGCGCAGCCGCTCGATGCGTTCCGCGTCGTATCCGAGCACCTCGCCCAGGACGTACGCGGCGTCCTCGTCGCGCCGGGGAGCGCGCATGTGGGTGCGTTTCCCCGCACCCACCCGCAGCGGGCTCGCGACCTGCCGCACGGTGCCGAAATAGGGGTGCTCGGTCTCGACGACCATGCCCCTGGCGACGGTGTGCGGATCCTTCAGGGCCTGCGCCACGGTGTTCACCGGCCCGCACGGCACCCCGGCCGCCCGCAGCAGGCCCAGCCAGTGCTCGCTCGTGCCGGTGGCGAACACCGCCTCCAGCTCGGCGACCAGCGCCTCGGCGTTCTCCCGCCGGGCGGCGAAGTCCCGATATCGGGGGTCGTCCGGCCACTCCGGGTGCCCGAGGGCCTCGGCGAGCCGGCGGAAGAACTTCTCCTTCGGGCAGGCGACCACCAGCCAGCCGTCTCCCGTCGGGAAGGCCTGGAAGGGCACGAGCGACGGGTGGGCGGAGTGGTGGGTGCGCCGGGGCTCGAAGTCGCCGTTGAGCCGCCAGGCGGCCGGATAGGTCAGCATCGAGATCGCCGTGTCGAACAGGCTGACGTCGCAGTCGGCGCCGACGCCGTCGCGCCGCGCGGCGTGCAGCGCGGCCAGGATGGACGCCGCCGCGACCAGCCCGCCCGAGTAGTCCACGAGCGACAGCCCCGACTTGGTGGGCGGTCCGTCGGGCTCGCCGGTGAGGTCCATCCAGCCGGCCATGCCCTGCAGCACGTAGTCGTACCCGGGCTCGGTGCTGCGCGGCCCGGTCATGCCGAACCCGCTGAGCGAGCTGCACACGATCGCCGGGTTGAGATGCTTGAGGTCGTCGTAGCGGATCCGCAGCTTGGCCGGGACGTCCCCCCGCAGGTTCGAGTGCACCACGTCGCTGACCCTGACCAGGTCCTCGAACACGGCGCGGCCCTCCGGCGTGGAGATGTCGAGGCTGAGGCTGCGCTTGTTGCGGTTGAACGTCTCGAAGAACAGGCTGTCCTCGCCGTGCTGCTCGGGAACGACGTATCTCCCGATGTCACCGCCGGTCGACGGGTCCTCGATCTTGATGACCTCGGCTCCCAGGTCCGCCAGGTGCACGCTGCCGAACGGTCCCGCGCCGTACTGCTCGATGGCGATGATCCTGACGTCCTCCAGCGGCATCACGGCAGGACCGGCTTTCCGCGTGCCGCGGCGATCGCCGCCACCCGTGCCATCTCGTTTCCCACGATCATCAGTCCCTCGTCCACTCCCATGCCGGGCTTGGCCAGCACCTGTCCCGCGCCGCAGGCCATGGCGACGTTGGCGCTGACCTGCGCCGAGCGGTCCGTCTCGTTGCACGTGCCGCCGCAGTACGCGACGAGCCCGCGGTCGCGCACCAGCAGCAGCGCCTCGATCGTGTTGCCGATGCCGCCGAGGTCCGGTGTCTTGACGTGGATCACGTCGGCCGCGCCCCGGCCGACGAACATCTCGATGTCCTCCAGGGTGTTGCACCACTCGTCCACGGAGATCTTCACCCGTGCGTCCATCCGCCGCAGGGCGGACCGCAGCCGGACGTACGTCTCGATCTGCGCCTCCCGGTTCCCGGCGTCGATGGGGTGCTCGACCACCAGCTCGTACGGGACCGCGATCTCCCCGAGACGGGCGAGATAGGCGGCGACCGCGTCGACGTCGCCGTCGAAGGCGAGGCCCACGGTGCCGTAGGTGTCGATGTGCAGCCTGGGCGTGTACGCGCTGTCCGGGCGCAGCTCCCCGATCCTCTTCACCAGCCACCGCAGGTAGTCCTCGAGGATCTCGCCGCCCCGGCCCAGCTTGGTGTCGACGTTGTTGATCAGGCCGTGCGGAAGGACGTCCACCCGTTTGAGGATCATCTTCTCCGCGTTGGCGTACCGGTCGTCGCCGGTCTGCGCGAACATCGGCACCGGTCGCAGATCGACGCCGGTGGCGTACTCGTCCCGGACGACCTCGGCCATGGTGAGCCGCCGGCTCTGCGCGACGGCGTCGAGCACCGCCTGCGTCACGCCGTAGCGGATGGCCGTGTGCAGCGGGCCTGAGGCCGTACGGCACGCGTCCACCCGCCCGGCCAGCTCGCGGAACGAGCCGAGCTCCGCGCCGGTCAGCATCGGGACGAGGTGCTCCTCGACGTCCCGGCGGGCCGCCTCGGCGCTGAACAGCGGGTCGCGGCCACCGGCGCCGCTGTACTGCACCGCCGCGCAGTCGCCGTAGGCGACCGAGCCGTCTTCGAGGAACAGCATCACCGACAGCGCCTCACCCGCCTGCCGTACGGCGGAGAACCCGGGCGTGACCGGGTCGCCCGCGTAGGTGAAGCCGTCGTGCTCCGCACCTGCCCTGATCGCCGCCTGGTCGTCGGCGAAGAAGCCGGCCCGCACCGGCTGCGCGAGCACCTTGACGATCTTCATTCGACCAGCCCCCGGCACAGCAGCACGACGGTGATGAACGTCTGGTAGATCCACAGCGGGTCGTCTCCGACGATGACCGCCGACAGGTCCCCGGTCCGCTCGACTCCGGCGATCCTGGCGGCCAGCTCGCAGTAGTCGCTGCTGCGGAAGGAGATGCCGAGCGTGACCGGCAGCTCGAAGGACGGCGGCGCCGCGCCCGCCAGGTGCTCGACGGCCTCGTGCGCCCGCTCGCGGATCAGGTCCCGCGCGGCCTCCGGGTGCAACGCCTCGGCGGAGAAGCGGGACACCGACCGCTTGACGACCGCGGCCTTGATCCCCGGGCAGAACCGCTCGGTCTCCTCGGCGGTCGTCG
The DNA here is from genome assembly GCF_036186745.1 of Microbispora hainanensis. Lineage (NCBI taxonomy): Bacteria > Bacillati > Actinomycetota > Actinomycetes > Streptosporangiales > Streptosporangiaceae > Microbispora > Microbispora hainanensis. Next base: position 5,677,716 of record NZ_CP108086.1, on the reverse strand, counting down.
CGTCACCGGTGACCAGCACGATCGGCACCTGGTGCGCGGCCGCCACGAGCGCGTTGATGCCCGCCTCACCGGCGACGACGCCGTTGATCTTCACCTCGGCGAACGCCGACGGGAAGTAGGTGTGCGACAGGACCGAGCCCCTGCTGCCCATCGATCCGTGATAGGAGACCAGGAAGATCGCGTCGAAGGTGGAGTCGAGCCCCTGCATCATGTACATCGGCTTGTAGCGGCCGGACAGATAGCCGGCGCGTCCGGCGAGCGCGTCCGGTTTCAGGTTCGCCATCTTCGAGTGCGCGTCGTTCACCAGGAACTCCGTGGCGCCCGCCCGCATCGCGCCCTCGATGGCGGCGTTGATCTCCCCCGTCAGCAGCTCGGTGTAGTACGGATACTGCGAACCGCCGATGACGCACTGGTCCCAGTCGACCACGCCGGCGGTCCCCTCCATGTCGGAGGAGATGAAGATTTTCACGACAGCACGCTCCTCGGGCGGGACTCCGGACCGGTCGAGCTCTCGGTCATCACCACGTAGTACGAGCCGGCCTGTCCCGCCGCCGCACCGTGCCGGCCGTCCGGCGTGAGGGCGAGACAGCGCAGCTCGGCACGGAACTCGTCGGGCAGGGTGGCCGCGTCGGCGAGCATCGCCAGGCACGCCTCCGAGGGGTCGAGCCCGCGCGCGAGGTCCGCGACGATGCCCCGGGCGCCGAGGACCCGCATGCTCAGCTCTCCCCGGCCGGTGCAGGCGGCCCCTCCGTACCGCGCGTCGGCGTAGTTTCCCGCGCCGGGAACGGCGGAGTCCCCGATACGCCCCGGGTATTTCCAGGGGTAGCCGCTGGTGGACACGCCCACGACGAGCTCGCCCGAGGCGTCGAGGGCGATGATGTTGATGGTCCCCCAGGGCCCGTCGTGCGGGGCGAAGCGGTTGACGAGTTCGAGCGCGGTCCGGCGGTACAGCTCGTCACCGGCCTGCGCCGCGGTCCGCTCGCCTTCGACGGACTCGTCCGAGGGCTGGAGCGCCGACACGAACAGCTTCTTGGACTCCTCGGTCAGCAGCTCCGCGCGGGCGAATCCGTTCTCCTCGGCGAACAGCTCGGCGCCCTCGCCGACGAGGAGGCTGTGCTGCGGCAGCCGCTCCAGGACGGCCCGGGCGATGGAGACGGGGTTGGGAAACCCCTTCACCGCGCCGACGGCGCCGAAGGCCCTGGTCGAGCCGACCATCACCGACGCGTCGAGCTCCACCACGCCCCGGGCGTTCGGCAGCCCGCCGGTCCCGACGTAGTGGTCGTCCAGGTTGTCCTCGCACCTGCGCAGACCGGCCTCGACCGCGTCCAGCGCCGAGCCGCCGCGGGCGAGTATCTCCATGGCGGCGGGCAGACCTGCCTCGCTCCGCTCGCTGCCGATGACGATCGGACCGCTCACGCGATCACTCCTTCGGGGTGGTGGGACAGGTGCACGCAGGCGGCGTGCCTGGCCGGGTCACGGGGATCGGCGAGCAGCGGCGGCTCGTCGGCGCACGCGGCGACGACGGACGGGCACCGGTCCGCGAAGCGGCAGGGGCGGGTGCCGTCGCGCTCGGCCGACCGCGCGACCTCCTCCCGCATGGGACCGAGGTCGCCGGTCTTGTCCTCCTCCGCCTCCACCGGGCCGTGCGCGCCGACCAGGCGGGGCACCGAGCCGATGAGCAGCCGGGTGTACGGATGCGCCGGGTCGTCGAACAGGGTGTCGGTGACCCCGGTTTCGACGATGCGGCCCCGGTACATCACGGCGGTGCGTTCGCAGATCTGCCGTACGACAGCCATGTTGTGCGAGACGAAGATGACCGACAGGTGGAGCGTCTCCTTGAGGTCGGCCAGCAAATTGATGATGGTGGCCTGGACCGACACGTCGAGGGCGGAGACCGGTTCGTCCGCCACCAGCACGGACGGCTCCAGCGCCAGCGCCCGCGCGATGCCGACGCGCTGCCGCTGCCCGCCCGAGAACTGACGCGGGCGCTGGCCCAGAGCGCTTTCCGGCAGGCCGACCAGGTGCATCAGCTCGCGGTTGCGCTCGTCCACCTTGTTGCGCGGGACCAGCTTGTGATACCTGAGCAGCTCCGAGAGCATCTGCCCGACCGTCATCCGCGGGTTCAGCGAGCTGTAGGGGTCCTGGAAGACCATCTGGATCGCGCGCTGCTGCGCCCGGGTGCGTCTCTCCGGAAGGACCTCGCCCTGGTAGCTGATCGTGCCCGCCGTGGGGCGGTAGAGGCCGACGATGGTGCGCGCGAGGGTCGACTTGCCGCAGCCCGACTCGCCGACGAGGCCCAGCGTCTCCCCCTTGCGCAGCACCAGGTCCACGCCGTCGGCGGCGCGGTTCACCACCGGCTTCTTCCGGAAGAGCCGGTCGGTCACCGACACGGGAGGAGTGAAGTGCCGGGCCAGGCCCTCGATCGAGAGAATCTCGTCAGCCTCCGTCACCGCGTGCTCCCCGCTTCCTGCTCGGCCATCGCATTCCACCGCTCCGCCGTGTCCACGCGCCGGCAGGCGCTCGTTCTCCCCGGTCCGGCGGGCACCGGCTCCGGCTCGCCCTCCCGGCAGGCGTCCTCGGCGAACGGGCATCGGGGGGCGAAGGAGCAGCCGGTCAGAGGCTGAGTAAGGTCCGGCGGCCGGCCGTGGATGGTCAGCAGCCGGGCCACCCGCCGGTCCGGGTCGGGCACCGACCGCAGCAGGGAGAAGGTGTACGGATGCCGGGGCTCGGTCACCAGGTCGACCAGGTCGCCCGACTCGACCACCTTGCCCGCGTACATGACGTACAGCCGCGAGCAGGTCTGGCTGACCACGGCCAGGTCGTGGCTGACCAGCAGCAGGCTGACGTTCTCCTCCTGCTTGAGCTGCCGCAGGACGCCGAGCACCTGGGCCTGGATCGTCACGTCCAGGGCCGTGGTCGGCTCGTCGGCGAGGATGAGCCGGGGCTTGGTCGACAGCGCGATCGCGATGCAGACACGCTGGCGCATCCCGCCGGACAGCTGGTGCGGATACAGCTCGTAGCGACGCTCGGGATCGGCTATCCCGACCTCTCTCATGAGGTCGACGGCGATCGCCCTGGCCTCGCCGCGCGACTTGCCGAGCCTGCGCAGGGGCGCCTCGGCGATCTGGTCGCCCACGCGCATGACCGGGTTCAGCGCCGTCAGCGAGTCCTGGAAGATCATGCTCATCGTGTCGGACAGCCGGCTCCGCAGTTGCTTGGCAGGCAGCCCGGTGACGTCCTCGCCGTCGATGAGGATGGTTCCCGAGACGATCCGCGCCGGGCGGGGCAGCAGCCCGAGCAGCGCGCGCAGGGTGAGGCTCTTGCCCGAGCCCGACTCGCCGACCAGCCCCACCGACTCGGCCGCGCCCACCGTGAGGGACACGCCGCGGACCGCGTGCAGCCGCGCGTGCGGCATGGGGATGTCGACGTGCAGGTCGTGCACTTCGAGCAGCGGAGGGGTCATTGGTTCGCCTTCTCCACGATGCCGTCCGCGATCAGCGCAAGTGCGAGTCCCGTGACGACGACGGCCAGGCCCGGGATCGTGGACATGTACCACTTGGTCAAGAGGAACTGCTGACCTTCCTGGATCATGGTTCCCCAGTCGGGGGTCGGCGGCGGCACGCCGAGGCCGAGGAAGCCGAGGGTCACGATCGCCAGCAGGGTGAGCACGATGTCGCTCATCGAGAAGATGATCGCCTGCAGGACGACGTTCGGCAGCAGGTGCCGGAGCAGGATCCGCCATGTCGGCAGGCCGCTGGCCCGCGCCGCCATGGCGTACTCCTGCTCCTTGGCGACGAGGACCTGACCGCGGACGATGCGGCAGTACGCCACCCATCCGACCAGGGTCACCGCGACGTAGATGCTGGTCGTCCCCGGCCCCATCGCGAACACCAGCGCGATGACCAGGACCAGGAACGGGAACGCGATCACCATGTCCACGATCCGGCCGATGACGGCGTCCACCCATCCGCCGAACCATCCCGCGATCAGCCCGATCAGGCTGCCGATGATCAGCGGCGAGATGACCGCCACCACGCCGACCCGCAGGTCGACCCGGGCTCCGTAGAGCAGCCGGGCCAGCACGTCGCGCCCGAGCGCGTCGGTGCCGAGCAGGTGGCCCGGCGCGCCGGGGTCGAGGAATGCGGCCTGGAGGTTCTGCTTGATCGGGTCCTGGCTCGTCAGCAGGGGCGCGCAGAGCGCGAGGGCGACGATCAGGCCGAACAGGATCAGCCCGGCGACGAGCGGCGCGTTCCACCGCCCACGCCGCCGGCGGCGGCCGGAACCCGCCGGCGCGGCGGGGGCCGCGGAAGTGATCGCGCTCATGCGAGCTGAACCCGGGGATCGAGGGCGGAGTGGGCCACGTCGGTCAACAGGTTCACGACCACGACCATGATCGCGAAGACCAGAGTGATTCCCTGCACGGTGGGGAAGTCCCTTCCGAAGATGGAATTGATCATCTGCTGCCCGATGCCGGGGAGCGAGAAGACCCGTTCGACCACCAGCGTCGATCCCGTGAGATAGGCGATGTTGACGCCCAGGACGGTGACGGACGAGACGGCGGCGTTGCGCAGGGCGTGTCCGAGCACCACCCTCGCGGTGCTGATCCCCTTGCTGTGCGCCGTCACGATGTAGTCGCTGCTCAGCACCTCGATCATGCTGGCGCGCAGGCTGCGGATCACGATCGGCGCGAGCGTCAGGGCGACCGTGATGCCGGGCAGCACGATGCCGCGCACGTGTTCGGCCAGGCTCTGGCCGTATCCCCCGACCGGGAACCAGCCCAGCTTCAGCCCGAAGACCACGATGAGCGCGATGCCCAGCAGGAACGCCGGCAGCCCCAGGCCCACGACCGGCACCGCCCGGATGATGTTGTCGGCGATCCCGTTGCGCCGCGCCGCGGCCAGGACGGCCAGCGGCACGGCGATCAGCAGCGTGAAGAAGGTGCCCGAGACCAGCAGCCAGATCGTCACCGGCAGGCTGGTCGCGATCAGCCCCAGGACCGAGCTGTTGTACACGTAGGAGAATCCGAGGTTGCCCTGCAGCAGGTGGCCCAGGAACGTCAGATACTGGCTCAGCAGTGGCTTCTCGAGCCCCATCTGGTCGCGCAGTTCCTTGACCGCCTGCGGCGTGGCGTGCACCCCGAGCAGGGTCGCCGCCGGGTCTCCCGGGATCAGCCGGATCAGGAAGAAGACGATGAACGAGATCCCGAGCAGCACCGGGATCAGCGACACCACCCGTTTCAGGATGTAGACGACATATCTCATCGTTGCTCTCGCTCCAGGTTCTCAGTCCGCATCGGCCCGGCTCAGAGCGAGACGTCTTCCATGTGGTACGACCCGGTCGGCAGCACCTTGAAGCCCTGCACGCTGCTCGCCGTCGCGTACGGGAAGGGCGTGTAGAACAGGAACGCGAGGAACGCGGATTCGGCGGCCTTCTGCTGGAGCTCGCTGTACAGGGCCTGGCGCTTGGTCTTGTCGAACTCCTTCTGCGCCTTGTGGACCAGATCGATGAGCTCCGGGTCGTCGAAGCCGGTGTCGAAGGAGTGCCCGCCGGACGTGGGATCGAGTGCGAACTGCGCCAGCTCGTCGGGGTCGGCCAGGTCCATCGTCCAGTAGGAGTGCGCGATCTCGTAGTCCAGCTTGCCGGTCATGTCGTGCTGCGCGCTCGGGTCCACGTTCTGGATGTTCATCGTGATGCCCAGCTCCTTCAGCGACTCCTGCAGGACCTGCGCGATCGCCGCGTCCACCGCGTCGCCCGACATGGCGAGCCACGTCGTGGTGAAGCCGTTCGGCACGCTCGACTGGGCCATCTCCTCCTTGGCCTTGTTCATGTCGTACTGGATGCCGGGGCAGTTCTTGTCGTAGAACGGCGTGGACGGCATCAGGAACGAGTTCGCCGGGGTGCCGTTGCCGAACAGGATGGTCTTGATCAGCGCCTCCCGGTCGATGGCATACGAGATGGCGCGGCGCACATGAACGTCGTCGTACGGCTTCTTGTGCTGGTTCATCATGATGTAGTCCGTCCGGGTGGACGGGAACAGGTCGACCTTCACGTTGGGCGTGTTCTTGAGCTGGTCGAGGCTGGAGAACGGCGGGCTCTCGTTGATGTGCGCCTGCCCGCCCTGCAGCTGGATCGCGCGGGCGTTGCTGTCCGCGACCACCTTCCAGGTGACCGAGTCGAGGTACGGCTTGCCCGCCTGCCAGTAGGAGGGGTTCTTCTTCAGCGTGAGGGCACTGCCCTTCTGCCAGGTGCCCCACACGAACGGGCCGGTCCCGATCGGGCTGGCGTAGAACTCGTCCTTGCTCTTGCCCGCGTAGTCCTTGGGGATGATCCCGTTGTTCGGGCAGCTCAGGTCGGCGAGCAGCGGCGCCCACGGATACTTGGTGGTCACCACGACGGTGTAGTCGTCCGGCGTGGTCACCTCCTTGATCGCGGAGTTGATGAACTCCCAGCCGCCCTTGGTCTTGCTCGACTCGTCGATGGAGAACTTCACGTCCGCCGAGGTCATCGGCTGGCCGTTGTGGAACTTGACGTCCTTCCTGAGCTTCAGGGTGCACGACTTGTTGTCGGGCGACATCTCGTAGCTCTCCGCGAGCCAGGGCCTCACCCCCTGGCCGTCGTCCGTCATGGCCACCAGCGGCTCGTAGATCTGCGCGTAGGTCCAGATCGAGGCGTTGCTGAACACCATCGTCTTGTCCATGTTGACCGCGTCGTGGTCGCGGACGATGACCAGGTCGCCGCCCTTCTTGGCCGCGCCGGACGCGGCGCCGGACGAGGCGCCGGCGGAGGTGTCCGACGACGATCCGCAGGCTGCCAGCAACGGCGCGGACGCGAACGCCCCGAGGCCGAGCGCGCCGAGGTAGAGCATCCGGCGCCGGCTGATATCAGGTCCCCTGAGGCCGGCGAATATCTGCGAGGCCGATGGGATCGATGCGTCAGTGCTGTGGTCAGACATGCCTATCCTTCACGAGATGTCGCGGCGCTGCGCGGGGGTCGCTGTCGACCGAGAAGAGGCCTCAGCAACGGCCTTGGAGGATCCGATGGAGGATCAGATCGGTCTGCGACGAAGTATTGGAGCATGACGACGTTTCGTAAAGGTTACGGCGTCGATCAACTGTCATACGTAAGGTCGCCGTCCCGACTTCACCAGCAGATGAAGACTAGAGCATTCAAATCGGTTCAGGTAGTGTCCAACGGCAAAGCCCCCCAATCACTCCCAAACCAGGCGGCTTCTCATGCAACTGACGATCATCGGCGCGGGCGCGATCGGCGGCACGATCGGTGCGCACATGGTCCGCGCCGGCCACGACGTGCTCCTGTGCGACGCCGATCCCGCGCACGTCGAGGCGATCAATCGCGACGGCCTGACCATCGAGGGGCCCGTCGAGAACTTCACGGTGAAGGCGCGGGCGGTCACCCCCGATGGCCTGCCGGAACGCCTGCACCACGTCGCGATCGCGGTCAAAAGCCATCACACCGACCAGGCCGCGCAGCTCGTGCGCGATCGGCTCGATCCCGGCGGATGGCTGGTCAGCTTCCAGAACGGCCTGACCGCCGACCGGCTCTCCGCCGTCGTCGGCGCCCACCGGCTCATCGTGAGCTTCGTGAACTTCGGCGCGGACGTCCTCGGCCCGGGCCGGATCATGCAGGGCAACATCGGCACCTTCCGGGTCGGCGAGCCGGCCGGCGGCGAGATCACCCCGCGGGTCCGCGAGCTCGTCGAGGCCCTGCCGTACGCCGAGGCCACCGGCAACATCATGGGCTTCCTCTGGGGCAAGGAGGCCTACGGCGCGATGCTCTACGCGGGCGCCGTCTCCGACCTGTCCATCGCCGACTCCCTGGAGGCGCCCGAGTGGCGGCCCCTCATGCTCGGCATCGCCAGGGAGGTGCTCGCGCAGGCGCCGGTGAAGCCCGAGGGATTCGACGGCTTCGACCCCGACGACCTCGAAGGCTCGCTCGACCGGCTCGTCACGTTCAACCGCAACAGCGCGAAATCCCACAGCGGCATCTACCGCGACCTGATGGTCCGCAAGCGCAAGACCGAGGTCGACGACCTGCTGCACGACCTCTCCGGGCCGCTGACGACCTTCACCGGCGAGCTGATCAAGGCGATCGAGCGGGGCGAGCGCACCTGCGAGGTCGCGAACCTCCGCCTGCTCGCGGCGTACGAACGGGCCGAACGGCTCGGCCGGCCGCTCGACGCCGTGGTCACCCTGTTCCCCGCGCCTTCGCGCGCGCCCGAGGGGCCCCTGCACGGCGTGCCCGTCGCCGTCAAGGACATGATCGACATCGCCGGGCACCCGCGCGGCAACGGCAATCCCCACTCGATGCGCGCCGAGCCCGCCGCCGCCGACGCCCCCGTCGTCCAGGCGCTGCGCGCCGCAGGCGCGGACGTCTTCGCGGCGACCTCGCTGCTGGAGTACGCGGCCGGCGCGGTCCACCCGGAGGTGCCGGAGGCCATGAACCCCTACAACCCTGGGCGTACGGCAGGCGGGTCCAGCGGAGGATCGGCCGCCCTCGCCGGCGCCGGCGTGTGCCCGGTGGCGCTGGGCACCGACACGGGCGGCTCCATCCGGATCCCGGCCCACTACTGCGCCGCAGTCGGATTCAAGCCCAGCTACGGCGCGCTGCCGGTCGACGGCGTCGAGCCGCTCGCCCCCACGCTCGACCACGTGGGGCTGCTCGCCGGCGACGTCGCGACCACGACCACGGTCTTCTCGGCTCTCACCGGCGACCGCCCCCTGACCCGGCCCGGTGCCGGCATCCGGGTCGGCGTGCTCCCCGGCCTGCTGGAGCGCGCCGAGGTCGAGCCCGACGTGGCCGCCGCGGTCGGGGCGGCGCTCGGCACCCTCCGCGACGCCGGCTACTCCGTCGTCGAGGTGGACGGCTCGGTCTTCGAGGAGCTCGACGCGACGTTCGCGCACATCCTGCTGTACGAGGCGTGGCAGGTGCACGGGGCGCGGGCGAGCGCGGATCCCGGCCACTACGGGCCGGAGACCCTGCGGCTGCTGCGCGCCGGCTCCGAGGTGAGCCAGGCCGACTACCGCAAGGACCTCGCCGTACGGGAGCGGCTGCTGCCCGCCGCGACCGAGGTCTACGCGGCCGCCGACGTCCTGCTGACGCCCGCCGCGCCCTTCGTCGCGCCCGTCACGACACCTCCCGTGGACACGCCGGAAGGCGCCGCGGAGGGTCTGTTCACCGGCATCCACAACCTCACCGGAGCCCCGGCGCTGGTGCTGCCCTGCGGCTGGAGCGCCGACGGCCTCCCGATCGGGCTCCAGCTGTCGTCCGCGCCGGGCACCGACATGGAACTGCTGGCCGTGGCCGCCCACGTCGAGTCGACGCTCGCCGTGGACGTCCGCAGGCCCGCCTTCAACTGATCGAACGACACCACGAAGGAAATCCCCTTGCGCGCCGCCCTCTACATGTCCGCCGGCCACGTCGTCGTCGAGGACGTGCCCGACCCCGCGTTGTCCGAGCCGACCGATGCCGTCGTGCGTGTCCTGCGCGCCGCCGTCTGCGGCTCCGACCTGTGGTCCTACCGGGGCGTCATCACCCGTGCCGAGCGGTCCCGGCTGGGCCACGAGTTCATCGGCGTCGTGGAGGAGGTCGGCGGCGAGGTCCGCACCGTCCGCCCCGGCGACCTGGTCGTCGCGCCCTTCACCTGGTCCGACAACACCTGCCCCACCTGCCTGGACGGGATCCAGTCCTCGTGCGAGAGGGGCGGCACCTTCGCCTCGGCGGGCGCCGACGGCGGCCAGGGCCAGGCGGTGCGGGTGCCGTGGGCCGACGGAACGCTGGTGAAGGTGCCCGGCGGCCTGGCCGGTGTGGACGAGTCCGTGTATCCCGCGCTGCTGGCCGCCTCCGACGTGATGGCCACCGGCCTGCACGGAGCCGTCATGGCGGGTGTCACCGAAGGGTCCACGGTGGCCGTCATCGGCGACGGAGCCGTCGGGCTGTGCGCGGTGCTGGGGGCGAAGGCCGTCCTCGGAGCCGAGCGGATCATCCTGATGAGCCGCCACCCGGACCGCGCGGCCGTCGGCAAGGCCTTCGGAGCGACCGACGTCATCGCCGAGCGGGGTGATGAAGGCATCGCGGCCGTACGCGAGCGGACCGGCGGCCTCGGAGTGCGGCACGTGGTCGAGGCCGTCGGCACGCCGGAGTCATGGGCCATGGCGGTCGGCATGGCCCGGGACGGCGGTGCCATCGGCGCGGTGGGCGTGCCGCACACCACGCCGGCGCTGCCGCTGTTCCAGCCGCTCGTCCACAATCTGAGCCTGAACCTCGGGATCGCCCCCGTGCGCCACTACCTGCCCGACCTGGTCTCACGCATCACGGCCGGGACCCTCGACCCCGGCCCGGTGTTCGACACCGTCCTGTCTTTGGAGAACGTGGCGCGGGGCTACGCCGCGATGGCCGCCCGGGAGGCGATCAAGATCATGCTCATCCCGGGCGACCCCGCGCCGGCGCTCTCATAACCGGCCTCCCGGCCGTAGCCGGCCGAGCGTGCGGCACGCGGCGGCCCACCCTCTCGACTTCTGCTTGCAGCCGCATCAAGTTCTGTTCATTCCTGGCGAAAGTCGTTAATCTCATGGCCATCGGTCCTACGGGTCCGAGCCGGATCTTCCCCGCCCAGGGGCCACACCTCGTGGAGAGCAGAAGTGACGATGGCGCGCTGGTTGGGCCGGTTGCTTCTGCTGATCGTCGCGGGCGTGCTGACGATGACCGCCCTGGCGGCGCCCGCTTCTGCCCACGGCCAGCTCGCGATGTCGACACCGGCCAAGGACGGCACGGTGCGCGAGCCGCTGGAGTCGCTCTCCCTCTACTTCACCGAGGCGCCCGCCCCGAACGCGTATTTCGCGGTCACCTCTCCCAGCGGCGCCCGGGTCGACCGGCCCTGGACGCACGGCCGGCCCAAACGCCTCGACAAGCCGGTCCAGGAGTACAACCTCGTCGACGGGTTCTGGGAACCGACCGTGTACAACACCGGATTCCCGGCCGAGGTCCCCGTCGCCTACTGGCCGGAGCGGGGCGAGTACGTCGTCCGGTATCTGTCGATCGCCTCCGACGGAGAGCCGGTGCGGGGTGAGCTGCGGTTCACCTACAAGGGCAAGACCTCGCAGCCGCCCAAGGGCTGGCAGGCCCCCGACAACGAGCCCGACCCCAGCCTGCTCGACTCGGACGGGCACGGGAGCGGCACCCAGGCCCCGGCGCCGTCGACAAACGGCAGCCCGGCGGCGTCCCAGACCGGCGGCAGCCCGGCGGCGATGGGCCCGGCGGCACCCCAGGCCGGCGGCAGCCCGGCCGCCGTTTCCGGAACCGGCGGCAGCCCGGCCGCGGTGCCCGCGACGGGCAGCGCTGCCGCGCGGGTGGCGCAGCCGGCCGACTCCGTGTTGTCGGTATGGCTGGTGCCCGCGGTCCTCGTCGCCGGAGCGGGCGCCCTGGTGGTGCAGGCGGCGCGGAGGCCCGCGCTCGCCACCCCGGCGCCAGGGCGGCCTTCCGGCCGCCCGCAGGCCAGGAAACCCGCACGCGCCCCGGCGTCACGTACTCCACAGCGCTCCAAGTCCACCAAGCGACGCTGACTCGTCCCACCCCCCTCAGGAGAAACCCCCCATGACGATCGCCCCTGCGCGCCTGCGCCCGCTGCTCGCCGTGCTCCCGCTCGGCGTGGCCCTGCTGATGGCCACCTCGGCCTGTGCCGGGTCGGATGCCGCCGCCCCCGCCCAGTCGGCCGCTTCGGTATCCGCCGAGTCCGCTGCCGCGGCTGCCGAGTCGGCTCCCGCCGCCCCCAGCGAGCCGGCCGCGGCCGCCCCCGCCGACCCGGCCGTGAAGGAGATCACCGTCACCATCGCCGGTCGGAAGGTCACCCCGCCGCCGGGCCGCATCGAGGTGGCCGAGGGCCAGACGGTGCGGATCACCGTCACCGGCGACGCCGCCGACGAGGCGCACCTGCACGGGTACGACAAGGAGGCCGAGCTGAAGCCCGGCGTTCCCGCGAGCATCGAGTTCGTCGCCGACCAGACCGGCCTGTTCGAGATGGAAACCCACGAGTCGGGGCTGCAGCTGTTCCAGCTCGTCGTGCGTTAGGCCGCCGGGATGCTGCTGGCTCACGGCGTCGGCGGCCGACAGGACCTGCCGATCCCGTTCTCGGCCGTGCTGACCGGTGCGGCCCTCGCGTTGCTCGTGTCGTTCGTGGCACTCGGCGCGCTGTGGAAACAACCGCGCCTGGACGCCGCCCTCACCGCCGCCCGCTCGGTGCCCGCCGCCCTGCAGACGGTCGTGACCGCGCCGGCCTGGCGGTGGATCTGGCGGGTCGCCGGGCTCGTCGCCGCGGCGTACTTCTGCATCGGGCTGGTCTTCGGTCCCGATCGGGCCGACAATCCCACGGCCGGGGCGTTCTACGTCCTGTTCTGGGTCGGCCTGGTGCCGCTGTCGCTGCTGTTCGGCCCGGTGTGGCGCGGCCTGAACCCGCTGCGGACGCTGCATCTGCTGGCCTGCAAGGGGCTCGGACGCGACCCCGAGCTCGGCCTGCGGCCGCTGCCGGCGGGCGTCGGATACTGGCCCGCCTGCGCCGGGCTGTTCGCCTTCGTCTGGCTCGAACTGGTCGCCCCCGAGCGGGCCACCCTGCCGGTCATCGGCGCCTGGCTCACGGCCTACGCCGTGCTCATGCTCGCCGGGGCGGTGGTCTTCGGCTCCCGGTGGTTCGGCCACGCCGATCCGTTCGAGGTCTACAGCGACCTCGTGGGCAGGCTCGCCCCGGCGGCCAGACGCGGCGACGGCGTCGTGGTCTGGCGCAACTCCCTCGACGGCATGGCCGGGCTGCGACCGGCACCGGGACTGACGACGCTGGTGGTCGTGCTCCTGGGCTCCACCATGTACGACAGCCTGTCCAACGCCCCGGTGTGGGTGCGCTTCATGCAGGAGAGCGCGGTGCCCGCCCCGGTCACGGGCACCGCGGGCCTGCTCGCCGTCATCGCTGTGGTGCTCGCGGCGTACCGTGCCGCGACCGCGCTCGCCGGCCGATGGGGCGCGGCCCGGCCCGGCACGACGGCGGGACAGATCGCCCACTCGATCGTGCCGATCGCCGTCGGATACGTGGTGGCCCACTACTACACCTTGTTTCTCCTGGAAGGGCAGCGGACCATCGCCCTGCTGTCCGACCCGCTGGACACCGGCGCGAACTGGCTCGGCACCGCCGGGTGGACCATCCAGGCGCTCGGCACCACCCCGGCCGGAGTCGCCACCCTCCAGGTGACGGTCATCGTCATCGGCCACGTGCTGGGCACCGTCCTGGCTCATGACCGCGCACTGGCCCTGTTCCCCCGCCGGACCGCCGTGCTCGGGCAGATTCCCCTGCTCGTGCTGATGGTCGTCTACACCGTCGTGGGGCTGCTTCTCCTGTTCGCCGCCTGAGGCGCGAGGGGGGAAGCCCGTAACGAGCCGCGAGCCGGAGATTCCTCATGTCCGGCTCCGGCCGCGCCATCTCTGGCAGGGCCGGCAGCGCAGCACGCCGGAGCGGCCATGGCTCTGACGTCGAAACGATTCGACACGTGTCGAAGCCAACGTCGGTTCGCACGCGTCAACGAGAAGGGACTCCGGGACCTGCGTGCCGCGGGGTCGCATGACGGCCGAATGGCGCGGGCGTGTCACGGACGTTTCCGGCTCTTGACCCTCTCGTCACACGCGCTTATGGTCTTGTCGAATCGATTCGGCGAATCGATTCGACCCGGCCGTATCCCGACGGGAAAGGCGCATGGTCACACCCTTGTCTCGGCGGGCACGCAGGATCGTGCCGCACGCCGTTCTCGCCTCCACACTCGCGCCGACCACGATCCCGTGGCCGCGATGCGGGTCGGCCCGTCCGCGAAAGAAGGAAGAATGTCAGCTCATCCGAAACGCTTGGTCGCACTCAGACATCCCGGCGGCACGGCGGCGGCGCCCGGCCAGGGCCGCGGCCTGAAGGGCAGAAAGGGACTCTCGGTCCTCGGGACACTGGCCGCCACCGCCGCCCTCCTGGTCAGCGTCCAGCAGCCCGCCGCGGCGGACCCGAACGCCGGCTCCGCCGGCGTGAAACAGCTGAGCGTCGACCTGTCCGCGAAGACGAAGCCGTCCACAGGGGTGGGTCTCGGCATTCTCTACGGCATCACGCAGGACGGGTTACAACCGGCCGACGAATACCTCGAACCGCTGACACTCAATGCCTTCCGCAGCGGCGGCTGGTACGCGGGCGGCTGGATCAAGGACAAGTACACCTTCGGACCGGGCACCCAGGCCAACATCGACGCGGTCATCGCCGAGGCGAAGCGTTTGCAGCGCCCGCCCCGGCACAAGTTCGAATACCAGGTCCTGCTCAGTGACGTGTTCGGTTCGACCGGCGGAGCTCCGGCGAACACGCTGTGGCCGTGCACCGACGGCGACTGCGGCAACTGGATCGAGTTCATCGACGCGACCGTGACCAGGCTCCAGGCTTCCGGCCAGAAGTTCACCTACGAGATCTGGAACGAGCCCGACCTCAGCATCTTCTGGAGGCCGGGCGTCAACACGGAGCAGTACTTCCAGATGTGGGACAGCGCCTACCGCGAGATCCGGCGCATCGCCCCGGCCGCGACGATCGCCGGCCCGTCCTTCGCCTACACCCCTGAGCGACGCCCCGACGAATGGCAGGCCTTCCTGGCCCACGCAAAGGCCGCCAACACCGTCCCGGACGAGATCACCAACCACGACGAGGGGACCGTCGACGACCCGGTCACCGTCGGCAGGTCCCTGTCGGACGCGCTCGACGCCAACGGGATCGCCCAACGACCCCTGTCGGCCAACGAGTACCAGCCCGCGGACCGGCAGACCGCCGGAGACACCGCCTGGTACAACGCCCGGCTGGCGCAGTCGAACTACGCCAACGCCATGCGCGGAAACTGGAGCTGCTGCGTCATTCCGAACCTGACCGGGCTGCTCACCAAGCTCCCGAGCGGATGGGCGCCCAACGGTAACTGGTGGGTGATGCGCACGTACGCCGACATGACGGGAACACTGGTCTCCACCTCCGAACAGGTCGGATCGACCGCGATCTCCGCGTCGGCGGACCCGGCGAAGAAGCGCGCGGTGGCGCTGCTCGGTGACATCCAGGGCGCATACACCGGGCCGATGGCCGTGACGTTCACGGGGCTGTCCTCGACGCCGTGGCTGGTCCACGGCGGTCTCGCGCACGCCACCGTCTACAGGATCCCGGACCAGGCCCCCCTGTACACGCGCCAGGTCGTCTTCAGCCAGGACGTCAAGGTCGAGAACGGCGCCATCACGGTGCCGTTCGACTTCGCGTCGCAGCACGACGCCTACGCCGTCTATCTGTCCTGGACCGAACCGCAGGAGATCTCTCTCGGCGCCCCGGCCGCCGTACGGCCCGGGAGCACCTACACGGTCCCGGTGACGTTCACCAACGGCGGCGGGCAGATGGATCGCGACGTCCGGACGAGTCTCGCCGCCTACACCCCGGACGGCAAGCCGGCCCCGGGGATCACCATCACCTGCGCCGACGGTCCCGCGCCGGCGTGCCCGGGCGTGCCCAAGCTGGACGCCGGTCAGAGCACCGTCGTGCGGTACACGATGAGAACCTCTGCCGATCTCCCCAAGGACAACTACCGGTTCACGGCGGTCGCCACGGCGAAGTCCGAAGGGCAGGACATCTCCGTGAAGAACTCGGCCGACGCGTTGTTGCAATGTGAGGTGGGGGACGTCTGCGAGGCCGAGGACGGAACTCTGGCCGGCGGAGCATGCCTGGCCACGGACCATCCCGGGTACACGGGATCGGGCTTCGTCGCGTGCTTCACCTCACGGGGGCCGAGCGTGACCCAGCGGATCGTCGCCCCTGACGCGGGCACATACTCGCTGGACCTCCGCTATGCGGCCGGCCCCGACGGTCCGGCCGGCACCCGGAGCGCATCGGTGTCGGTCAACGGCGGAGCTCCCCGGCAAATCCTGCTTCCGCTCACCGGGAGCTGGAACACCTGGGCCGACGCGACCATTCCGGTGCAGCTCGCGGCGGGCGTGAACACGATCAGCGTCAGCTACGGTTCCGGTGACGCCGGGTGGTTCAACCTCGACCACCTGGTAGCCGGCAAGTAGCACATCGCATACTCGGGCGGCCCCATCCCGCAACCGGCTACGCCGGTGGCGGATGGGGCCGCTGCCTGCCGCGCCGGAACGGACGGCCCCGTCAAGGCGTGGCCGGCGATTCCGATACCCACGGTGGTGCGGGGAGCTCGCCTGAAAGGCTCGTCACTGTCTTCCCTCCGGAGTCAGCACCTGCCGGGTCCGCTCCCCGCTCCAGGCCGCTTCGAGGATCGCGGTCAGGCTGGCGGTGTCGGCCGGGCCCGGATGGTTCTGGATCAGGCGGGTGACGCCGCCGGCCATCTCGGCGAAGCGCGGGAGGTCGGCGCGTGCCACGCCGATGTCCGCCAAGGTGGGAGGGATGCCGATGTCGGCGAGGAGCCCGTCGAGCCAGGTGAGGAACATGTCCGCGGCCTCGGCGTCCGAGGCGCCGGTCACGTCGAGCCCGCACACTCCGGCGAGGACGGCCAGCCGGTCGGCGATGGCGTCCTTGGCCGCGTCCAGCGCGTACGGCAGCAGCAGCCCGACGCCCAGGCCGTGCGGCGTGTGGGTGGCCGCGCCTATGGGGTACTGGAGTGCGTGCGGAGCCGCGGTGCCCGCGTGGGCGAACGCGAGCCCCGCCAGCATGGACCCATAGGACATGTCCGCGCGGGCGTCCTTGTCGCCTCCGTCCTTGACGACGCGCGGCAGGCTGCGGGCGATCCGCTTCGCGGCCAGAAGCGCGTAGTGATCGGTGACCGCGTTGCGGCCGAGGAAGACCTGCTCCACCGGGTCGCGCGGCCCGTGGGGCCGGGGTCGCGCGGTGTAGCTCTCCACCGCGTGACAGAACGCGTCGATGCCGGAGTGGGCGCTGACGGTCGCGGGGCAACTGTAGGTGAGCTCGGGGTCGACGATGGCGAAGTCGGGCACGATGTGGACGCTGGAGACCCCCACCTTCAGCTCGCGGTCCGGGTCGGTCAGCACCGAGACGGGGGTGAGCTCGGAGCCGGTGCCGGACGTCGTCGGCACCGCGACGAGAGGGATCGTCGGACCCGGCACCTTCGACTCGCCGTAGTAGTCGCGCGGCGACCCGCCGTGACGCCGGATGACGCCGACGATCTTGGCGAGGTCGATCACCGTGCCACCCCCGATGGCGAGGATCACGTCGGCGTCCACCTCCGCGGCGGCCGAGACGGCCAGGGCGACGTCGGAGAGCGGCACGTCCGGAGTCGCGTCGGCGAACACCCCGGTGACCGCTGCCTTCTCCCGCACGGCGGCCACGATCCCGGCCACACCCGGCTGCTCCAGCAGAACCCGGTCGGTCACGATGAGGACGCGCGAGCCGCACTCGGCCACCACCCGTGGGATGTTCTCCGCGACCCCTTCGCCCACGATCAGCTGGCGTGGTCCGCGGACGGTCTCAAGCATGTAAAGGCCTCTCTGGAACGTCGGCGGTGATGTGCTGGGCGGACGTCCGGGTCTCCTGCGAGACCGGGACGGCGTCGCCGAGGGCGGTGGGAGTCAAGGTCGCGACCAGCGCCTCGGTCATGAGCCCGAGGGCGTGGCGTTCGGCAGGTCGATCGCCGCGTA
The DNA here is from genome assembly GCF_036186745.1 of Microbispora hainanensis. Lineage (NCBI taxonomy): Bacteria > Bacillati > Actinomycetota > Actinomycetes > Streptosporangiales > Streptosporangiaceae > Microbispora > Microbispora hainanensis. Next base: position 5,660,046 of record NZ_CP108086.1, on the reverse strand, counting down.
GGTGACGTCGAGGTACTCGAGGATGCCCTCGTGCGACCCCTCCTTGCCGATCCCGGACTGCTTCACGCCGCCGAACGGAGCCGACGGGTCCGAGATCAGGCCGCGGTTGATGCCGATCATCCCCGTCTCCAGCCCCTCGGCGAACCTGAGCGCCCGCTGGAGGTCGCGGGTGAAGACGTATCCGACGAGGCCGTGCTCGGTGTCGTTGGCCTTCGCCATCACCTCGTCGTCGGACGTGAACGAGATGATCGGCGCCACCGGGCCGAAGATCTCCTCCCCCAGCATCCGCGCGTCCTCGGGCACGTCGGCGAGGACGGTCGGCGGGTAGAAGTGGCCAGGCCCGTCCGGACGCTCGCCGCCCACCAGGACACGGGCGCCGCGCTCGACCGCGTCGGCGACGAGCTCGTCGATCTTGGCGACCGAGGCCTCGTCGATCAGCGGCCCGACGTCCACGCCGTCGTCGAGACCATGGCCCACCGAGAGCGCGCCCATCCGCTTGGCGAAGCGCGCGGTGAACTCCTCGCGCACCGGCTCCTCGACATAGATGCGGTTGGCCGCGATGCAGGACTCCCCGATGTTGCGCATCTTGGCCACCATGGCGCCGTCGACCGCGACGTCCAGGTCGGCGTCGGCGCACACGATCAGGGCCGCGTTGCCGCCCAATTCCATGGAGGTGCGCAGCACGTTGTCCGCCGCCTGCCGCAGCAGCACGCGCCCGACCTCGGTCGATCCGGTGAACGAGAGCTTGCGGGTGCGGCGGTCGGCCAGCAGCGCCGAGACCACCGTGCCGGCACGCTTGGTCGTCACGACGTTGACGACGCCCGGGGGAACGCCGACCTCCTCCATGATGCGGGCCAGCAGCAGCATGGTGAGAGGCGTCTGGGCGGCCGGCTTGGTGATCGTCGTGCAGCCCGCCGCGAGCGCAGGAGCGATCTTGCGGGCGCCCATGGCCAGCGGGAAGTTCCAGGGCGTCACGAAGACGCACGGCCCGACCGGCTTCGGCACGGTGAGGATGCGATATCCACCACCGGGGGCGGTGTTGTAGCGCCCCTCGATGCGCACCGCCTCCTCCGCGAACCAGCGGAAGAACTCGGCGCCGTAGGCCACCTCCGCCCGGGCCTCGGCGAGCGGCTTGCCCATCTCGAGGGTGATCAGGCGGGCGACCTCCTCGGACCGCTCGGTCAGCGCCCGGTATGTCGCGGTCAGCAGCTCCGACCGTTTCCGCGGCGGGGTCGCCGCCCACTCCGCCAGCGCCTTGGTCGCCGCGTCAAGCGCAGCGAGCCCGTCGTCGACGCCGGCGTCCGCCACCTCGGCGATGGTCGTGCCGGTGGCCGGGTCCTCGACGGCGAAGGTGGCTCCGCCGGCGGCGTCGCGCCAGGCGTCGCCGATCCGGAGCCGCCGGTGCTCGGGGGCCAGGACGTTGATGGGGTCACTCACTGCGTACGCCTCCTGTGATGTTCTTGGTGATGTCCGGCGTGACCTCGCCGCCCTGTGTGTTCATCTCCCGGCATCGGACAGCGACAGCCCGGTGTCCGCGTCGAACAGGTGCGCCCGGTCCAGGTCGACCGTGACCTGCAGCCGCTCGCCCGGCACACCCGTGACTGTCGGTCGTGCCTTGACCTTGAGGATCTCCGTCCCCACGCGGACGTCGACCACCGTCCGGTCGCCGAGCGGCTCAAGCCCGTAGAGCTCCCCCGGCAGCGACGCGTCCCCGCGCTGCTCGATGGACACGTTCTCCGCGCGCAGGCCCAGCAGCAGCGGACGGCCGTCCTCGGCCATGGCCCAGCGAGGCCGCGGCAGCGTCCAGCTCTCACCGACCAGGCGGTCTCCCTCGGCGCGGCAGGCGAGCAGGCTGATATGCGGGCTCCCGACGAATCCCGCGACCCACTGGTTGGCCGGACGCTCGTACACCTCGGCCGGCGTTCCGACCTGTTGCACCTTCCCCTCTTTGAGGACCGCGACCTGGTCGGCCATCGACAGGGCCTCGACCTGGTCGTTGGTCACGTAGATGAAGGTCGCTCCAAGGCTCCGGTGGATGCGGGTGAGCTCGGTGCGCATCTCGACGCGGAGCTTGAGGTCGAGGTTCGTCAGCGGCTCGTCCATGAGGAACGCGCGCGGGCTGCGGACCAGCGCCCGCGCCAGGGCGACACGCTGCATCTCACCGCCCGACATCTGCGCGGGACGACGCTGCAGCAGCCGTTCGATGTGCAGCAGGCTCGACATCCGCTCGACGGCGGCCGCGATCTCGCTCGAAGAACAGCGGCGTGCCCGCAGCGGCGAGGCGATGTTCTCGTACGCCGTGAGTTTCGGGTAGAGGGCGTAGCTCTGGAACACCATGGCCAGGTCGCGGTCGGCCGGGGCGTCGCCGGTCGCGTCCCTCCCGTCCAGGTGCACCGAGCCGGCATCGAGCTTCTCGAGGCCGGCGATCGCCCGCAGGGTCGTCGTCTTGCCCGCCCCGGAGGGGCCGAGCACGACGAAGAACGAGCCGTCCGGCACGTCCAGCGTCACCCCGTCCAGTGCCTGGACCTTGCCGAAGGACTTGCGCAGCCCGTGCGCTGCCACGGTTCCCATCAGGCCACCAGCTCTTCCGTGCTCACGTCGTAGACCGGCGGGGGCCCGCCGGTGTGCCGCAGACCGACCGGTGCGTCGGCGGCGAAACGGACAGTCGGCGGCATCCGGACCCGCACCTCGTGCTCACCGCCGTGGTCGACCACGTAGATGATCTCGTCGCCCAGCCACTCGGCCGAGATCACGCGGGCCGGGGCCGAACCCTCCGCCCCCGGTTCCGTGACTTCCAGCGCCTCCGGCCGTACGCCTGCGACCAGGCGGCGGTCGCGCGGCAGGCCCGGCGGCGGCGTGAGGACCAGCCCGCCCTTACTGCGCAGCTTCCCGTCGGCGATCTCCACCTCGATCAGGTTCATCGGCGGTGAGCCGATGAACGCGGCGCAGAACAGGCTCGCCGGGCGGTCGTAGACCTCCAGCGGTGTGCCGATCTGCTCGACGCGGCCCTTGTTGAGGATGGCGATCCTGTGGCCGAGCGACATCGCCTCGACCTGGTCGTGGGTGACGTAGACCATCGTCGTCCCCAGCTCCCCCTGGAGGTGCTTGATCTCCGTGCGCATGTCCGCCCTCAGCTCCGCGTCCAGGTTGGTGAGGGGTTCGTCCATGAGGAACGCGCGCGGTCGCCGCACCAGGGCGCGAGCGAGCGCGACGCGCTGCTGCTCACCGCCGGACAGCCGGTGCGGTCGCCGGTCCAGGAGCGGGCCGAGCCGCATCAGCCGGGCGGCCTCGTCGACCCGCTCGCGCACCTCCGCCTTGGGCAGTCCCTCGGCCCGCAGCGGGAACGCCAGGTTGTCGCGGGTCCTCAGGTGCGGATAGAGAGCGTAGAACTGGAACACCATGGCGATGTCGCGCTCGGCGGGCGGCAGGTCGTTGACCAGCGTGTCGCCGATGCGGATGTCGCCCGTCGTCTGCCTCTCCAGGCCGGCGATGGCCCGCAGCGTCGTCGTCTTGCCGCACCCCGAAGGGCCGAGCATCACGAACAGCTCGCCGTCGCCGATGGACAGGTCCACGTGCTCGACCGCGACGGTCCCGTCCGGATACCGCTTGTGCAGGGCGGTCACCTCGATGCCCGCCATCAGCGTCGCACCGCCCCGAGCGTCACACCGGCGACGAGGTGCTTGCGCACCAGGTAGGCGAAGATGAGCACCGGCAGGGCGAACACCACGGAGGAGGCGGCCACGAGACCCCAGTCCACGGTGGTCCCGCCGATGAGGCCGGCGATGGCGGGCGGGGCCGTACGCACACTGTCGCTGGAGGTGAGGAAGATGGCGAACACGAACTCGTTCCACGAGAAGATGAGTGCGAACACCGCCGTCGCGGCGATGCCGGGCAGCAGCAGCGGAAGGGTGAACCGCCGGAACGCCTGCAGGCGGGTGTAGCCGTCGAGCATGGCGGCGTCCTCGTACTCCGCGGGCACCTCGTCGACGAACCCCTTCATCATCCAGATCGTGAACGGGACGTTGAACGCGGCGTAGATGAGGATCAGGCCCAGTTTGGAGTCGATGAGCCCGACCTGGCGGTACATGAGGAAGATCGGGATCACGACCACCACGGGCGGCATGAAGCGGGTGGACAGGATGAAGAACAGCTGGTCCTTCTTGGCCTTCACGGCGAAGCGCGAGTAGGCCCAGGCCGCCGGGACCCCCAGCACGGTGGCCAGCGCCGTGGAGACCCCGGCGACCACGACGGAGTTGAGGAACGCGACGGACAAGGTCGAACGGCCGCCGCCGGAGGCGACGAACACGTCCTTGAAATGGTCGAGGGTGACCGTGAAACCGAAGAACTTCGCCGGGATGGCGTAGACGTCCCGGTTCTCCTTGATGGACGTCTCGACCATCCACAGCACCGGAAAGAGCATCACGACGGCCAGCACGGCCAGCAGCGCGACCTCCAGCACCGAGCGGCCGCGAAGGCCGAAGCGGCGCGCGGGGGGCGTCTCATCCCGGACAGGACTCGTGGACACGGCCTCGTCGACGGACACGGCCATCAGTCCTCCTTGAGCTTGTTCAAGTAGCGCAGATAGAGCTGCGTAAGGACGATGACGACGAGGACCATGAGGATCCCGTACGCCGATGCGGTTCCGGTGTTGAAGCCCAGGAACGCGACCTTGTAGACGTGGAACGACAACGTCTCGGTGGAGACCCCCGGCCCTCCGCTGGTGAGGATGTAGACGAGGTCGAACAGCCGGAACGCCTCGATGGCCCTGAACAGCACGGCGATGAGGAGCAGCGGCCACACCAGCGGAAGAGTGATGGTGCGGAACCGGAACCACTCGGACGCCCGGTCGATCGAGGCGGCCTCGTACAGGTACTTCGGGACCGCGGTGAGGCCCGCGAGCGCGATGAGCATGATGAACGGCGTCCACTGCCAGGTGTCGACCACGATCAGCGAGAACAACGCCGTCTGCTGCCGGGTGAGCCACTCCACCTGCCCCAGGCCGAGCGAGCCGAGCATGCTGTTGATCACGCCGAACTGCGCGTCGAGCATGAACCGCCAGAACAGCCCGACCACGACCGGCGACAGCATCATCGGAACCAGGAACAGCGTGGTCAGCAGCCCTCGCCCGTGCGTACGCCGCGAGATCAGATAGGCGATGGTGAAGCCCAGCACGGTCTGCAGGGCGACGGCGCCGATCACGTAGATCAGCGTCGTCAGGGCCCTCAGGTGGACCTGCGCCGAAGCCAGGATGGCGGTGTAGTTCTCGAGCCCGACGAAATTGGCCGGCCCCCCGCGGGTGGCCGAGTAGTCGGTGAACGACAGGTACAACGCCCACAGCAACGGAAACACCGACATCGCGAGCAACAGCAGCAGCGCCGGGGAGATGAAGACCACGGCGAGCCATCGGTCGCTCAGGCGGCGGGACCGGCCCCGGGCCGGCGGCGTCGCGGACGCCGCCTGCCCGGGGTGGTCGGTCGTCAGGGAGGCGGAGTCACTCACAGCCCGCCGCCGCCCTTACGGTTGCTGGAGTCGAGCACGCTCTGCTGCTGCTTCGCGATGTCGTCGAGCGCCTCCTTCGGGCTCTTCGCGCCGTTGAGAGCCGCGTTCACGTTGGTGTTCTCGATGTCGACGAGACGCGCGTACTCGGGCACGTTCCACATGTCCCGCATCCGCGGAACCGAGTCGGCGTACACCTTGTTGAACGGCCCGGCGTTGAGGAACTCGGGCGACTCGAGGGCGTCCGTACGCGCGGGCACGCCACCGGCGGCGGCCCACTTCTTCTGGATGTCGGCCTGCTCGAACCACTTCATGAAGTTCAGCGCCTCCGCCTGCTTCTCTTCCGAGGAGTAGGCCGACACGTGCATCCCCATGCCGCCGAGAGGCACCAGGTTCGTCTTCTGGGTCGGCAGGGTGGCGAAGCCCAGCTTCTCGAGGATCTCCTCCCGCGTGCTGCCGAGCGTCGACTCCTTCGGGTCGAGCAGGGCGCCGCTCGCGGCGATCCAGTTGAACGCAATGCACGCCTTGCCCTGGGCGACCGCCGCGTTCACCTCGTCGATGAACCAGTTGCCGGAGCCCTTGGCGGTCAGCGGCTTCATCTTGTTGACCAGGACGTCCATCGCCTCCTGGCCCGCGGCGTCGTTGAGGACGCCGTCGATCTTGCGCGTCTTGGCGTCCCAGAGGTTGCCGCCGTAGACGCCGTTGACCGTGTTGTAGGTGACGGCCGCGGCGTCGGAGCCGTTGGCCTGGTGGAAGGCCAGGCCGCTGACGCCGGGGTTGTCCGCCTGGCACTTCTCGGCGACAGAGATCATCTCGTCCCAGGTCTGCGGCGGTTTGTCGCCGATCAGGTCCTTGCGATAGATCATCGTCCAGGTGTCGCCGAGCAGCGGCAGTCCGTACAGGCTGGCGTTCTCGTCGCGCTTGCCGGTCTCCGCCTGGGGGAACTGGCCGTAGGCCGCCAGGAGATACGGGTTGTAGGCGTTGACGTCGATGTTCTTCTTGACGAAGTCGGTGATGTCGAGGATGTTGCCGTTCGTCACGGCCTCGCCGATGTGCTGCGAGTCCAGGATCGGGATATCGAAGTCGGTCTTGTGCGCCGCGAACTGGGTGAACATGGCGTCGTGCCAGTTCGCGTTCGGCACGGTGTTGACCTTGATGGTCACGTTCGGCCGCACCTTGGTGTACTCCGCGTTCGCGAAGTCCTCCAGCGCGTGAGCGGGGGGCCAGTCGAACCAGATGAAGCTGAGGGTCAGCGGGTCCTTGGTGAGCTCGGGGATGGTCGCCGGCGCCTTGGGGGCGCTGCTATCCGTGCCGCCGCCGCAGGCCACCGCGGTCGTGACCATCAACATGGCCGCCGCTGCCAGCCGTGCCCTTCGACCGGGAACCGACAGTCGTCCTATTCGATGTGGATACCGCATCCTTGCCTGCTTTCTGGGTGGGGGGCTTTGGAGCCTTGCTGCGTGCTTCGCCGAGCAGTTGGGGGGTGTTGAGGCGTGTTACCGGCTGTCGCAGGGGCTGACCCGCAGACAGGGGCGTCACGAGTACGCCACGACGCAGTGGAGCTCCAGGCAGGCGCGAAGTCCTTCGGGCCGTGCGGGGCCCGGCGGCGAATCGAATAGGACGTCGAACATGCTCATGAGGAGCTCCAACTGGTCGAAGCGGAGCGATGGCGGACGATTCCGCGATTTGTGGGGGATGGCCAGCATCCGCCCCCTTTCCTATACGATCCGATTGGGGGCGTCAACATCCCGCAGCGTTGCGACCGATGTCAACAGGTTCCCGAAGAGATAAGAAAGGACCTCGTGTCACGATGGACGACGAAGCGATGATCGCGCGGCGCGGTGGGACCCTGACGGCCGGAACGCCGCCGAGAAGATCCCGCGGCCGGCTCGCCGACGAGGTGTACGACACGCTGCTCGGACAGCTGATGTCACTACGGATCGAGCCCGGTTCCCGCGTCACCATCGATGCCCTGGCACGAGAGCTGGGCGTCTCGCAGACGCCGATCCGAGACGCTCTCAACCGCATGGAGTCCGAGGGCCTGGTCGTGCGCGTTCCCCATGCCGGCTATCGCATTCCCCCCCAGATCACCCGTCACCGATTCGAGGAGATGCTCGAGCTCCGCCTGCTTCTCGAACCGGCGGCGGCGCGCAGATCCGCGGAACGGGCGTCGTTGGAGCAGGTGGACGGCCTGCGGCGGATGCTTGAGGAGATGGCGGAGCTGGAGGGGGGCAGCGGGCGCATGGCGTACGGCGCCTTCGGGCTGCGCGACGCCGCCTTCCACGATCTCGTCGCCCTGAGCGGGGAGAACCAGGCCATCCGCGAAGCGCTCGCCCGCCTGCACACCCACGTGCACCTGTTCCGGCTTCTCCACGACACCCAGGTCACCCACCTGGCCATGGCCGAGCACGAGGAGGTCGTGGCCGCGATCGCCGCGCGCGACCCCGACGCCGCCGCCTACGCGATGCGCCGGCACATCCTGCGGTCGGGCGAGCGATTCCGGCGATTGTTCGATGAGGTCAAGGACGCGGACGAATCGCGGTAAAGGCTTGACGGGCGGGCCAGGCCGAGGAATGCTGGCGAAATCGGATCGGATCGGATTGGATCCGTCTCCCCCCGCCCCAGTTTCGAGGAGAAGCAGGTGCCCAGAGCGCTGCTCCTAGCCGGCGATGCCGCCGAGGAGCTCGACACCATGTATCCCTACTACCGCGTACAGGAGGGCGGCTGGGACGTCGACGTCTCGTCACGGACGAAGCGTGACATCCAGCTGGTCATCCACGAGTTCGACCCGAACTCCGACGCCTACGTGGAGAAGAACGGCCGGAAGCTGCCGGTCGACGTGACCTGGGCCGAGGTCGACGTCGAGCGCTATGACGCCCTCATCATCCCCGGAGGACGCGCCCCCGAGTGGATCCGGGTCGACCCCGACGTCAGGCGCATCACCGAGCACTTCTTCGCACGCAACCTCCCCATCGCGCTGGTGTGCCACGGCGCGCAGGTGCCGGCCGTGTACGGGCTGCTGAAGGGCCGGAAGACGGCGTGCTTCCCACCCATCACCGGTGACATGGAGAACGCCGGCGCGACGGTCATCGACGCTCCGGACGTCGTCGACGGCAACCTCGTCTCCTGCCGCGGCTGGCCCGACATGCCGCAGTTCGGCAAGGTGATGATGGAGGTCTTCTCGAAGTCCATCGACTCCGCGTCGGCATGAGCACACGTGAGGTGCCGACTGTGACGGAACTTCGGACCGTCACAGTCGGCGGCTCCCCCGTCCACGTCATGGACACCGGCACCGGTCCCGCGGTGCTGATGCTGCACGGCTCCGGACCCGGCACGACCGGATCCGGGGCCTGGGCGGCGACGGCACAGGCGCTGGGCGCGTCCTGGCGCCTCGTGGCCCCCGACCAGGCGGGGTTCGGCCGCACACCGATGCCGCCGGGCTCCCGGGGCGGGCTCCGGCTGTGGACGGAGCAGGCCGCGGGCCTGATGGACGCTCTCGGTGTCGAGCACTACGCCGTGGTGGGCCACTCCATGGGCGGTGCCGTGGCGCTGGCGTTGGCGGCCGCGCGTCCCCGGCAGGTCACCCATGTCGTGGCGGTCTCGACGATGGGCGCCCCCGGGGCGCCGCTGTCCCCCGACCTCGACGCGCTCTGGGCCGCCCCCGCCGGCCCTGCCGGGGCGCGAGACATGCTGAGCCGTCTCTTCTTCGACCAGGCGCTCGTGACCGAGTCGGCCGTCGCCGCCCGTGCGGAAGCGATGCTGGAGGGCGCGGCCGCGTACGCGTCGCTGTTCCCTCCACCCAGGGCACGCTGGGCCGACGACCTCACCCTCTCGGCGCCAACGCTTGCAGGGATCCGCGCGCCCGTGCTGCTCGTCCACGGCGCCGAGGACCGGGTCACCCCGCTCGGAACGGCGGCCCTGCCCCTGCTCGAACACCTGGCCGACGTCCGTCTGCACGTGTTCGGCCGATGCGGGCACGTGCCCGCGATCGAGCACCCGCACGAGTTCAGGCGGCTCCTGTCGTGCTTCCTCGGCCGGGAACGAGTGCACTGATCGCTGCGCCGGGCCCGCAGCCCGTGCTCAAGCGGACCGGCATGCAGCAGGCGTGTTCCGCGCGGAAGCGATGCCCTCCCCCAGGCCCGAGCCATGACGAGGCAGTGGCCGACGTCATCGGCCGACATGGTCCTATCGGCATCCGCGTGAACCACGCCGGGCGCAGTCACGCCGGTGCCGCGGAGGAAACCGGCGGCGCCGGCACCCCGCTCGGCCGCGTCGGCACCGCCGAGGAGGCCGCGCCGCCGCGGCGCTGTTCTGCATGGCCGACAACTACGTCACCGGCCAGATCATCACCGTCGACGGCGGCGAGAGCCTGGTCTGAGCCCGCCCGTCAGTGCAGCGTGGGGCGGTAGACGAGCTCCTGGATGCGGCCGTCGAGCGTCCGGCTCTCCAGCAGCTCCAGAGCGAAGTCCGCCGCGCCCGCGAAGACCGGGGCCTCTCCGTACGCCCCGTGATCATCAGCATGCGGGTCACCCACGCGTCGTGCACGTCGGCGTCCTCGCCGGCCTCGGCCAGGATCCGTACGAACTCGCGGAACGTCCCGAGCGCCGGCGCCGCTCCGGATGTCAGTTCCGCGATGTCAGCGCTGCGGGCTCAGGCCTGCCACGGCCAGCGTGAACAGGCGCTCGGCCGCCGCCCTGGGATCGGGGTGGTGCTCGGTGGCCAGCGCGATGCCGACCACCAGCGTGACCAGGTCGGCGACGGTGACCTCGCCGGACACCGCTCCGTCTCGGACCGCCCGGCGCAGCAGCGGCTCGCCTGCCTCCTCCATGCGGGCCGAGCAGGCGTTCTGGTGCGCCGCCTCGGCCTCGGCGTCGTAGGTGAGGACGTCGGCGAGCCCGCGGACGCTCACGCAGTAGGCCAGCAGGTCGCCCAGCCACTCCAGCAGGGCGGCGCGGCCGTCGTCCGTGCCGGCCAGCTCGCCGGCGCGCTCGCACAGGGCGTCGACGCGCTGGTGGGAGACCGCCTCCAGCAGGGCGCGGCGGGTCGGGAAGTGGCGGCGCACGGTGGCCGAGCCGACCCCGGCGACGCGGGCGATCTGCTCCAGCGAGGCGTTCGCGCCATGGGCGGCGACCTCCTGCTCGGCCACGGCGAGGATGCGCGCGTAGTTGCGCCGGGCGTCCGCGCGCTGGCGCTCGGGCATGGCGTCATCACCCCATCGATAAGTGGCGGACCCCGCCGCTTCGGCTTGCTAAACGGCGGGGGCCGCCATATCGTACCGCGAAGATAAGCGGCGGACCCCGCCGTTTTCGTTCGGCAGAGGAGAGTCATGCCCACATCCACCGCACCCGTCCTGGTCACCGGCGTCACCGGCAGGCAGGGCGGCGCCACCGCCCGCGCCCTGCTCGCCGCCGGGGTCCCCGTCCGCGCCCTCGTCCGCAACCCTGACTCCGAACCCGCCAGAGCCATCCAGGCGGCCGGCGCCGAACTGGTCACCGGCGACCTGCTCGACCGCGGCTCCCTGGACCGCGCCGCCGAGGGCGCCCGCGCCGTCTTCTCCGTGCAGATGGCGCCCTTCACCGGGACCGGCTTCGACTTCGACGCCGAGGTGAGAATGGGCGTCAACCTCATCGAGGCCGCCAGGGCGGCCGGCGTCCCGCAGTTCGTGCACACCTCGGTCAGCGGCGCGGGCCGGCAGGAGGAGATCCCCGGCTGGAACGAAGGTCGCTGGAGCGCCCTGGAGCCTCCGCTCACCGCCAAGACCGCCATCCAGGACCGGCTCCGCACAGCCGGCTTCCCCCGCTGGACGCTGCTCAAGCCGTCCTTCTTCATGATCAACTTCCTGCCGTCCATGCGCTTTCTGTTCCCGCGCGGCATCGAGGGCGGCCTGGCCAGCCTGATCAAGCCGGACACCCGCGTCCCGCTCATCGACACCGAGGACGTCGGCGTCGCGGCCGCGGCCGCCATCACCGACCCCGACCGCTTCCACGAGGTCGAGCTGGAGCTGGCCGGCGACTTCCTGTCCATGAAGGAGATCGCCGCAGTCCTGTCGCGCGCGCTGGGCGTCCCGCTGGAGGCGCCCGACATGACGCTCGAGCAGGCCAAGGCCGCAGGGATGCCGGACATGGGGATCGCACACGCGTACATGAACGTCCGGCCCCAGCCCGCCCGGCCGGAATTCGCCCGCGATCTGGGCCTTCCCGTGACGAGCTTCCAGGAGTGGGCCGAACGCAACCTCAGCCCCACCGCCTGAACACAACCTCAGCCCCACCGCCCGGCACACCACGGCGCCGCGGCGTTCGCAACCGTTCTCATGGTCGCGCATGCCGGTTTCGTCGAAGGCGGCCGGGCCCGCTTCGGCGGACATCGCCCGCTCGGCACCGCACTCGCGAGATACCCCTAGGGGGTATTAGTTTCGGACGAGCAAACGAGGTCCACCTACATGTGTCGGAGCCGTCATGAGCGAGCACCACCACCACAACCAGATGGAGCATGAGCACGGGGAGCACCCGCCGACCATGGACCATGCGGCCCGTTCACATCACGGCGCCGGAACGAAGGCATCCTGGCGGACGGCCGCGTCCGCGACGCTGCACTGCCTGACCGGGTGCGCCATCGGCGAAGTGCTCGGCTTGGTGATTTCCACCGCGCTCGGCCGGACCACCGGCCCGTCCGTCGCCGTGGCCGTCGTGCTCGCCTTCTTCTTCGGCTATCTGCTGACCCTGCTGCCCCTCCGTAAGGCCGGAGTGGGCTGGGGCAGCGCGATCAAGCTGGCGCTGGCGGCCGATACCGTCTCCATCATCGTCATGGAGATCGTGGACAACGGCGTCATGATCGCCATCCCGGGCGCCATGGCCGCCACTTTGACGTCCGCGCTGTTCTGGGGCAGCCTGGCGCTCTCCCTGCTCGTCGCCTTCCTGGTCACCACGCCGATCAACAAGTGGATAATCGGCAGGGGCAAGGGACACGCCGTCGTCCACGCCTACCATCACTGAGCCGCGGCCAGCAGATCCTCTCGGCAAGCCGGCCGCTCGGCGACCGGGCGCGGGTCAGGGCCGCCGCTGGATTCTCGACTGTGACCACCGCGCCAGTGCCAGTGCGGCGGTGAGCAGGAAGGCCACCCCCGCGTAGACCGCCATCTCGGTGAACTGCTCCCGGCTCTCGGCCGCCGTCATCGACACGGTGAGCCGCACGACCACCGACATGATGTGCCGTACGACGGCGATGATGCCGACGATGATGAACGGCTCGAGCCGCAGCCGGCCGCCCTCCAGGTGGGTCAGGACGGTGGCGAAGATCTCCAGGACGATGAGCACGAGGAGGAGATCCTCGATGACGACGACGACCTTCTCCGTCCACCTCTCGCCGCCGCTCACCACCATGACGAACAACATGATCACTATGCCGCCCGCGATCGCCAGCAACGCCGCCGACACCACATAGAGGATCACGCGTTCGGCCGCGGCCAGCGCCTTCAGCAGCCGCACGTCCAGCTTCGTGCGCGCACCCCGGATGACCAGGGGGTGGTCCCCGTACCGCTGGTCCCGCGCGGGCGAGCCGTCGTTCACGGCTCGCCCGTGAACCGGTCGTGGTGGTCGGCGAGCGTGCCGTCCGATGGGCGGGGCTCGCAGCGCACCTCGATCTCGGGGGGCAGTCCGCTCACCTTGGTCTCGCCACTGCTCCACACCACGAGGTTGACCCGTCCACCGGCGAGCGGAAGCCCGGTGATCCTCAGCTCGCCGAACTTCTCCGGCAGCACCGGGGCCACCCACAGCCGGCCGTGCGGGATCCAGGGGTCGAAGCGCAGCAGCGCGCGCATGATCTGGACGGGGCTCGCCGCCGCCCACGCCTGGGGGGAGCACGACGTGGGATAGGGCACCGGGACGGGGAACTCCTTCCTGCCGAACCCGCAGAAGAGCTCGGGGAGCCGCCCGCCGAACGCCTCCGCAGCGTCCAGCAGGCCCATGGCCACCCGCTGCGCCTCGGCGACGAACCCGTAACGCATCAGGCCCGACACGATCAGGGCGTTGTCGTGCGGCCACACCGATCCGTTGTGGTAGCTCATCGGGTTGTAGGCGCCCATCGACGACGCGAGCGTGCGGACGCCGAACCCGGTGAACATCTCCTCCGACAGCAGGTGCCAGGCGACGTACTCCGCCTTGTCCTCGTCCACGATGCCGGTCCACAGGCAGTGGCCCATGTTGGAGGCCACGCTGTCGATGGGCCTGCCCTCGCGGTCCAGCCCGATCGCGTAACAGCCCCGCTCGGGAAGCCAGAAGAGCTCGTTGAACATACGGCGGAGGGAGGACGCCTTGTCGAGGTAGCGGCGCTCGGTCTCGTGGTCGCCCGCCTCGTGCGCGAAGTGGCTGCGCGTGACGTAGGCGGCGTAGGCGTAGCCCTGTGCCTCCGCCAGGGCGATGGGCGCGCGGGCCAGGGTGCCGTCGGCGAAGTTCACCCCGTCGAAGGAGTCCTTCCAGCCCTGGTTGACCAGGCCCTTGTCGGTCTTGCGGCGATACCAGAGCAACCCCTCGATCGGGCCCGCGCGCTCGCCGTACTCCTCGATCCACGACAGCGCCGCGTCGGCGTGCGGCACGAGCTCCTCGACGGCCTCGCGATGGATGCCCCAGCGGTGCAGCTCGCCGAGGAGCACGACGTACAGCGGGGTGGCGTCGACCGAGCCGTAGTAGCAGGCGGCGCCGTGGGGGGAGACGCCCTGCCGCGCGCCGAACCGCAGCTCGTGCGGGATCTTCCCGGGCTCCTCCTCCGACAGCGGATCGATCTTCGTGCCCTGGAGCCGGGCCAGGCGGCGCAGCGTGCCGAGCGCCGGCGACTGGTCGAGCGGCAGCGCCATCCACGAGGTCAGCAGCGAGTCGCGGCCGAACAGCGTCATGAACCACGGCGCGCCGGCGGCTATCGTGGGCGGCTCGTCCGGGGACCCGGGCTCGTACAGCCGCAGCGACCCCAGGTCCTCCTTCGACCGCCGGAGCGTCATGGCCAGCACCGGATGGTCGGTGACCACGCACGGGCCGTGCCGCTGCCAGGCCGCCAGGCGCACGGCGGGCCTGGCGTGCTCGACGGGGTGACGCGTGGAGAACCACGCCTGCGACTCCTCGCCGTCGATGATCGGATTCACCTGGAGGGACGCCCTCCACTCCCCCCGGGCCGGTACGGCCACGCGGAAGCCGAGCAGCCCGGGAACGGCCAGCGCGTCGGCGGCCCTGATCACGGCGCCGCGTGCGCGGCTCGGCGAGTAGACCCGCAGGCTCGCCCCCTCGGGCACCAGCTCGACGTCGGGGACGTGCCGAACCCGGTTGATCTTCACCTCGAACAGGTCGGCGACGTCGGAGCCGATGTGGACGTTCACCACGCAGCCGGCCGGCTCGTCGGAGAGGTTGCGCAGCAGCAGGTCCTCCCGCAGGCCGCCCCCGACGTACCGGTCCCGCACCACCATCAGGGTGCTCTCCGCACGCCCCGGCCTCGGCTGCGTCCGGCCGAGGAACGTGGCGTGGTACGGCGCGCCCGCCAGCACCTGGAGCGGCTCGATCGGCGCGTCGTCCACCCGCAGCTCCCACCGGGACAGCAGCCGGGTGTCGGCGTGGTAGACGCCCTGCGGCCCGCCGGGCCGGATGTCGCCGTTCCAGGAGGAGACGCAGAACGAGCTCCCCTCGACAAGCGTCACGGTGCCGGCGCCCAGGGCGGCCGGCTGACCCTCGAACGTCCATGCGTCCGCCATACGATCCCTCCCCCGAACGGCGAACCTGCTGGAACCCTGCCGTCCCGGTCTCGGACCGCCACCGGGCAGGTCTCCCGGACCTCGGCGGGCGGGTGGCTCCGGCCCTCCCGCCTCGCCGGCTCGCGGGACTCGTGCTCGGCGACCTGCCGGATGGGTGCCGGGCCGGAGACAGAGCCCGCGGACGACGACATCGGGCAGCCGATACCCCCGTCCGAGTGGCGCAAACGCGCAGGCCAGTCGGCCTACCCGACGTGCACCCGGGGACGGCGTTCGGGATCGGGCTCGGCCTCCCGCAGGATCTCGCGGGTCATCGCCGGGACGTCGCCCACACCGAACACCAGATAACGGAGCATCGCGGCGACGGGGTTCTCCTCGGACCAGTGGAAGTAGATGTGCGGCAGCTTGAGGAAGCGGTTCCGGATGTAGAGCAGCAGGGCGGCCAGCGCGTTCGGGATCGAGGAGCTCTCCAGCCGGAGGATCCGGTGCCCGTGCCGCTCCTCGCCCCGGACGCTCAGCTCGGTCAGGAACTCCGACGCGTCCGGGACGGCGGCCTCCACGAACAGCACCGGCGTGGCCGGATCCAGCCGGTGGTTGCGCCACTGCTCGCGCAGCTTCTCCTCGTACTCCGCCCGGTCCCGCCGCTGCGGCTCGTTGGCGACCAGGTAGACCTCGTTGCCGGGCACCTCCCGGAGGAACCGCTCCGCCAGGGGGTCGAGGACCACGCGGGTGACCCGCAGCTCGGTGGACCGGGTCGCCCGGGAGATCAGCGAGGTGACCACGATGGCCGCGATGAAGAACGACGCGATCTTCACACCGTCCGGCCGCTCGATCACGTTCGCCACCAGCGTGTAGATCAGGACGAGGGTGATGGCCGCGTACGCCGCCGCCGCGCGCCTGCGGCGCCGGTGGGCCGAGACCGTGACCGCGACGGCCGCCGAGAGGATCAGCACGAGGACTCCGGTGGCGTACGCCCCGCCCTGCGCCGTCACGCTCGCCTGGAAGATCACGGTGATGGCGAACGCGACCGCCGTGAAGACCAGGACGAGCGGCCGGACCGCCCGCGTCCAGTCCGGGGCCATGCCATACCGGGGAAGGTAGCGGGGAACGAGGTTGAGCAGGCCCGCCATCGCGGAGGCGCCGGCGAACCACAGGATCGCGATCGTGCTCACGTCGTACAGCGTGCCGAACCCGTTCCCGAGGTAGGCGTGAGCCAGGTACGCCAGGGCCCGGCCGTCGGCCCTGCCGCCCTCCCGGAACTCCCGCGACGGGATCAGCACGCTCGTGACGAAGCTGCTGGCGATCAGGAAGACGCTCATGACCAGGGCCACCGTCGTCAGCAGCCTCTTGGCTCCCCTGATCCGTCCCGGCAGATCCCCCTTGATCAGCGGCATGACGGCCACCCCGGTCTCGAACCCGGACAGGCCGAGGGCGAGCTTGGGCATGACGAGCAGGGACAGCAGCACCATCGACGCCGGCCCGCCGTGCGAGGACAGCAGAGCCTGCTTCCAGCCGGCGAACAGGACGGGCCGGTCGGCGAGATGGAGCACGGCTGCCGTCACCACCACGACGTTGAGCGACAGGTAGACGCCCACGAGGACGACGGCGAGGCCGATCGCCTCGCTGAAGCCCATCAGGAACACGCCGCCGAGCAGCGCCAGCAGGCCGAGCGTCACGGCCATCTGGTGCCCTTGGAGGGCACGCGGCACGAAGGGGTTCTCCAGGATGTGCGCTGCCGCGTCGGCCGCCGACAGCGTCATCGTGATCACGAAATCGGTGGCCGCGAACCCGAGCAGCACCAGGACGAACAGCTTGCCCCACCACCTCGGAGCGAGCCGTTCGAGCATGGCGACCGAGCCCTGGCCGTACGGGCTCTCCACCGCCACCCGCCGGTAGACCGGCAGCGCGCCGAACAGCGTCAGCGCGACGAGGAACAACGTCGCGACGGGCGACAGCAGGCCCACCGCCAGCGCGGCGATCCCCGGCTGGTAGCCGAGGGTGGAGAAGTAGTCGAGACCGGTGAGGCACATGACCCGCCACCAGGCATGCCGCCTGTGCGGCGCCTCCATCACGTGGGGCCCGGCGGGCATCACGTCCTCGTGCTGAAGCCCCTCCAGGAGCCAGGAACGGACCCTGTCCCTGGTCCTGGTCGCCATGCCGCCCACGCTCGCCCTACCCCACTCCTAGATCTCCCTCCAACCGGCGCTGGAGTTCGCGCACACGAGCGCGTCGACGCGGTCGGCCAGGTACGCGTCGCGCTGGCCCGCGCTCATCTTGTCCCAGTCGGCCCGTGGAACCCGGATCTCCTCGCTGACGACGTCGTGCCTGCACTGGAAGAACAGCTCGACCGTCACCGTGTCGCCCATGTCGTCTGCCGGCATCGCTCACCCCTCCGCCCACCGCTCACGCGACGGCGGCCGCTCGTCGAAGACGAGGCGCCCGCCGAGCTGGCTGTAAAGCTCCAGCTGGTCGAAGTAGATGCGGTGACTGATGATCCTGTCGTTGCCCACCGAACAGGTGCTGGTGCCCCGGATGGCGACATGGCGGCCGGTTCGTTCCAGCACCTGGCCCCCGGGCAGCAGGAAGGGCCCGGCGTGGGTGCCGGTGAGCAGCCATTCGGTCACCGCCGGATCGGCGCACAGGACGGTGTGCCAGACCGTAATGCGCATGTCGGGGAAGCCCCTGAACAGATCTTCGTAGTAAGAGGCGATCTGCTCGTGTCCCTCCGCGACGCCCGCCGGGGTCACCAGGACCGCGTCCCGACTGTGACACTGGATCACCTCGTCCAGATCGTGCCTGTTGAAGGCGTCGTGCAGCCTTTGCTTGAGCCAGCGGGCGTCCGGCATGCGCATGGCGCGTCCCCCCTCACCTCCATGGCGGACCGCGAGGCCCGCGGCCGCGACGGGAGGGTCAGCCGATGCCGGCGGGATGCAGGACGACCTTGGTCCAGCCGGGATCCCTCCGGTCGAAGTGCTCGTAGCCGCCGGGCGCGTCGTCCAGATTCAGCTCGTGTGAGACGACCCACGACGGCCGGGCCTTCCCCTGGTGGATGAGGGTGCAGAGCTGCCGGTTGTAGTTCTTGACGTTGCACTGACCGTTGCCCATGGTCTGGCCCTTGAACCAGAACATCCCGTAGTCGAAGGCGATCTCGCCCTGCTTGTAGAGGTCGTCGGGGCTGCCGGGATCCGTGGGGATGTACACGCCCACGACCCCGATCGTCCCGGCGAACCTCACCGACTTGACGAGGTTGTTCAGCGTCATGTTGGGATGCTCGTGCCCCTGGGGGTCGTGCGCCTGGTAGCCCACGCACTCGCAGCCCCGGTCGGCGCCCCTGTCGTGCGTGAGCTCCATGACCTGGTCGACCGGCGATGCCTTGGAGTCGTCGATCGGGATCGCCCCGATCTCCTCGGCCTTGGCCAGCCGGTCCGGGTGGCGGTCCACGACCATCACCATGCCCGCGCTCTTGAACATCGCGGAGTAGGCGGCCATCAGGCCGACCGGCCCCGACCCGTAGATCACGACCGAGTCGCCGGCCTGCACACAGGCGAGCTGGGTCGCGTGCCAGCCGGTGGGCCAGATATCGGCCAGCATGACGTAGTCGGTCTGCCTCTCCCGCGCGTCGTCCGGCAGGACAAGGCAGTTGAAGTCGCCGAACGGCACGCGCAGCAGCTCGGCCTGGCCGCCGTTGTACGGGCCCATGTCCGCGAAGCCGTAAGCGGCCCCGTCAACCCCCGGCTCCGGGTTGGTGGTGAGGCAGAAGGCGGTCAGGCCGCTCTCGCAGTTGGCGCAGAAGCCGCACGCGACGTTGAACGGCACGCAGACCATGTCGCCGACGCGGACGCGTACCACTCCCGGCCCCACCTCGACCACCTCGCCGAGGTTCTCGTGGCCGAGGACACGGCCCGGCTCCAGGTCGGTCCGGCCTTCGTACATGTGCAGGTCCGACCCGCAGATGTTGCTCGTGGTGACGCGGACCAGAACATCGGTGGGCATCTCTATCCGCGCGTCCGGCACGTTCTTGACACCGACCTGCCGGGGTCCTTCGTATACGACTGCCTTCATGATGTCCTCGCTTCTAGAGAAGCAGCTCGAAAACGCGGATCACGCGTTCCCACTGCTCGGTCCTCGGATTCTTCAGGCCGGGATCGAGGATGGTGAACGTGCGCGCCAGCGCCAGCGACAGCCCGCCGGCGATCTCGGGCAGCCTTTTCGTCACCTCCTCGCCGATGGACAGGTCGAGCGGGGGCAACGCCGCGAGCTGCTCCAGGATCGGTTTCAGCTCGATGTCCTCGTCGAGGTCGCGGAACCGGTGGATGCTCTCCTGGAGGCCCTTGGTGATGGGCAGGTCCCAGGTCTCGATGATGTCCCGGACGTTCGCCTTCGCGTGGGCCTCGCCGATCACCAGCAGGTCGTACAGCTTCTGGTTCACGAAGTCGCTGTAGCGCCGGAGATCCTCCTTGTCGACGTCGAGGCCCGCCGCCTTCCTGAAGAACCGCTCGAACCTCGGCACCGCCATCACTTCTGCCATCGCCAGTCCCCTTCCTCCCCGCGTGGGCCTCAGCCCCTCAGCTGAAGGTGTTCGTGCACGAGGCGCACGGCCATCGCGCCCTCGCCGACGGCCGACGCGACCCGTTTGATCGACCCGTTCCGCACGTCGCCGGCCGCGAACACACCCGCTCTGCTGGTCTCCAGCGGGAACGGCCGGCCGGCGGAGTCGGGTACGCCCTTCCTGCCGGAGCGAGCGGCGTCCAGCCCGGTCAGGATGTATCCCCGGGAGTCGAGCGCGACCTCGTCGGCCAGCCACCGGCTGTACGGCTCCGCACCGATGAAGACGAACATCGCGCGGGCCTCGAGGGTGAACCGCTCCCCGGTCACGTTGTCCTCGGCGACGACCGCCTCGAGCGTCTGCTCCCCGACCAGCCGCCGGACCTGGGTGTTCAGCATCACCTGAATGCCGGGGTGTTGTTCGATCTCGACCGCCAGATAGCGGGACATGTTCCTGGTCAGCGCGTCGTCGCGTACGAGCAGGCGGACGGAGGCGACGTGCTGGGCGAGGAACAGTGCCGCCTGGCCGGCCGAGTTGCCCCCGCCCACGACGACGACCGGGTCCCGGCTGCACATCTGTGCCTCGAACGCGGTGGCCGCGTAGTAGACGCTGGTCGCCTCGAACCTCTCCAGGTCGGGCACGTCGAGTTTCCGGTACCGGACGCCCGTCGCTATGAGCAGCGCCCGCGTCTGGATCACCGCCCCTTCCTTCACGGTGACCACGTGATGGCCTTCCTGCTCTTGGAGCGTGCACGCCTCGGCCGGAATGGAGAACTGCGCGCCGAACTTGCGGGCCTGGATCTCCGCCCGCTCGGCCAGCTCGCCGCCGGAGAGCCCGGCGGGGAAGCCGAGGTAGTTCTCGATCCGCGACGAGGTGCCCGCCTGACCGCCCGTCGCCACGCTGTCGAGGACGATCGTCGTGAGGCCCTCCGAGGCGCCGCACACCGCCGCGGCCAGCCCCGCCGGACCGGCTCCGACGACGAGCAGGTCCCAGCCGCTCTCCCGCGGCGCGGGCGCCGGCAGGCCGATCAACTTGGCCAGCTCCGCGTTCGTCGGATTGCGCAGCACCTTCTCACCGCGCCAGATCACGAACGGGGTCTCCTGCGGAGTGAGACCCATCCGCTGCAGGAGGCTCTCGACGTCGGTGTCCTCTTCCAGGTCGATCCACCGGTGCGGCAGCCGGTTGCGGGCCGCGAACTCACGCAGCCGCCGGCAGTCCGGCGAGTAGCGGGAGCCGATGATGCGGAAGCCGGCCCCGAGCCCGATGAGCATCGAGCGGCGAATCAGGTAGGCGCGCAGGACGAGATCGCCCAGCGTCTCGTCCTCGGTGACCAACCGGCGGAGCTCCTCGGCGGGCACGGCGAGCGCCTCACCGTCCTCCGCCACCACGGCCGTGATGAAGCCGGCCTGGCCGGTGAGCACGTTGAGATCGCCCAGGAACCGGCCGGCCCCGTGGATGCCGATCACCTGATCGTCGAATCCGTATCCCTTGACCTCCGCGACCTTGCCTGCCAGGACGACCAAGAAGGCGACGCACGGGTCGCCCTCCGCGAACAGAACGTCCTCCCGGCGGGCCGACCGCCGCTCGCCGCAGGCGGACAGCGCCTGGATCTGCGCCTCGCTCAGCCGAGGGTAGGCCCCCTGCAGGTCGGGGGTCTCGACCAGCTCATCCGGCCAGCGCATCGCCGACCCACTCCCGCAACACGGGTGCCGGCGCCGCCCCGGCCCGCCGGGCCACGACCTTCCCCTGCTTCATCACAACGAGCGTCGGGACGGCCTGCACGCCGAAGCGCCGCGAGGTTTCCGGTGCCTCGTCGATGTTCACCTTCACCAGCTTGATCCGCCCGGCCAGCTCGGTGGCGACCTGGTGGAGCGCCGGGCTCACCATGCGGCATGGTCCGCACCAGGACGCCCAGAAGTCGACGACGACCGGAATCGGCGCCGCCTCGGCGACCTCGGCGAAGTCCTCGTCCCCCGCGTCAACCACCCAGGGCAGCGATTCGCGGCACTCGCCGCAGCGCGGGACTCCGGCACCCGCCCGCGGCACGCGGTTGTTGCGGCCGCAGTGCGGGCACCGGACGACGCTCGATTCCGCGACCTTCGGCGGCATCGGTCAGCCCTCCGGGTTCTCGTAGGTGACGACGAGCTCGCCACCGGACATGGCCACCCGGATGGTCGCGCCGTCCCTGACGTCGCCGGCGACCAGCGCCCGCGCGACCCGGGTTTCCACCTCACGGGCGATGAAGCGGCGCAGCGGACGGGCTCCGTAGACGGGGTCGAACCCGCGCTCGGCGATGTGGCGGACCGCCTCCGGGCTGATCTCGAGCGTCATCCTGCGCTCGGCGAGCCGCGCCCTGATGTCGTTGAACATCAGCGTGACGATCTGCTCGATCTCGGCCTCGGTGAGCGGCTTGAACAGCACGATGTCGTCGATGCGGTTGAGGAACTCGGGACGGAAGCGGGCACGCAGCTCCGCCATGACCATCTCGCGCACCTCCGGGTCGATCTCGCCCGACGGCGCCGCCTTCTCACTGAGGTAGTGCGAGCCGATGTTCGACGTCATGATGATCACGGTGTTGCGGAAGTCGACCGTACGCCCCTGGGCATCGGTGAGCCGCCCGTCGTCCAGCACCTGCAGCAGGGTGTTGAACACGTCCGTGTGCGCCTTCTCGATCTCGTCGAAGAGCAC
Organism: Microbispora hainanensis; assembly: GCF_036186745.1. Taxonomy (NCBI): domain Bacteria; kingdom Bacillati; phylum Actinomycetota; class Actinomycetes; order Streptosporangiales; family Streptosporangiaceae; genus Microbispora; species Microbispora hainanensis. The sequence goes on along the minus strand of NZ_CP108086.1, from coordinate 5,637,589 downwards.
CACGGAATAGGGCTTGCGCCGCACGGCCTCGGTGAGCTGGCCGCCCTCCTCGTAGCCGACGTACCCGGGCGGGGCGCCGACGAGGCGGCTGACGGTGTGCCGCTCCTGGTATTCGCTCATGTCGACGCGGACCATGTTCTCCTCGGTGTCGAACAACGCCTCGGCCAGCGTCTTGGCCAGCTCCGTCTTGCCGACTCCGGTCGGCCCGAGGAAGATGAACGACCCGATCGGGCGGCGGGGGTCCTTGATCCCCGAGCGCGCCCTGATGATGGCGTCGGCGACCGCCCGCACGGCCTCGTCCTGGCCGATCACCCGCTCGTGGAGGATCTCGTCGAGCCGCAGCAGCTTCTCCCGCTCGCTCTCCTGCAGGCGGCTGATCGGGATGCCGGTCCATCGCGACACGATGCCGGCGATCTCCTCCTCGGTCACCACCTCGCGCAGCAGCCGGTGCCCGCCCTGCTTGCTCTCCAGCTGTTCCTCCGCGGCATGCAGCCTGCGCTCCAGTTCGGGGAGCCTGCCGTGCCGCAGCTCCGCCGCGCGGTTCAGGTCGTACATGCGCTCGGCCTGCTCGGCCTCCCGCCGTACGCTCTCGATCTCCTCGCGCAGCTGCTGCACCTTGCGCAGGGCGTGCCGCTCGGCCTCCCACTGGGCCCGCATGGCGTCGGCCTCCGCCCGCAGGTCGGCCAGCTCCTTGCGCAGCGTCTCCAGGCGCTCCCGGCTCGCCGGGTCGTCCTCCTTGGCGAGCGCCGCCTCCTCGATCTCCAGCCGCGTCACCCGGCGGGTCAGCTCGTCCAGCTCGGCGGGCATCGAGTCGATCTCCGTACGGAGCATGGCGCACGCCTCGTCGACCAGGTCGATCGCCTTGTCGGGGAGGAAGCGGTCGGAGATGTAGCGATGGCTCAGCACGACCGCGGCGACGATCGCGCCGTCCTGGATCTTCACGCCGTGGAAGACCTCGAGCCGCTCGCGCAGCCCGCGCAGGATGGAGATGGAGTCCTCGACCGACGGCTCGTCGACGAAGACCGGCTGGAAGCGGCGCTCCAGCGCCGCGTCCTTCTCGATGTGCTTGCGATACTCCCCCACGGTCGTCGCGCCGATCATGTGCAGCTCACCGCGGGCCAGCATCGGTTTCAGCATGTTGCCGGCGTCCATCGCCCCCTCGGCGGCGCCCGCGCCGACCACCGTGTGCACCTCGTCGACGAACAGCAGGATGCGCCCCTCGGACGCCTTCACCTCCGTGAGCACGGCCTTCAGGCGCTCCTCGAACTCGCCGCGGTATTTCGCCCCGGCGACCAGCGCGCCCATGTCCAGGCTGAAGATCGTCTTGTCCTTCAGGCCCTCCGGCACGTCGCCGCGTGCGATGCGCTGCGCGAGGCCCTCCACGATCGCCGTCTTGCCCACGCCCGGGTCGCCGATCAGGACCGGGTTGTTCTTGCTCTTGCGGGACAGGATCTGGACGACCCGGCGGATCTCGCCGTCCCGCCCGATGACCGGGTCGAGCTTGTCCGCCCGCGCCTCCGCCACCAGGTCGCGCCCGTACTTCTCCAGCGCCTCGTACGCGACCTCCGGGTTGGCGGAGGTCACCCGCTGGTTCCCGCGCACCTGCGTCAGCACCTGCAGGAAGCGCTCGCGGGTGAGCCCGTGTCCCTTGAGCAGGAGGCCGGCCGCACTGTCGACGCCCTCGTCCAGCAGCGCCAGCAGCAGGTGCTCGACCGACACGTACTCGTCCTTCAGCCGGCCGGCCTCCCGCTCGGCGGCGTCGAGCAGCCGCGACACCCGCTGGGTGACGTAGACCTGGCCGGGAGCGGCGCCGGGGCCGGTGACGCGGGGCCGCCGCTCCAGTTCGTGCTCCAGTTCGAGCAGGAGCTTGTCCGGGTCGGCGCCGGCGGCGGACAGCAGGCGCGGGACGAGCCCGTCGGGCTGCCGGATCAGCGCCAGCAGCAGGTGCTCCCCGTCGACCTCGGTGTGTCCGAAGCGGATCGCCGCGGTCTGGGCGTCGTGCAGTGCCTCCTGCGACTTCTGCGTCAGGCGGTTCAGGTCCACGATCTGTCTCCGGTCCATCTCGTACGGGTACGCAGAGCCGCCTCCAGCTCCGCGATTCGGTCCAGAAGGTCGGTCACGAGGCCGAGGGAGGCGTAGTTGACGGCGAGTCCGGCGCGCAGGCGCTGAAGGCGCCCGGCCGCGGCGACCTGGGCGGGCGGGAAGCACAGGCCGCCCGGCAGGCCGGGGCAGGTGTCGATCAGCCCGAGCGCCACCAGGCGGCGCACCAGTTCCGGGTGCAGTCCCGTGGCCCGGGAGAACGACTCCAGGTCCAGGTGACCGACGTGGACCCGGGCGAGCCGGACGAGCGGATAGGTCATGACCGGCTCCTCGGGTTGAACGTCGAGACCCTGGCCAGCTGCTCGTACAGGCGGCGCTCCTCGTCGCTGAGCTTGGGCGGCACCATGATCCGGGCCTCGGCCAGCAGGTCTCCGGGCCGGCCCCGCGGGTTCGGCATGCCCTGCCCGCGCAGCCGCAGGCGGCGCCCGGACGAGGTGCCCGGCGGCACCTTGACCTTCGCCTCCCCACCCGGCGTGTCCACCGCGACGGTCGCCCCCAGCGCGGCCTCCGACGGCGTCAGCGGCAGGCGGACATGGATGTCGCGCCCCTCCACGCGGTAGCGCGGGTGGTCGGCGATCCGCGCGATCAGGTAGAGGTCGCCGGCCTTGGCGCCGCCGCTGCCCGCGCCGCCCTGGCCCGCGAGCCGGATCCGCTGGCCGTCGGTCACCCCGGGCGGGATGTCCACCTGGAGGGTCCGCCCGCCGCCCGGGCCGGGGATCGTGATGGTCCGCCGGCCGCCGCGGTAGGCCTCCTCGACCGTGAGCGGCAGCTCGGCCTCCTGGTCGGCGCCGGGCACCGGGCCCCAGCCGCGGCCGGTCGCGCCACGCCTGCGCCCGCCGAAGACGCCGCCGAACAGGTCGTCGAGGTCGATGCCCTCGAAGCCCTCGCCGACGGTGAAGTGGATCTCCTCCCCGCCTGGTCCGCGCGCCCAGCCCGGTCTCGCGCCGGCTCCCGCCCGGGCACGGGCGTACGCCGCAGGGTCCACGTCCTCGGGCACCCGGCGGAAGTCCGGCCCGAACGCGTCGTATCGCCGCCGCGTCTCGGGGTCCGACAGCACCGCGTACGCCTCCGAGATCTCCTTGAAGCGCTCCTCGGCGTCGGGAGACTTGTTGACGTCGGGATGGTAGGTGCGGGCCAGCTTCCGGTAGGCGCGCTGGATCTCGTCCTGGCTCGCCGTTCTCGGCACGCCCAGGATCTCGTAGAAGTCGCGCTCCGCCATCATTCGCCGGCTTTCGTGGAGACGACGACGGCGGCCGGGCGCAGTTGCAGCTCGCCCTCGCCGTAGCCGGGCCGTACGACCTCGACCACGGTGCCGGGGTCGGCGTCCGGGACGGCGACGGTGCCGACCGCCTCGTGCCTGGCGGGGTCGAACCGCGCGCCCACGTCGTCCCTGCGCGGGAAGCCGAGGCGCGCGAGCACGCCGACCGCCTGGTCGCGGACGGCCCGGACCCCCTCGATCACCGCGCCGGCGTCGGCACCCGCGTGCTTGAGCGCGAGTTCGAGGTTGTCGACCACGGGCAGCCACTCCGCCGCCACGCGCATGCGCTCGTCGATCCGCTGCCGCTCCATGTCGCGTGCGACCCGCTTGCGGAGGTTGTCGAGCTCGGCGACGGCGCGCAGCCACCGGTCCTCCAGCTCGGCGAGCTGCTCCGCGACGGGCTCCTCGATGGGCTCCTCGACGGGTTCCTCGACGGCCTGCCGGGGCTCCGGAGGTGCTTTCTCGTTCCGCTCGGTCATGTCGGATCACGGGCTGTTGGGGCTGGTGAACTCGGCGTCGATGACGTCCTCGTCCGACCCGCCCGAGGCGGACTGCGCCTGTCCCTGCGCCTGGCCCTGGGGCTGTCCCTGGGTCTGGCCGGAGGCGGCGGACGCCGTCATACCGAGGCCGTGGTAAACCTGCTGCAGCTCCGCTGTCAGGCTCCGCAGCCGGTCTATGGGCGCCTCCTCCTTGATCGCCTGACGTGCGTCCATGATCAGCTGCTCGGCCCGCGCCTTCTCGTGCACCTGGACGGCGTCGCCCAGCTCCGACAGCCGGCGCTCGACCTGGTAGGCGGCGGAGTCCAGCTCGTTGCGGGCGTCGATCGCGGCACGAAGCTGCGCGTCCTCGGTGCGGTGCCGCTCCGCCTCGGCGATCATCCGGTCGATCTCGCTCTTGTCCAGGTTGGAGCTCTCGCTGATCGTGATGCGCTGCTCGGCGCCGGTGTCCTTGTCCTTGGCGGAGACGTTCAATATGCCGTTGGCGTCGATGTCGAAGGTGACCTCGATCTGCGGCACCCCGCGCGGGGCGGGCCGGATGTTCTCCAGCCGGAAGCGGCCGAGCACCCGGTTGTCCGCGGCGCGCTCGCGCTCGCCCTGCAGGATGACGATGTCCACGGCCGACTGGTTGTCCTCCGCGGTGCTGAACGTCTCCGTACGGCGGGCCGGGATCGTGGTGTTCCGCTCGATGATCTTCGTCATCACGCCGCCGAGCGTCTCGACGCCGAGCGACAGCGGCGTGACGTCCAGCAGCACGACGTCCTTCAGCTCGCCCTTGATGATGGCCGCCTGGACGGCCGCGCCGACGGCCACGACCTCGTCCGGGTTGACCGTCATGTTCGGGTCCTTGCCCGTCAGCCGCCGCACGAGCTGCTGCACGGCCGGCATGCGGGTGGAGCCGCCGACGAGGATCACCTCGTCGATGTCGTTCGTCGTCAGCTTCGCGTCGGCCATGGCCTGCTCCACCGGGCCCCGGCAGCGTTCGAGCAGGTCGTGCGTGATCTGCTCGAAGGTCGAGCGCATGAGCGTGGTGTTCAGGTGCTTGGGGCCGGTCGCGTCGGCCGTGATGAACGGCAGGCTGACCTGCGTCTGGGTGACCGCCGACAGCTCCACCTTGGCCTTCTCCGCGGCCTCGAACAACCGCTGGAGTGCCTGCGGGTCGCGGCGCAGGTCGATGCCCTGCTCCTTGTGGAACTCGTCGGCCAGGTGATCCACGATGCGCCGGTCGAAGTCGTCGCCGCCCAGGTGGGTGTCGCCCGAGGTGGCGCGGACCTCGATGACGCCCTCGCCGATGTCGAGGATGCTGACGTCGAAGGTGCCCCCGCCCAGGTCGAACACGAGAACGGTCTCGCTGCCCTTCTTGTCCAGGCCGTACGCCAGGGCCGCCGCGGTCGGCTCGTTGATGATGCGCAGGACCTCCAGGCCGGCGATCTTGCCGGCGTCCTTGGTGGCCTGCCGCTGCGCGTCGTTGAAGTACGCCGGCACCGTGATGACGGCCTCGGTGACCTTCTCCCCCAGGAACTTCCCGGCGTCCGAGGCCAGTTTGCGCAGCACGAAGGCGGAGATCTCCTCCGGCGCGTACGGCTTGTCGCGCACCTTGAACCGCACGGCGCCTTCCGGGCCCGGCACGACGTCGAACGAGACCGCCTTGATCTCGCTCTGCACCTCGTCGAACTTGCGCCCGATGAAGCGCTTGGCCGAATAGATCGTGCCTTTCGGGTTGAGGATCGCCTGGCGTCTGGCCATCTGGCCCACCAGCACCTCCCCCTGGTCCGTGAAGGCCACCACCGAGGGAGTCGTACGCGACCCCTCGGCGTTCGGGACGACCGTCGGATGCGTGTCCTCGGTGGTCGCGATGACCGAGTTGGTCGTGCCGAGGTCGATTCCCACCGCCTTGGCCATGTCCTCATCCCCCTCCTCTTGGCGCTCGCCCGAGCGCAGCGGCCTCACGAGCGCCCGTGAGCACTCCCCTGCGCGACGTCGGCGAATTCGATGATCGGAAAGTCGTGGCGGTCCAGGACGCCCTCCGCGTGCCGGGCCGCGTCGCACCCGCTGCAGGTGGCCGGCGCCACCTTGCGGGGCCCTGTTGTTCTCGGGGCGCTCACGGGACCAGTCCCCCGGCTGTTCCAGATCGTGAAGTCAGCTCGCCACGCCGCTGAAACGCATCAGCCCGAGCCGGAAGAACCGGGATCCACACCACCTTCGGACCGGTGGTGTCAGGGCTCTGCCGGCGAGCGTGTCCCCGTCGGCTTGCGGAACACCGCGACGGGATTGTCGTCTCCTCCCGCCTCTCGTTCCCCCGCACCACCCTTCCCGCACCTCATCTGCCTCCGATGAGCCGTGGCAGGCCGCCCAGTGGAACGCCAGAGGAGAAGCAAGCGACCGGGAGGAGGCGCTTCCGGGGACCCGCCAGGGTGCGTGGAACACGTGGAGCGGCGAGCCCGCCCGCCTCCCGCTCACGGATGGGGAATCAGGGCCCAGTACTCGTCCGGCAACTGGACGGTGACGTCGAAGAACTCGTCGACCGTGACGGCCTCGCGCAACGTGGCGAACACCGCGGCGGCATGTTCCCGCGCCTGGTCAAGGGACACGCCCTCTCGCTCGGCCACCCGGCGCAGAAACTCCTCCAGCCCCATCCGCGTGGCCGTGCCGGAGCTGTTGGCGATGCCCCGTCTCAGCGGTGGATGCAGCCGGACCGGCAGCTCGCGGATGAGATCCCTGACCTCGCCCGCGGCGATGCGCTCCGCGAGCGTCTCCAGCACGGCCGCGGTGGCGCGTTCGGCGCCCTCGGCGTCGAGGCCGGTCCGCCTGGCGACCCTGGTGAGGAACTCCGAGGACCGCATGACCTCCACGTGCCTCCGCTGGGCCTCGGCCACCAGGGGATCGAAATCCTCCGGCAGGTCCGCCCCCAGGTCGGCCACCTCCTTGGCGTCCAGGGCACCGCCCAGCGCCCAGAAGACGGCTCGCGCGCGCCGTTCGGCCTCCTCGACGTCCACCTGCTCCCGCTCGGCCACGCGCCGGAGGAACTCGTCGACGTCGAAGGCCTCGGAGCCCTCGTCCGTGTAGACGTACGACTTCAGCTCGGCGGGCAGTTGCCGGAGCAGGTCGCGGCTTTCCCCCTTCGACAGACGCCGCGCGAGCGTCTCAAGCGTCGCCTGTATGGCGCGCTCGGCGGCCTCGGCGTCCAGGCCGGTCTGACGGCTCACGGTTTCGAGGAACTCTTCGTAGTCCACGGCCGCGCTCCTCGCTCGACACAGCATGCATGGGTTTCTCGTGGTCAGCTACCCGCCGGCCACGGGGAGGCTCATCCAGCTCAAAGCGGCGTTTCCGGAAAATGACGCTTCCATGGCCTGGGGTTACCCGGGACGCATCCCCCGCAGTCTCCCGAGCCCGTCCCGGGAAGAGCGCATAACACATGACCATGCGCAGGGCATCGCCGCCACGACACCTCGCGTCGCGTACCGGGAGCCCGGCATCCATGAGGCCCAGGCGCGGTCTCACCTGCGCGGAAGCATAGGCTGATTCGTAGCCGGCTTGGGGAGGCCGCCATGCGTACGACCACATTGCCGTCCGGCGAGCAGGTCGTGGTCCTCGGGCAGGGCACCTGGCACATGGCCGAGAACCCGTCGCGGTGGGACATCGAGATCAAGGCGCTGCGGCTCGGCCTCGAGCTTGGCATGGCCCTGATCGACACCGCCGAGATGTACGCGGACGGCAGGGCGGAACGCCTGGTCGGCGAGGCGATCGCCGGCCATCGCGACGAGGTGTTCCTGGTCGGCAAGGTCCTGCCGCAGAACGCGACCCGCACGGGCACCGTCGCCGCCTGTGAGAGAAGCCTGCGCCGCCTGGGCACCGACCGGCTGGACCTCTACCTGCTCCACTGGCGGGGACAGGTGCCTCTGGAGGAGACGCTCGCCGCCTTCGAGCAGCTTGTGGCCTCGGGGCGCATCAGGTGGTGGGGCGTCAGCAACTTCGACGTCTCCGACATGGAGGATCTCGTCGCGATCACCGGCGGCTCGGCCGTGCAGAGCGACCAGATCCTCTACAACCTCGCCAGACGCGGTCCCGAGTTCGAGCTGATCCCCTGGTGCCACAACCGAGGCATTCCGATCATGGCGTACTCGCCGATAGAACAGGGCCGGTTGCTCGGCCGTCAGGCGCTTCTCGACGTCGCGGTCCGCCATGAGGTGACCACGGCGCAGGTGGCCCTCGCATGGGTGCTCCGGAACGACGGCGTGATCGCCATACCGAAGTCGGGCGTGCCCGCCCACGTGGAGCACAACGCGGCGGCCGCGGCCATCCACCTCACCGACGACGACCTCCTGCTGCTGGACGCGGCGTTCCCGCCGCCGCTCTCACGGCGTCCGCTCGAACGGCTCTGAGCCTCCCGTCGCCGACCGAGCAGAAGCCGGAGATCAGGTCACGGGCGTTCCCGTCAGACGCGAGTCCAGGAGCCTGGTTCCCGGCCTGTCCGATCTGCTGGAGGCGCCGTTCGCGGCGCTTCCTCCGCCCCGGCACTAGAAACAAGGCTGGACAGACCCGCCGATGTCCCGCGAGAGCTACCACGTGAACCGCCTGGAACGGGCGGTCGCGTCGACGTCCATACCGGCCGCCCGCAGTTCCGCCTGCGCGCGTTCATCTCTGTCAGTCGATGCCTTCGACGATCCGGAAGTCGCGCTCGACGCCGTCGGAGAGGGCGGTCAGCGCCTCCTGGTAGGCCGCACTCTCGTACGCCGCGACGGCCTGCTCGAAGCTGTCGAACTCGACCAGGACAGTGCGCTCGGCTAGTCCGGCGTCGTGCGCCACGACCCGGCCGCCACGGACGAGAGTCCGACCGCCCCCGGCCTTGACGGCCGGACCGGCCAGCTTGTTGTAAGCAGCCAGCTTCTCGGGGTCGGAAATGGTGCGGTAGGCGCTGACCCAGTAGCCCTTGGGCATGGAACCTCCAGTGTCGGGATGAGTGCATCGGACTTACGGGTTGGTCTCGGGCGGGCGTCGGCGGGCGAGCGCGAGGCTTGTCAGCGTCGTGATCGCCATGGCGCCGATGCCGGCCGGCGCCGCGGTGGTGTAGGCGCTGTCGTCGGGGAAGAGGTGGCCGGGGCCGGGGCCGGCGGCGTCAGCTTGCCGGCGACGAACCCCAGCACCGAGAACGGGATGAGGACCACCCCGGCGACGAAGGTCGTCAGCCCGAAGCCGTAGCCGGCGCCGTGCGGCGTCCGAGATCAGGGCGATCACGGCCGCGCCGCGCTCCTCGGGGAGGTGGTCCCGGGCCACGCCCGTCATCAGCGCCGTCAGCCCGAGCCCGATGCCCTGGGCCGCCCTGCCGGCCAGCAGCCACGCGAACGGCAGCGGCAGCACGGTGAGCGCGCTGCCGGCGACGACGACCGCCGGCGTGGCGAGGATCGTGGCCCGCCGGTGCGGGCCGGCTCCGAGCCGGCCCAGGACCGGCGTGGCGACGGCGCCGCTGAGCAGCGCGACGGTCAGCGTCCACTGCGCGCTGCCGAGCGAGACGTGGAACAAGGTCGCCACGCTGGTGATGAGCGGCGTCCCGAGGCTGCCGACCGCCGCCACGACCAGAGCGATGAACATCAGGGCGGGGACCAGCAGCCGCGCCTCGGAACGCGCCACCGGGAACGCCGTCGCCTCGGCCCCGCCGACCGGCCGCCCGGTCACTGCTTCGGCCGTTCGCGGTCCCGGCTTTCGAGCTCTGCCAGATGCTGCAGCGCCGGAAGGGCCGCCACCAGCGCCTCGACCTCGTCGCCGGTGAGCTCGCCGATCAGCCGCTCGAACGCGTGGACGCCCTGCTGGCGCCGCGTCCGGACATGGGAGGCGCCGGCCTCGGTCAGGCACACCAGCGTGACCCGCTTGTCGGACGCGTCGCCGCGCCGCTCGACCAGGCCGGACTCCTCCATCACCCGGACCAGGGTGGTCATCGCGGGCTGGGTGACGCCCTCGACCGCGGCCAGGTCGGTGATGCGCCGCGGGCCGGTCCGCTCCAGGGTGGCCAGGGTGGCGGCGGACGTCAGGCTCATGTCCCGCGGCAGGCGTCTCACGGCCCTGATGGCCAGAGCATAGAGGGCTGCCCCGATGGCGGCGGAAGCGCCAGGATCGGGGTCGTGACGACTCACGCTCGAAGCATAACACTTTTATATTCATAGTTTATGTAAGTGCTCCACCGGCGCGGGCGGCCTCGACCGCTGGGAGCCGGTGACGTCGCGGTGCGCTGCCGCATCGACTTCAAGTACGCCCTCGGCCTGGAGCTGGAAGACCCCGGCTTCCACCACAGCGTCCTGTCCGACTTCCGCGACCGGCTCGCGAGGGCGACCGCACCGACCGACCGCTGGGCCTCGCGCTCACCCTGAAACCGGCGGGCCGACTTGCCCCCGGTGACGCGGCGCAGGCGGTCAGCGAGTCCCGGCCGTGCGGCTCGTCCTGATCGGCGCGGTGGGGCTCGACCTCGATGCGGGTGACGGCTTCCTCTTTCGCGCTGCGGATGGTGATGACGTCCTCGCGCCGGGTGCCGGGGGTAAAGGGTTCAGGGGGTGGCCAGCACCGCGTTGGCCCTGGCCAGGACGGTGTTCAGGACGCGGCCTGCGGTGGCCAGGTCCTCGGGCGACAGGTCGCCCCACAGTCGCCGGGTGATCGGATCGATCGCGGCGCGGACCTGCGTCCAACGCTCGCGTCCTTCGTCGGTGACCTGGACGTGGCCTTCGCCGCCGTCGCGCAGGAGCCCTGCGGCGGTCAGTTCGGCGATGCGTTCGGCCACCGACGCCCGGGTGGACTGGGTGGCGCTGCCGACACGGTGGATGAGCTCGGCCCGGGCGACGGTCCCGCCGCTGACCACGGTCAGCGTGAGGGTCACCCACTGGGGTTCGGTGATGCCGGTCCCGGCGAGCTGCCGGTCCAGGATCGCGTTCAGCGCCTTCTCGGTCTGGCCGATGAGCGCGGTGCCGAAGGTCTGGGTTGCGGTCGTCACGATGACCTACCAATCCGTTTCAGTAACTAACGTTTATATCGCTAACGTTTGTGTTGTGAACGAACCTACATCGTTAGTCCGACTAACGCAATAGGGTAGGATCAGCGTCATGAGCAGCGGCGGGCCTGGCGCAGCGCCAGGTGCGAGAGCATCGTGCCTGCGGTCGCGGCCACATCGGACGCGACCGCAGGCGAGAGCCGGACGACCAACTTGCCGGTGACGAGCGGAGAGCGACGTGCCGGTCAGATCGACGGCGACCCTGGCTCCGGCACTGCGCCCGAACTCCTGGCCAAGAGCCGCCACCAGGACCTGGCCGGTCTCGGCCCGCTACGTCCGCCTCGGCGCTGAGACCTCCGCCCGCATCACCGCCGAAGCCGACCCCATCCAGCGGCGCCGCCTCCGCTGACCGCACCACACCATGGCGGCCGACTGCTCATCAGGTCGGCCACACCCGCAGGATCTGCTCGTCATCGGAATCGGGCTCGGCCCGCATTCCGACCGGCCTGCACCTTCCCCAAACTCTCCTTCCAGCGGGCCCGCAATGTCCGCGACGTCGCCCGCTTCACCCTCGACCTGATCGAACGGCAGGCCACGGGGGTCTACAACGTGGCCGCGCCGATCGGCAGGGAGACCGACGGCGGCATGCTCCAAACATGCAAGCAGGCCACCAGTCCGACTGCCGAGCTCGTGTGGATGGAAGAGTCCCGGCTGGCCGAGCGCGGCGTACTGGAGTGGACCGAGATCCCCATCTGGCCGGTACGGCCAAGGCCTCCCGCTCTGCGGTACTCGGGCTGCTGGGTGCCGTGCCGTGTGCCGACTGCCGCCGTTCCAACGCCTCGGGCACGTCGCGATACTCCAGCAGGTGCCGGCCGGCCGGCTCAGCCCCGGCTGCTGGGCGGCCCTGGTGACGCTGCGCTGGTCGAGCAGCGCGTCGAGAGACACCAGCAGGTTGAGGTCCAGGTTCGAGAGCCCCATGACCAACAGCTTGGCCATCGCACTGGTGAGCGACATCACCCATTGCCTCTTCCCTGATGACCATCCCTCCCGCACCATGGTCAACGTCCCCGGCCCGAGAGAGGACCTTCGTGCCCCGCATCCCCGCCACGGCGCCCGTGCACCCTGCGGATCCCGAGGGAGCCATCGCCGCCGCCGCCGAACGGAACTCCAATTGGGGTCGCTGGGGCGTGACCGGCGCCGTGGGCGGACCGGTCAATCCGATCGCAGTCAAGTGATCAAGGAGTCCTGACATGCCCGCCGTGAAGAACGTCCTCATCGTCGGCAGCGGCCTGGCCGGAGCCGGAGCAGCCGTACACCTGGCCTCCGCCGGGGTGGCGGTGGACCTGGTGGAGATCGAGCCGCAGGTCACCGCGCTCGGCTCGGGGATCACCCTGCAGGGCAACGCACTCCGCGAGCTTGACAGGCTGGGCGTCTGGGAACGCGCGAGCGAGCGCGGCTACCCTTTCGACGTCACCGGCATCCGGGCGCCCGACCCGTACGGGACGGTGCTCTTCGAGGTCCCGGATGCCAAGACCGGCGGCCCGGACTATCCCGCCGCGATGGGGATGTCCCGCCCCGAACTGGCCCGCATCCTGCACGACCGCGCCAGGGATGTGGGCGTCAAGATCCGGTACGGGATGACATTCACCGAACTGCGCCAGGACGACCCCGAGGTCGCCGTCACCTTCTCCGACGAGTCCGCCGGGCGGTACGACCTCGTGATCGGTGCGGACGGCATCCGCTCCTCGACCCGCCGTGCGCTGGGCATCGACCTGGAGACCAAGTCGGTCGGCATGGGCATCTGGCGGAGCTTCGGCCCGCGGCCGGCCGGTGTGACACGCACCGACCTCTACTACGGCGGCCCCTCTTATATCGCCGGCTACTGCCCTACGAGTGAGGATTCGCTTTACGCGTACATCGTGGAGGACGCGCAGGACCGCTCCACCCTCACGCCGGAGCAGCAGCTGGCCGTCATGAGGGACCTCTCCCAGGCCTACCACGGACCGTGGGACGAGATCCGGGAGACGCTCACCGATCCCTCCCGGGTCCACTACACGTGGTTCGAGACCCACGTGCTCGCGCCGCCATGGAACCGCGGGCGAGTCGTGCTCATCGGCGACGCCGCGCACACCTGCCCGCCGACCATCGCCCAGGGCGGCGCCCAGGCCCTTGAGGACGCCGCCGTCCTCACGGAGCTCCTGATCACTCATGACGCCGTCGATCAGGATCTCTGGGACGAGTTCCACGCTCGCCGTGTGGGCCGCGCGAAGACCGTCGTCGACGCCTCCAACCAGCTCGCCGCCTGGCAGCTCGCGCGCGAACAGGGCGACATTCCCGGCCTCATGCGAACCATCACGATGCTCGTCAGCCGCCCCGCCTGATCTACCCCTGACCGATCCGTCACCGGAGAAACCGCCCGAACGTCTGATCACCCATCTACGGCACGTCGACCTCGCCGTGCCGACCACGCCAAGCAGCTCGAGTTCTACACTCTGGGGGCTCAAGGCCGAGCACGGCGACACCCGTCTGACCTTCCCGTCCGCCGAGGGGTCGTCCGAGCAGTAGGTCGTCCGGCTGCGCGAGTCGGCCCACAAGCGCATCGACCTCATCGCGTTCGGCGCGGCCAGCCGTGCCGGTCGTGCGGCAGCCGTGTTCACACCGCACGAGGGAAACATCACTCCTGTCATACGCTGTGCCCCGTGCAGGTGGACGTACTGGGGGCGATCAGGGCATCCCACAACGGCTACCTGGTCGATCTCGGTGGTCGCAAGCAGCGGCAGGTGCTCGCGGCGCTCGCGTTGTACGGCGGGCGGCCGGTGTCCGTGGACGCTCTCATCGATCTGTTGTGGGGGGGACGCGCCGCCGCCGAACGCGGTGCCGACGCTGCACGTCTACGTCGCCGGCCTGCGCCGGGCGCTCGAGCCCGACCGGCCCGCCCGCATGCCCGCGAAGGTCCTCGTCACGGTCACGCCCGGGTACGCCCTGCGGCTGTCCGCCGAGGCCGTCGACGCGGCCCGGTTCGACGCCGCCGTGACCACCGCGCACGGCCGTCTCGGCGCGTGGCCCGCCGCCACGGCCGGTTCCGTGGTCAACCGGCCCGATCTCACCGCCGCGGAACTGGCCGAGGTGCTCGGAGAACTCGATGCCGCGCTCGCATTGTGGCAGGGGACCCCGTACGTCGACCTGGATGAGGTGCCCGCGGCCGTCGCGGAGCGGGCGCGGCTGGAAGAGCTGCGCATGGTCGCGATCGAGGACCACGCGGCCGCCCTGCTCGCCCTCGGGCGGCACGCGACGCTCGCGGCGGAGCCGGAGGCGCTGACGGCGGAGCATCCGCTGCGTGAGCGACTGTGGATGCTGCGCGTCCTGGCCTTGGCCGGCGCGGACCGGCAGGCGGACGCCCTGGAGGCGTTACGGCAGGTACGCCGGATCCTCGCCGACGAGCTGGGCCTGGATCCGGGGGCCGCGCTGCGCGAACTGGAGGGCGCGATCCTGCGTCAGGACTCCGCCATCTTCTGGCGGCCCGCCCCCGCTCCGGTCACCGTCACCGCCTCCCCTCCCCCTTTCCGCCCCGTCCCCGCCCGCACCCGCACCCGCGCCCATCGCCGTCCCGGCCGAGGGCCCCGCCGCCGGCACCGACCCGCGGCCCTGGCCGCTCGTCGGCCGCACCGCGGAACTCGCCACGCTGGAGGACCTGCTCGCCGCGGCGGCGCGTGGGATTCCGCAGTTCGCGATGCTGGTGGGCGAGCCGGGCATCGGGAAAACGCGGTTGAGTCAGGAACTGGCGGCCCGGGCGCGGGAGCGGGGTTTCGCGGTGCTCGTGGGCCGGTGCTCGGAGGACGAGAGCGCGCCGCCGCGCGGTACGGCTCGGCGACCCGGTGCTGACCGTGCGTAACACCGACGGCTGGCCGTTGCCGATCAGATCCCTCGGCGCCGAGCCGACGGATGACGGTTTCCTGATCCGGACCGGCCTCGGCTGCGACATCGCCGCCGGTCCGGCCTGCTGACCTTCCCCAGCCATCCCGAGGACTTCAACGGCCAGGAGAACGTCGTGTTCGTCGGCTCCGCCACCCCCGTGCCCGGCGGCGCGCACGTCACCGTGGAACGGGCGCTGGCGGACTCCAGCCTCGCCGGCGGCAGGCTCCGGCGGTTGCGCACCCTCCTGGCCAACGGCCGCGCCCTCGCTCCACGGCTCGCCCACGAGGCCGCCCGCCGCGCCCAGCCGGTTCCCCTCGTCCGGCGTCCACGTTGAATCCGCCCCTCGGACACGGCCGCGCCACGTCCACACCCGCCACAGACTCAGGCCCCGCCGGGGTACGGTGCCGGCGAGGCCCGAGGCGTGCCCGGACCAGGGCGCGATCACGGGCCACACGCTCGATGCGGTCGGCGGCCTCGGTGACGTTCCTGACGAGGGCGATCCGTTCGGGCCGGGGGAACCAGAAGCTCCACTCCCCCTCCGCATCCGGCGCGACCATGATGTGCTCCGTGAGGACCGGAGCCTCAGGGTTCATCACGAAGAGGTGGAGCGAAAACCCCTCACCGCTGCGGAGCCACACGGCGAAGCCCCGGCCTTCGAGTGTGGCGGCGAGCGACTGGAGCGCGTCGCGGACCACCGCCGGATCGGCAAGCCTGCGTACTCATGCCGCGACCGTACGGCCGGCTCACAGGGGCGAACCCAACCACCGGTTGGGGGGTGACATTCAGGCGATGACGCGGGCTTTTGCCGCGAGCTCCAGCAACACAGCCGGAGGACGACGCTTCACCTCGATCATCTCGCCGATGGTCTGCCGTGCGAGCGGGTTGAAGACCACGGTCTCCGTCGACTGTGTCTCCGACATCCGGAGACAGGCGATCAGTTGGTCAATGCCGACTCGTCCTGTACGAAATTGATCAAACTGGATAAGGCGAATCGGCCGGGCGTATAGCTGTCACCGAGAATCACTGTGTGCCGATGCGTGTCGCTGGCGCCTCCGGACGATTGCGCGCGCGATCAAAGCGGAGCCGATAAGGGCTGGGAGCAGCCAGTAGGCAACGGTCGGGAGCCTCTCCCACAACGGCAGGCGGGGGCCGTTGTCGACATAGAAGCCGATCAACAGGAGCACGTAGGACGCGCCCATTGCGAGGATGTGAAGGTCGGGCCGGCGCCCCCGGTTGACGTAGCCCGTCAGCGCGGCGGTAAGGCCAAGGGTGCCGATGACGAACAGGTGGACGTTCTCCCGCCAGCGGATCACCGACATGACGGTCAGGGTGAGGTAGACCACGGCCCACGCCCACAGGTAGACGCGGCCGAACCGCCGGTGCCGTGGGCTTCCCTTCCATGTCAGCGCGGCGATCGCACCGCAGCACACGCAGGTGATCCCTGCAGTGATGTGGATGGCGAGTGCGAGAGCAATGCTTAGAACCTGTGGATCTTCAGGGAAGGGGTGTACCTTCCCGATGATCATGTAGGTCTCATGCATGACCGACGCGCCAACGTCGGTCGGGAAGGCACACCCGTGCTCACCGTAGTCCCTGACCCCGCTGACGGCGACCGCCGCATGACAGACGGCCCGGTCTCCTCCTCCCTGATCGACGAGATCGTCCGGGAAGGCGCCCGCAGGATGCTCGCCGAAGCGCTCAAAGCCGAAGTCGACGCCTATATCGCCCAGTTCTCCGATCAGCGTGACGACGATGGACGCCGTCTGGTCGTGCGCAACGGCTACCACGCCGCGCGCGAGGTGCTCACCGCGGCCGGCGCGATCGAGGTCAAAGCGCCCAGGGTCAACGACAGGCGCGTCGATGAGGTCACCGGCGAGCGCAAGCGCTTCTCCTCGGCGATCCTGCCGCCCTGGGCGCGCAAGACACCGAAGATCACCGAAGTGCTGCCCTTGCTCTACCTGCACGGCCTGTCCTCCGGTGACTTCGTCCCGGCGCTGGGGCAGTTCCTCGGCTCGGCGGCCGGCCTGTCGGCGCCGGTCATCACGAAGCTGACCGAGCAGTGGAAGGCCGAGCAGCGCGCCTTCGCCGACCGTGACCTGTCGGGCGTGGACTACGTCTACCTGTGGGCCGACGGGGTGCACGTCAACGTCCGCCTGGAGGAGCACCGTTTGTGCCTGCTGGTGATGATCGGCGTGCGCGCCGACGGCCGTAAGGAGCTCATCGCGCTGTCCGACGGCTACCGCGAGTCGACCGAGTCGTGGGCCGACCTGCTGCGCGATTGCAAACGGCGGGGGATGCGCGCGCCGGTGCTGGCCGTCGGGGACGGCGCACTGGGGTTCTGGGCCGCCCTCGGTGAGGTGTTCCCGCAGGCCAGGGCTCAAAGGTGCTGGTTTCACAAAATCGCCAACGTGCTGGGAGCCATGCCGAAGTCCGCACAGAGCGGCGCGAAGAAGGCGTTGGCGGAGATCTGGAACGCCGAGGACAAAGACCACGCCCTGGCGGCGGTGAAGGCGTTCCAGGCCGCTTACGGGGCCAAGTACGGCAAGGCCGTGGCCAAGGTCGTCGACGACGTGGACGAACTGCTGGCCTTCTACGACTTCCCAGCCGAGCATTGGGTGCATCTGCGCACGACCAACCCCATCGAGTCGACGTTCGCCACAGTCCGGCACCGCACCAAGGTCACCAAAGGCCCCGGTTCACGGGCGGCAGGGCTGGCCATGGCGTTCAAGCTGATCGAGTCGGCCCAGGCCCGCTGGCGCGCGGTCAACGCACCCCACCTCGTCGCCCTGGTCCGCGCCGGGGCCACCTTCGTCAACGGCAAGCTCGTCGAACGCCCCGACGATCAGCCCTCACCAGCAGCTGCTTAGGAACTCGTGATCCACAGGTCTTGACGATTGCTCCGAGTGCGACGAAGAAGACCGGTCCGGCGTTGGGGATCGGAGTGCCCAGGATGTCGATGTGGTCCATCGCATCTCCAATACGTAGCGTCCCTACATGTAGGGACGCTACTCCGGGTCTTGGCGTACAGGAAGAGCAGATATAGCGTTACTACCTATGAGGGCAGAAGCACTGAAAGGGCACCTGGACGGCCTCCTGCTCGCCACACTGGAGGACGGGCCGCAGCACGGCTACGCCGTGAAGGAAGCCCTGCGCGACGCCACAGGCGGCAAGCTCGATCTGCCCACCGGCACCGTCTATCCGGCGCTGCACCGGCTGGAGCGCGCGGGACTGATCAAGGGGAGCTGGTCGGTGGTGGGCGGTCGCAGACGGCGCACTTATGAGCTGACCGAGCAGGGGCGGCGCTCTTTGGCGGGGGCACGCGACCAATGGCAGGAGTTCGCCGCGGTGATATCCGCGGCGCTGGGTGGTGGACCGTGGCCGGCCACGAACTGATCGAACGCCACCTGCGGACGCTCGCCGAACGTCTGCCCGGCTCCGTGGTCGACGAGCTCGCCGACGGACTGCTCGCCTCGTACGACGACCAGATGGAGCGGCTCGGGGACCCGGATGCGGCAGCCCGGGCCGCCCTTGCGGACTTCGGCGACGCCGACGCCGTCACCGCCGCCTTCGTTCGCGCCTCACCGGCTCGGCACGCCGCGTTCACGCTGCTCGTGGCCGGACCGATCGTCGGCCTGTGCTGGGGCACCGCTCTTATCACCGCCGACGGCTGGGCCGCGGCGATCCCACTGGCCGCACGCCTGGCCTTCGGCCTCCTGCTCGGCTCGGCCGTGCTCATGCTCGTGACCGCCGTCCGGGAACAGCGGCACTATCACACCGTACGGCTGGCCGCCCTGGGCGGCGCGGGAACCGTCGCCGTCCTGGACACGGTCATACTGGGCACGGTCGTCACGCTTGTGCCACCGCCGTCCTTGCTGCTGCTCGTGGCGCTGACCGGCAGCGTCGCGAGGATCATGCTGGCGATACGAGCCATCCCAACACTGATCACACGCCTATGACCATGCTGCGGCATCGTCTCGCGGGGATGCCGGCCCGCCGGCAGGAGGAACGCGACGGGGCGCTGCCGCCGACCGGAGTACGCCCGCGCGAGGACACCCGGGGGTGGCGGCAAGAGCGGCGAGATCAGCTTTCTTGCTGCGCATCGATCTCGGCGATCAAAGCCTGGACGCGGGTGTTGATCTCGTCGCGGATCGGCCGGACGGCCTCGACGCCCTTGCCTGCGGGGTCGTCCAGTGCCCAGTCGAGGTGCTTCTTACCAGGAAAGATCGGGCAGGCATCCCCGCAGCCCATGGTGATGACGTAGTCGGAGGCCTGCACCACCTCGGGGGTTAGCACCTTGGGGGTCTGGCCGGAGATGTCGATGCCGACCTCCTTCATCGCCGCCACGACGGCCGGGTTCACCTGCTCGGCGGGCAGCGACCCGGCGGAGCGGACCTCGATGCGGTCGCCGGCAAGCTGGGAGAGGAATCCGGCGGCCATCTGGGAGCGGCCGGCGTTGTGCACACAGACGAACAGAACCGACGTGGTTGTAGCGGTCGTGAGCATCTTCCTTTTCTTTCTCGCCAATAGTGGTGGCGGGCAGGCGCGGGGCAGGGTGGCGAGCAGGTCGGTGACTCGCCCGTCGATCGCGTCGCGAATGGCGTGCCGAAGGTGGGCCGGGGCGTCAGGTTCGCATCAGCGCCGGCTGATGTGAAAGTATCAGTACATGCTGATGTCAGTCGACACTGATCTGTTGCGGGTGCTGGCCGATCCCCTGCGGCTGCAGATCGTGACCCTGCTCGCCCGGGAAACGCTGTGCACCACGCACCTGGTGGAAGAGACCGGCGCGCGGCAGACCAACCTGTCCAACCACCTGAAGGTGCTGCGGGACGCCGGGGTGGTGGACACCGAGCCGTGCGGCCGGTTCACCTACTACCGGCTCAAGCCTGACGTCATCGCCTCCTTGGCCGGGCAGTTCGCCGAACTGGCCGATACCGCCCGTGCCACCGCCGCCGCCGGCAGGAAGAGGGCCTGCCCATGACGGCCCCCGAGCCCGCGCACGCCGCGCCCAGCGGCGTGGCGGGCAAGCTGTCGCTGCTGGACCGTTTCCTTGCGGTGTGGATCCTGGCCGCCATGGCCCTGGGCCTCGGTCTGGGCCGCGGCGTCCCGGGACTGAACGCCGTGCTGTCGAAGGTCGCGATCGGCGGCATCTCCCTGCCGATCGCTCTCGGTCTGCTGATCATGATGTATCCGGTGCTGGCCAAGGTCCGCTATGACAAGCTCGACGCGGTCACCGGCGACCGCCGCCTGATGATCTCTTCGCTGGTCGTCAACTGGATCATCGGCCCGGCCGTGATGTTCGCCCTGGCCTGGATCTTCCTACCTGACCTTCCGGAATACCGCACCGGTCTGATCATCGTCGGCCTGGCCCGCTGCATCGCCATGGTCATCATCTGGAACGACCTGGCCTGCGGCGACCGCGAGGCCGCCGCCGTCCTGGTGGCGCTCAACAGCGTGTTCCAGGTCCTGGCGTTCGGCCTGCTCGGCTGGTTCTATCTGCAGGTGCTGCCCGGCTGGCTCGGCCTCGGCCAGGGGCAGCACCTCGGCATCTCCTCATGGAAGATCGCCCTCAACGTCGTCATCTTCCTCGGCATCCCGCTGCTGGCCGGATTCCTCACCCGCCGCCTCGGCGAGCGCAGGCTCGGCCGCCAGCGATACGAGAGCGTGTTCCTGCCGAAGATCGGCCCGTTCGCACTGTACGGGCTGCTGTTCACGATCGTGATCCTGTTCGCTCTGCAGGGCAGGACGATCACCTCCGAGCCCGCCGACGTCGCCCGCATCGCGCTGCCGCTACTGGCCTACTTCGCGCTGATGTGGTTCGGCACCTTCGCCCTCGGCAAGACCCTGGGCCTGCCGTACGACCGGACCGCCACGCTGGCCTTCACCGCGGCCGGCAACAACTTCGAGCTGGCGATCGCGGTGGCCATCGCCACCTTCGGCGTCACCTCCGGCCAGGCCCTGTCAGGGGTCATAGGACCGCTGATCGAGGTCCCCGTGCTGGTGGCGCTGGTCTACGTCTCCCTCGCCTGGCGGCGCAGACTCGCCCCCGCCACCCCCTGACAAGACACCCGTCGGCGGCACGTGTGCTGCTCCGGTAAGTCCACAGCGGACCCGCTGCATACAGGCCCGAACAGTGTTCTCAGACGCGTGCAGCGCCGGTCAGCAGCCGGCCCATCCCGGCCAGCACGCTCGGCTCGACCCGGTAGTACACCCACGTGCCCCGCCGCTCGGAGGCCAGCAGACCGGCCTCCCTCAGCTTCTTCAGATGGTGAGAGACGGTCGGCTGGGAGACCCCGACATCGGAGATGTCGCACACGCACGCCTCGCCGTCCGGCGCGGAGGCCACCGCGGAGAACAGGCGTAGCCGCACCGGGTCGCTGAGCGCCTTGAACATCGCCGCCGTCCGCTCGGCTTCTGCGGCCGTGAGCGTGCGTTCGGTGAGCGGCGGGCAGCACGGCACGACATCAGGCTCCAGCACTGGCAGCGTCCGCGTATTCGACATGCATCTATGTTGACATACGTCGAACCAACGCGTGAGGGCCCACCAGTGCATCCGCCGCAGTGGGTGACGCACGGCCGGTCAGCGGCGCAGGCGTGCAGCCAGCCGGCGGGCGGCGCGGGCGGCGTCCCGGCCCACCCCGCGCAACGAGTTGGACGACAGGCTGCGCTGCCATTCCAGCCCGACGTAGGCGAGCAGAGGATGGGTGAGCGAGGCGCCGTCGCGGTGTAGCGGACGCCCGGCCGCGTCCAGCACGCCGAGCCCTGCCAGATAGGGGAGATCGGGGCGGTAACCGGTGGCCAGCACGATCGCATCCACCTGCTCGGTCGTGCCGTCCGCCCAGGTCACCTTGCCGTCGCCGGCCTCGGTGAACAGGGCACGCCGATCCGGGGCGTCGACGTCCAGGGCTGAGCGGTAGCGGCCGTCGTCGAGGACCGGCTGCGTCGGAGGTGTGCGCAGCAGGCGGCCCAGCGGCGCGGTGTCCAGCCCGGTGACGGTGAGCCAGAAGTGCAGGTCCCGGCCGAGCAGGTGCTGACGGGCGAACCGCACCGGAGCGCGGGTCGCCAGCGTCACCCGCGCCACCGTGGCGAGTTCGGCGGCGATCTGCACCGCGGAGTTGCCCGCCCCGATCACGATGACTCGCTGACCGGCGAACGGCTCCGGGGTCCGGTAGTCGGCCGCGTGCAGCACCGTCCCGGTGAAGTTCTCCAAACCGGGCAGCGCCGGCCGGTAGGGGTTGCCGAAGGTTCCACTCGCCGCGACCACCGCGCGCGCGGCGAGGCGGCTGCCGTCCTGCAGGGTGATGCCGAACCCTTCGCCCTCCGCGCTGACCTCCGCCACGCGGGCACCGGTGCGAATGCCGGCGTCCAGGCGGGCGGCGTAGGCGGTGAGGTAGTCCACCACCTCGTCACGGTGCGGGTAACGGTCCGGGTCGCCGCCGAACGGCATCCCCGGCAGCGAGCTGTAGCGGGCCGGGGAGAACAAAGTGAGGCTGTCGTAGTAGTGCGGCCACGACCAGGCCGGCCGGTCCGCGGCCTCCAGCAATACCGGCGTCACCCCCTCTCGTCGCAACGCGTACGCCGTGGCCAGCCCCGACTGGCCGCCCCCGATCACCACAACCTCGGCTTCCATGACGAACCCTCTTCCTATTTCGATGAATGTCTATGTTGACGAACATCGAAACAGATGCCATGCTGGCCGCGCAACTCATAGACGAATGTCGAATCAGAGGAGACGCCGTGACCACGTCCGCCGCCGAACTGCCTGTCATCGTGATCGGAGCCGGTCCCGTCGGCCTGGCCGCCGCCGCCCACTTGGTCGAACGCGGACTCGACCCACTGGTGCTGGAGGCCGGCCCGGCGGCCGGATCCGCCGTCCGGGATTGGTCACACGTGCGGTTGTTCTCCACCTGGGGCGAGGTCGTCGACCCCGCCGCCGAAAAGCTGCTAGCCCCGACCGGCTGGGTCCGCCCGGACGCGGCGACGTACCCGACCGGCGGAGACTGGGCCGAGCAGTACCTGCAGCCGCTCGCCGACGCCCTCGGCGACAAGGTCCGCTACACCACCACAGTCACCGGCGTGGCCAAGGCCGGACGAGACCGGATGGTCGACTCCGGCCGCGACGAGCAGCCCTTCACCGTGCACGTACGCACCGGCGACGGCGGTGAAGAGCGCATCAGTGCCCGTGCGGTCATCGACGCCTCCGGCACCTGGACCACCCCCAACCCGCTCGGCGGCGACGGGCTGCCCGCCCTCGGTGAAAAGAGCGCGACCGACCGCATCTCCTACCGCGTCCCCGACCTGCGGGACCCGGCCGTACGCGCCCGGTACGCCGGTCGGCGCACCGCGGTGGTCGGCTCCGGCGCCTCGGCCTTCACCGCGCTGGCGGCCCTTGCCGACCTGGCCGAGCAGGAGCCGGGCACGCACGCGGTCTGGGTCCTGCGGCGGAGCATCGGCGCGGGCACCTTCGGCGGCGGCGAGGCCGACCAGCTTCCCGCACGCGGCGCCCTCGGCCTGGCGGCCAAGGCCGCTGTCGAGGCCGGCCACGCCAGCGCGGTCACCGGCTTCCGCACCGCCGCGATCGAGCATGACGGCGACCGCCTGGTCCTCGTCGCCGACGACGGCCGGGCCACCGAACCGGTCGACGAGGTCATCGTGCTGACCGGATTCCGCCCCGACCTGTCGTTCCTGTCCGAGGTGCGCCTCGGCCTGGACGAGCGCCTCCAGGCCCCGCTCGCGCTGGCGCCGCTGATCGACCCCAACGTGCACTCCTGCGGCACCGTCTACCCCCACGGCGTGAACGAGCTGTCCCACCCCGAGCAGGGCATCTACCTGGTCGGCATGAAGTCCTACGGCCGCGCCCCGACGTTCCTGGCCATGACCGGTTATGAGCAGACGCGCTCCATCGCCGCCGCCCTGGCCGGCGACCGAGAGGCCGCCGAACGCGTCGAGCTCGTCCTGCCCGAGACCGGGGTGTGCGGCGGCTCCGGCCTGTTCGACCAGGCGGACACGGCGCAGGCGTCCGGTGGCTGTTGCGCTGCCCCGGCCACGCTGCAGATCGGTATCGGCGCTCCCGTCTCCTCCGGCGGCTGCTGACCCGGTGACCGACCTTCACGATCACACGGCCGCGACCGGAGATGACGACCGGTCGCGGCCGCGTGCCGTCCTGCCCGCCCTGTGCGCCACCCAGATCACCAGCTGGGGCGTGGTCTACTACGCCTTCCCGGTGCTCAACCCGGCCATCACCGCAGACACCGGCTGGCCGGCTCCCGCCACCACCGCGGCCTTCTCCGCCGCCCTGCTCGTCTCCGCCTTCGCCGGCATCCCCGTCGGCCGCATCCTGGACGCCCGCGGCCCACGGGCGGTGATGACCATCGGGTCCATCCTGGCGACGCTCAGCGTGCTGGCCGCCGCCTGCGCGCCCACTCTGCCATCCTTCACCGCGGCCTGGCTGCTGGCCGGGATCGCCATGGCGGCCACCTTCTACCAGCCGGCTTTCGCCGCCGTGACCCGCTGGTGGGGACCCGACCGCGTCCGCGCGCTCACCATCGTGACCCTCGCCGGCGGGCTGGCCTCCACCGTCTTCGCCCCCCTGACCGCCGCCCTCGCCGAGCACCTGTCCTGGCGCACCACCTACGTGGTGCTCGCCGCGATCCTGGCCGTCGTCACCATCCCGGCCCACGCTCTCGCGCTGAGAACCCCCTGGCCCCTCGCTCCATCGCCGCCGTCCGGGCAGCCTGCACATGGATCTGGCGATGCACTGGTGAACGTGGCCAGGAGCAGGCCGTTCCTCCTGCTGACTGCCGCGCTGACCGCCTCCGCCTTCGCGATGTACGCCGTCGTCATCGCGCTGGTTCCCCTTCTCACCACGCGTGGTGCCTCTACCACGGCCGCCGCCTGGGCACTCGGCCTGGGCGGAGCCGGTCAGACCCTCGGCCGCACCCTCTACGCCACCCTCGCCCGCCGCACCGACGCGAGGCTCCGCACCGCCGCGCTGATGGCGGCCGGTGGCGCCACCACCGCCGCCCTGGCCATCATCCCCGGACCGATTGCACTACTCACCGCGATCGCCGTCGCCGCAGGCATGGTGCGCGGCAACCTCACCCTGCTCCAGGCCACCGCCGTCCCCGACCGCTGGGGCACCGCCCACTACGGCCGCCTGTCGGGCCTGCTGGCCGCCCCCGCCACCATCGCCGCAGCTCTGGCTCCCTTCGCCGGGGCCGTTCTCGCCCCACCCCTGGGCGGATATCCGCAACTGTTCACTCTGCTTGCGGCCATGTCCGCCCTCGCCGGTCTCCTCGCCCTGGGCACCGGCCCCAACCGCATCAGGCACTGACACCACCGGTGACATCAGATGGCCGGGCTACGGCGTTCGATCATGACGACGTCGCGCCAGACGCCGTGGTGGCGTCCGATGCGTTCGCGGGTGCCGAGGACGCGGAAGCCGGCCACCTGGTGCAGAGCCAGGCTGGCCGTGTTCTCGGGGAACACACCGGATTGGATGGTTTAGATGCCGGCGTCCTCGCTTGCGGTGACGAAGGCGTCCAGAAGGGCACGCCCCAGGCCCCGGGAACCGTAATCGGCGTGGACGTAGATGCTGTGTTCGACGACGCCCGCATAGACAGGACGGGCGGAGCGGGAGGCAGCCACCCAGGCGCCTGGGGCGCCCGGCTTCACCTCATCCTGCCGCGGCGGGGATCCGGTAGGTGGGACGCGGGTAGCCAGGCTTGAACGACGGGATGCCGGCGCTCTGTACGGCCGATGTGCCGGTGGTGGCGGACACCGCCTCCACCGCCTCCGCCACCGCGGCGTCGAGCTCGGCGGGCTCGCACGCGACGCGGGCGTTGAGCCGTGCCACCGCCTCGGTGAACGTCCTCCCCGCGACGGCGTCCACGGTCGGCTCGGCGCCCCCGGCGGTCACGCTCACCTTGCTCAGGTCACCGGCGGACTCGAGGCTGACCTTCACGTGGCCGATCATCCAGGCGTTGCGGGCGGCGGCCGCGGACAGGTGCTCCATCAGCCCACGTGCCCAGGCATCGGGGTCGAAACCCTCCGCCGCCGTCACGTCCAAGCCGAGGTTCAGCCACGCCAGCGCGGCCTCGGCGTTGGCGTAGCGGTCGTAGTCGATGTCGAGACCGCGCCTCGCGGGCTCCGCGCCCAGCCAGAGAGACACCAGTTGTTCCAGACCTTCCCCCGTTTTCGCCGAGTAGCCGAGAACGGTGGCGGTCGGGTACCGCTCGCGCAGATCCGCGATGACGGCGGCGGCCTTCGCCGCACCGAGCAGGTCGATCTTGTTGAGCGCGATCACGTCGGCTTCCTGTAACTGCTTACCGAACAGGTAGGACATGTCCGACTCCGTGTCGTCCAGCGGCAGCGACGTACGGAGCGCGTCAAGCCTTTCCGGTTCGACCACGACCAGGAGAGGGGCGGGCGTGAACCGCTCACCGTAGTGGGCGCTGAGCGGCCGGATGACGGTGGCCTGCAGATCGGTGCAACTGCCCACCGCCTCGGCGAGCAGGGTGTCCACCTGGTGGCCGTCGACGAGGCGCTGCGCGACGGTCAGCAGGTCTTCGAATCGGCAGCAGAAACATCCGCCCGTCACCTCACCGGCCTCCGCGATCGCCGACCTGGCGAGCTGTGTGTCCACCAGTTCGGTGCCCTGGTCGTTGGTGATGACCGCGACATTCCGGCCCTGCGACTGGAGATGTTTCGCGACCGCGACGAGAGTGGTGGTCTTGCCCGCACCGAGAAAACCACTCAAGGTCATGAAAGTGATCAACCGGCGTTCGCCTCACTTCTGCTAACGGTGCTCCGTACAGATATCGCCGCATGGCACGGCACGAGTGAGTATTCACGTCACGGGGTGTCGCAGGGGTTTCGGTGATCCGCTATCCGCCAGCCAGCTAACAGCGTCCGTTCCACGAGGTCAAGATTCCCGACGACAGGAAACAAACGATTAACAATGCCGCGAAGTCACACCAGAAATGGGTATTGATGACAATCAATGCAGGTGCTATCATCGTTGAAAATTTATTCGTGCGCGAAAGAAGCCGCGCATCGTTTCCGCAATGAGGGCAGCGATACGCTACCGATCGCCGGATCGCCTATCGCGTGGCGGCGGCGGGCAGGGCGATGATGTTGGTCAATGCGGTGAGCGCCTCGGGCACGACACGGTAGTAGACCCAGGTGCCCCGGCGAGTAGACGTGACGAGCCCGGCGTCGCGGAGAACCCTGAGGTGATGGCTGATGGTCGGCTGGGTGAGGTCGAACGCCCCGACGAGGTCGCACACGCACGCCTCGCCGTCGAGGTGGGAGGCGACGAGGGAGAGCAACCGCAGCCGTACGGGGTCGCCGAGCGCCTTGAAGCCCGCGGCCAGCTCGATGCTCTGCTCCCGCGTCAACGGCTCCGTCACCCGCGCCGGGCGCGGCACTCCGGGTTCGACCGCGGGAAGGTCTTCATGCGGCAGCAGCACAGGCTCGTCGTGCTCGGCCATGGCGATCAGGTCCTCTCCCTAAGCGCCCCGGGCGTGGATCACCCGGCCGCATCCCCCCACGAGTCTAGACAACCCTTCCGCGAGGAGGTCTCGTCATACCGCGTCCCCCGCTGACCCACGCCGAGGCGACGGAGCGTGGCGCTCTGCTGCGCGTGCGGTCGTACGACATTCACCTCGATCTGAGCCGGACCGATGAGCCGGTGTTCCGATCCAGGAGCACGATCCGCTTCACCTGCGCCCGCCCGGGTGCGACCAGCTGGGCGGACGCACTGCCCCGGCGGATACGCACCGCCGTGCTCAACGGGCGGCCGGTCGAATACGACGACGCGGGCCGGATCCTCCTGCCCGATCTGGCGGCTCGCAACGAGCTGACCGTGGAAGCGGACTACGACTTCTCCACCAGTGGCGAGGGCCTGCACAGCTACACGGACCCGGTCGACCATCAGGTGTACGTGTACAGCCACCTGCAGCCCGGCCACGCCCCGCGGGTGTTCGCCTGCTTCGACCAGCCCGATCTCAAGGCGTCCTTCGCGATCAGCGTGACCGCTCCGGACGGATGGACCGTGTTGTCCAACGCCCCGCTCGACGGTCGGCCCCAGGCAGGCGTCCACAGGTTCGCGCCCACCCCGCCGATCAGCACGTACGTGGCGGCCGTGGCGGCCGGCCCGTGGGCGTCGTGGACGGAGCACCGGGGAGGCGCCGTGCCCCTGGGGGTGCACTCCCGGCGTTCCCTGGCGGCGGACCTCGACCCGGCCGTGCTGCTGGAGCGGCTCCGGGCGGGGGTGGCGTTCTTCGCCGAGGCGTTCGCGACGCCCTATCCGTTCCGCAAGCTCGACCTGTGCTTCGTCCCCGAGTTCAACTTCGGGGCCATGGAGAACGCCGCCTGCGTGTTCGCCGCGGAGACGTTCGTGTTCGACCGCGCGGTGACCCGGTACGCGCACCGTCGCCGGGACGAGATGATCTTCCATGAGCTCTCCCACCAGTGGTTCGGCGACCTCGTCACGCTGCGCTGGTGGGACGACCTGTGGCTGAGCGAGGCGTTCGCCACCTGGGCCGGCGTCCACGCGCTGACCCGGCTCACGGGGGACGCCGGCGCCTGGGCCGACTTCGCCGCCGGCAAGAAGGCGCACGCGTACCTCCTGGACCAGTCGGCCTCCACCCACCCGGTGGTGACCGGCGTCCCCGACGTGGACGCGGCCGGGTCGGCCTTCGACGCGCTGACGTACCACAAGGGCGCGAGCGTGCTGCGCCAGCTCGTGGCCCGCTTGGGGCTCGACGTGTTCCTGGAGGGCATGCGGCGCTACTTCGCCGACCATTCCCACGGCACCGCCGGCCGTGCCGAGATGCTCGGCGCCCTGGAGAAGGCGGGCGGCCGGAACCTGACCGCCTGGGCCGACACCTGGCTGCTGACGGCCGGGCTCACCGAGGTGCGGGCCGACTTCGACGTCGACGGTGCCGGGCGCTTCACGCGTTTCGACCTGCTGCAGGAGGGAGTGCCGAGGCCGCACCGTCTCGCGGTGGGCGTCTACGCGGAGGACCGCCACGGCGATCTGGTCCGGGTGCGCAGGCACGAACTCGACGCCGACGGCCCGCGCACGAGCGTCGACGCGCTCGTCGGCAGCCGGCGCGGCGCCCTCGTGCTGCCCAACGACGGCGACCTGACGTACTGCCGGATCGTGCTCGATTTGCGTTCGACGGAGGAGATCGTCCACCGGATCGGCCGGCTGGCCGATCCCATGGCTCGCTCGCTCTGCTGGACGGCGGCGTGGGACATGGTCCGGCACGGGGAGCTCCCGCCGCGGCGGTTCCTGACGATGGTCCTCGGCGGCCTGACGGCCGAGACGCAGATCGGCGTGTTCCAGCGGCTCCTCGTCCGGGCCGCCACGGTGCTGACGGCCTACACCGAGCAGGGCTGGGCCCGTGCCCACGGCTGGCCCTCGTACGTGGACCTCCTGCTGGAGGTCGCCGGCACCCACGACGGCGACGCGAACGGCGACGCGGACCAGAGGCTGGCGGCGGCGCGGGCCGTCGCGGACGCGGCGCTGACGGCCGCTCACGTCGGCACGGTGCGGAAATGGTTTCACGGAGCGGCCCCGTTCGACGTGGACGACGCGTTACGCCGCAGGCTCGCCCGGTCCCTTGTCGCGCACGGCGAGCCCCTGGAGGACGTCACCGGCGCCTTCCCCGCCGCGGGAGACCGGCTCACCGAACGGCTCAGGGCGTCGGTGCCCACCGCGGAGGCCAAGGAGTGGGCGTGGACGACCATGCTGCGCAGCGGGAGCCTCGCACAGGTCCGCGCGCTCGCCGACGGCTACGCCCACCCCGCGCATCATCACCTGCTCGCGCCGTTCGCGCAGCGTTACGCGCGGGACGTCCCCCCGCTGCTGGCCGCCGTGGGTGACCGGGAACCGGCGCGTACGATCGCCGTCCGGCTGTTCCCCTCCTGGGCGGTCTCACGGCACACGCTGAGACTGATCGAGCGCCTGCCCGCCGATGACCGGTTCGTCAGGCTCACCGGGGCCGCCAGGGCCGAGCTCGCCCTCGCCGTGGACCTGTCCGAGCGGGACGCCGCCGGGTGACAGCCACTCCTCCGCGCCGCCGCCCGCGGCGAACCTCCCGAAGAGCTCCCGCATGGCCGGCCCGGCCTCCGGACCCGCGTACCACCGCTCCCCCGCCCGGCCGGTCAGGTGGTCCCACAGCGTCTCGCGCAGCATGAACGCCTGGTGATACACCAGCGGGTAGCACGGCTTGCCCTCCAGGTAGGTCTGCATCCGGTCCCACGCGGCCCCTGGGTCCACCGCGACGCCGAACTCCCGCTCGTACGAGCGCACATACTCGGTGGCCGGGTCCGGGCAGCCGTCGTGCACCGCCATCTCGTAGCAGAGGCTGGTCGCCACCAGGCGCCGTACGTGCTCACGCGCGAAGGCGAGGCGCTCCGCGGCCTCGGCGCCCACCATGACGCCGAGGTGGCGCCGCTGCCAGTCCGGCCGCCGGACGACGCGTTCCAGGGCGAAGCCGAACGCCTCGGTCAGCGCCGGGTGCGTGCGCCACAGGTCGGCGGGGTGCCGGGTGCCCGCGGTGAAGTGCAGCGCGTGCCCGAACTCGTGCAGAAGTGTGGCATGGTGCCCCAATGTCGTGCCCGGCGTGGTGGACACCCGCACGTCGGCCGGCGGCGCGACCGGCGAGCAGAACGCCGTGCCCGACTTGCCGGGCCGTGCGACGTCGTCGACGAGGATGCGGTCCAGGCATCCGCCGAAACCCCACGCGCGTACGGTGGAGCGCACGCTTTCGAGCGCGCCGCGGGCGCCCTCGGGCAGGACGGCGCGTGCGGCGACAAGGCGAGCGTCCCCCATGGACGGGGTGGCGATCGCGTCGCGTGCCCGCCAGTCGTCCCATCGCTTGAGGAACCCCGCCCGCGTGGCGTCCAGCCAGTTCCGGGCGTGGGCCACGAACCGGTCCACCTCCGGGTGCAGCGCCCGCACCAGCGCGGCGTGCGTCGGGAACCCCAGCTCGGCCCGCGCCTCGGCGTACGCGTCGAGCCAGCGCCGCCGGCCCTCGCGCAGCCGCTCCCCGACGTCCGCGAGCGCGGCCCGGACCTCGGCACGCCGCCGGTCGTCGGTGACCGTCCGCGAGAGGGCGACCAGTTCCCCGTGGGTGAGCGTCCTGCCACCGGCTTCGGCGGTGACGGTGCGCTGGAGCAGCCGCAGCCGCGCGGTCGCCTCCGTCAGCCGGACGCGGAGGTACCAGAGGACCAGCTCCCCGGCGTAGTGCAGGTCGCCGTGCTCCAATGCCGTGAGGACGAGCCCGCCGTCGGTCAGCCAGGTGAGGCCGCCCTCCGGCCGCGCCGGGTGGTCCTCGCCCTGTCCCGTCGCGGCCAGCCAGCGGGCGTGGGCGACCCTCGCCTGGAGGGCCACAAGATTTTCAACGTGGGCGGCCAGGTAGCCGGGAACGGCGGTCACGACGGGTCCACCGAGGCGGCCGGGGGCAGGCCGAGCACCTCCGAGGCGCCGTCGGCGACCCGCTGCCAGAACTCACGCCGGTCCTCCGGGAGCCCGGCGAACAGCTCCGAGCAGCGGCGGGTCATCTCCAGTGCCAGACCCGGATGGGCCAGCACGCCGCGGATCCACGCGAGCTGCCCGGGCTCCGGCGGGTCGATGCGCAGCCCCGCGAGACCCGCGCGGACCTTCCGCCCGACACGCTCGTCCAGGGTGGTCGCGTAGCTCTCCCGCGCCTGCGGCGTGTCGCCGTCGACCGCGAGCGGCACCGTGGCGGCGAGAGTCTCCGCCGCCGCGCAGGCGTCGGTGATGCCCGCGCCGAACAGCGGGTCCTTGTGGCAGTAGGCGTCGCCCGCCAGTCGCCAGCCCGGCCCCGCCGGCTCGCGCTGGAAGTTCCGCAGGCTCTTCGACGCGTACACGGGCGAGACCCGCCGTGCCGTGCGCAACCGGTCCGCCATGGCGGGGATCGACCGGAGCAGGCGCTCGTACCCCTCGTCGCCCCCCGCGTCCGCCCGGAGGGCCGCGTGCTCTTCCATGGGCGCCGACACCATGATCACCCATCGCCCGCCGTCGCACGGGCCGACCTGGAGCACGTGGCCGTCGTCGTGCCACAGCTCCAGCGCGGGCGAGGGCATGGGGACGACGTCCTCCCAGTAGGCGTGGAACGTGCAGCGCATGGCCCCGGCGTCGAAGGTGGTGGCCGCGCGGACATGACGGGCGGTCGGAGAACTCCGCCCGTCCGCGCCCACGACGATCCTGGCCTTCTCCGACCACCCCGCGCCCTCGATCCCGGCGACATGGTCACCGTCCCAGCGCAGGGACCGCACCGGGCTGCGTTCCCTGATCTCGGCCCCATGCCGGCTCGCGGCGCGCAGCAGGATCCCGCTGAGGGTCTCCCGGCGTACGCACAGGTTGTAGTGGTACGGCGAGCGGGGCAGCATGGGCGCGCCGTAATAGCCGCCCTCGACCTCCAGGTGCCAGCGCCGCAGCGGTGGCGCGCCGGTGGCGAGCACCTCGTCCAGCACGCCGAGCCGGTCCAGGAAGGACAGCGCCGTCGGGCCGAAGAAGTGGGTGGAGACGGCCGGGGCGGGCAGGCGGGTGCGGTCGCACAACAGCACCCGCAGACCCTCCCGCGCGAGCAGGGCGGCGCTCGCGGCCCCGGTGACGCCGCCCCCGACCACGATCACGTCATACATCGGCCGCTCCTCGCGTCATGTCCCACCGGCCAGCACGAACGGCATGCGGCCCGACCAGATCCTGCTCACGGCCCACCGGCGGTCGCTGACCGCGCGGAAGCGGCGGCCGAGCACCTCACGCAGGTCCAGGGCGATCGGACGCTGCCGGAGGATCCCGGCCACCCGTCCGTCCCTGATTAGAAATCCGAGCCGCAGCCTGCCCTCGACGACCGGTGAGAGGCCGGCACGCTGGTGCCCGCCCATCAGCGACTCGACGAGCACCCCTTCGCGGACGCCTGCCAGCAGGTCGTCGAAGGAACCGACGTCGGCCGATCCGGCGGACAGCGTCGCGCCGTTGAGAACCGGCGTGGCAGGTTTGAGCACCGTGCGGCGCAGCGCGTTGCCCCGGAAGCCGTGCCCTGTGGGCGCCGTCCCGCACGCGGCCGCCGTACGGACGCTGTGGTACGCCCGGACCGGGACGCCCCGCTCGACCAGCGTGAGGGGCGCGCATGGCACGCCGTCGTCGTCGCTGCCCGGCCAGGCCAGCCCGCCGGTGCCCTCGTCGTCCGGGTCGTCCGGCGCGGCCGGCTCCGAGGGATGGTCGCGCAGGCCGATCGAGGGGTGCAGGAACGGCTCGCCCAGATGCCCGGCGACGAACGAGCGGCCCGCGGTGACGGCGGTGCCGTTCAGCGCGGTGACCAGCGGGGTGAGCAGGGTGTGCACCGCGGACGGGGCGAGCAGCACGTCGTGGTCGCCGGAGGGCGCGTCGGCGGCGGGCAGCCCGTCCCATCCGGCCGCGGCCTCCAGCCACGCCGAGAGCGCGGCGGGCAGCTCCGGCGTCCGGGTCCAGCCGGTCCACGGCAGCTGGACGGCCGTCCCTTCCGCCAGAGCGGCGATGTGGAAGAACCGGTCCGAGGTCGTGGTGCGCCGGTCCGGGGCCGCGCGGTGCACCGCCTGTTCGGTCCGGGTCACCGTGCCGTGCACGGTCAACCCGGCCGAGCGTTGCAGCGCGCCCAGCCGCTCGGCCAGGAGCCGTACGGATCGGGTGCCCTGATCCGGGGCGGGCCTCTCGGCGGCCAGAAGGGCGGCGTTCCTCCCGGCGACCGGGTCGGGTGACGCCGGGGGCCCGTGAGCCGCGTTCCGTACGGCCTCGCCGACGAGCCCGCGCACGTCGTCGAGGCGGGTCGTGGTGGCCGTGCCCACCCGGCCGTGGAGGTGCACCCGCAGGCACAGCGCCGTCTCGTGCGCGGACCTGACCAGGTCGGGCACGCCCGAACCGACCTCCACCACGGTGTCGTCGCGCTCGACGGCCAGGATCTCCCAGTGGCCGGCGCGGGCCGCGGCCTCCGCCGCGACGTGGTCCAGCCGGTCAGCCAGAGGTGACACGTATGCCTCGCAATCGCAGCATGGGGGCCCAGGAGCTGACCGGCAGCCCGTTCTGGCCCTGCTTGCCGCAGCTCGCCGAGGTGTCGCCGCGCCACTGCTCACGGCCGATCGCGTCGATGGCCGCGAAGGCGCCGAGCACGTCGCCGGACAGCACCACGCCTCTGACCCGGCCGCGGACCTCGCCGTCGCGGATCTCCCGGCACTCCGCCGGCAGGAAGGTGAATCCGGCGCGGTCGGTCTGCCCGCCGAGCACGCCGCGGGCCAGCAGCCCGCGCGCCACACCGCCGATCATCTCCTCCTCGGAGGCGGCACCGGGGGCGATGGCGATCGTCCGCAGCCGGGGCAGCGGCGGGTGGCGGAAGTTCAGGGCTCTGGCGTTTCCGGTGGGGTCCTCGCGGAAGGCCGCCGCGGTGGAGCGATCGTGCAGCCGGGGCCGGGTGACGACGCCGTCGCGCAGCAGCTCCACCGGAGACCCCGCCGTGCCCTCGTCGTCCACCGGTACGAATCCCCGCGCACCGGGACGTCCGGGGTGATCGGTGATCGTCAGCATGGACGGGCCGAGCCGGCGTCCGGGGGCCAGCGACCGTTGCAGAGGCGCGTCCCCGAGATGGTGATCGGCCTCGGCGAGATGCCCGATCGTCTCGTGGGCCCAGATGCCGGCCAGCGGGCCGTCGCAGACCACGTCGTACTCCCCCGGTGCCACCACGGGGGCGGCGCGCAAATCCACCGCGGTCGCGACGGCGGCCTCCACGTCCGGGCCCAGACCCCGCACCACCGAGAAGTCGCCGCCGCTGCCGGCCGACACCGAGCCGGCGGTCCTCGCGGCGCCGCCGTCGGCGTAAACGGTGATCTGTAGCGTCAGGTCCCTGCGCCGGTAGGAGACACCGGTCCCCTCGCTGGTGAACAGCTCCACGTCCGCGACCGACTCGCGGTAGTAGACGAGCGCCCCGGTCACGCCGGTATGCGCGGCCAGCGCCGCCGCGTGGTAGGCGCCGAGCAGTTCCACCTTCTCCGCCAGCCCGACCGTCTCCGCGAGCTCGCCGATCTCGCCGGGACGGTCGTCCCGATAGGGCCGGTGTGCGGCGAGGCGTCCCGCCGCACACCCCAGCTCGACGGCGTCCCGCGCGGCCCTGCGCAGCACCGGCCCGGCGTCCATGGCGGTGTCCGACGCGAACGCCGACCCCGACCGGCCGATCACACGGGCACAGCACCCCTCGTCACGGCTGGTCACGCTGCTTTCCAGGCCGTCGCCGCGCCACACCAGGTCGACGGTCCTCGCGCGTTCGACGCGTACCTCGGCGTAGTCGTCCGCCCGGAGACCGACGTCCCGGAAAAGCGCGGGCGAGCCGCCGGTCAGCAGCACGGTCGGGCGGGGCTGTCGTCCCGGTAGGCGAAGATCATGGCGCTGGTGACCTGCGCACCGTCGCGGTACGGAACGAGCCCGTCGCTGCGCATGTCCACGCTGCCGAAGCCCGCGCCGAGCACCAGGTCACGGTATTGGCTCTCGGTCATGCCCACCACGCACCGGGCGAAGTCCTCCGCGCCTGCGGACTCGCCGGCCGCCACATCCGCCGGGGGCGGGCCGTCGTCGGAGTACACGACATCGGAGATCACCGCCACCCCTCCCGGGCGCAGGACCGCCGCGACCGCGTGAAGCACTTCCTTCTTGTCGGGGAACATGCCGAGGACGCAGTTGCTCATCACCACGTCCACGCTGGCCTCACGCACCGGTGGGCGCCGGATGTCGCCGACCCGCACGTCGATGTTCCTGAGCCCCATCTCCCTGGCCGCGCGCCGAGCCGTCCTGACCATCTGCATCGACGCGTCGACGCCGATGACCCGGCCCGTCTCACCCACCCTGCGCGCGGCGATCAGCAGATCCAGCCCGGCGCCGCAGCCGAAGTCCACGACCGTCTGCCCGGGGCGCAGGCCGATCGCGTTCATGGGCGAGCCGCAGCCGCTCGACAGCTCCAGGACCCAGCCGGGGATCTCGGCGAGCTCCTCCGGGGTGTAGACCGACGTGGGAGAACAGCACAGCGTGCTGGTGCCCTGCACCGCCAGCGCGTCGTAACGCTTCTTGACGTGCGTCTCGACGGGAACGGGACGCTGGTCGGCCGGGACCGCTTCCAGGGCCGCTTCCGGGGCCACGCAGCAGCCCGACGCCTCGTCCGCGGTCGCCGGGGCGCATCCGCAGGCGGCCGGCTCGACGACCGCCTCGATCGACGTTCCCGGCCGGATCAGCTCATCCAGGGAAACGAACCCACGCGTGTCATCTGCTCCCACGTTCCCTCTTCTCCTTCCGGTCGGTTCGCGTGCTCCTGCTGCCGGCGCAGCGCCATGGGCAGCAGGTAGGCCAACTGGGTCTCGACACGCGTCGTGATGCTGGACACCTTGGGGCAGTAGCAGGTGTTGAAGTCGCCGCCGTTGGCCGCCCACGCCTTGATGGGGCAGCCGCCGCCCCCGCAGAACAACTTCACGTTGCAGTCGCGGCACATGGGCACGGTGTCCACGTGGCGGTGCCGCCAGGGATCCCGGTAGCCGGCCGCGTAGCTGAACTCGGGATAGAACGTCCCACAGGCGTGCTGGGGACGGCCCACGGTCTCGGGGCAACCGTAGATCTTGCCGTTGGGGTCGAAGGCGACGACGCTCGTGCCGGCGCTGCATCCCTGGAGGTTGGGCCGCAGGCGGTCGCCCTCCAGGACGGCCGACCTGATGCGGGCGAGGTCGGGCTGCAGCATGCGGTCCACCAGGGGGTTCTGCTGAACCATGCGCCAGAAGGCCTCCTGGAGCCCGGCCTTGACGTCCCCCCGGACCATGCGCTTGCGCTTCTCCTCGGGGTGGTCGGGGGTGACGTACAGGAACGTGGTGGCCTTGGTGAAGCCGTTGAACAGGCGGATCTTCGGGTGGTCGAGCCACCCCTTGGCCTGTGCGAACTCCGCGAAGCGCGGCATGTCGTCCACGCTGTCCTCGTCGATCAGCACCCGGATCAGCACGCGGATGCCGGCGTCCGCGGCCACGTCGATGCTGCGCTCGATGAGCTCGAACGTCGGCCTGCCGTTGCGGAACACCCGCCGGGTGTCGTGGGTCCTCGGCGTGCCGTCCAGGCTGACCTGGACCTCCTCACAGCCGTACTTGAGCAGCATCGGCACGTACGCGTCCAGCGCCACGCCGTTGGTGATCGCGGTGACCGGGTAGCCGCGGTCGTACGAGCCGCGCAGGATCTGCTCGACGGCGCCGCGCTGGTAGGGCGTGTCCAGGAGCGGTTCCCCGCCGAACAGGGTGATGTACGGCGGGCCGGAGTTCTGGTGCCGGTCCTGGATCTCGGGGATGGTGTCGAACGCGGCCTCGATCATCTCCTCGTCCATGCGCGGGCTCCTGGTGGTCAGCTCGCCCTCGAAGCAGTAGGGGCACGCCAGGTTGCACACGAACGACGGGATGAACATGAACTGGAACGGCGCCTCCTGGATCGCCTGGAAGTAGCCGTCGACGATGGCGCGGTAGCGCGCCTCCTCCTCGGCCAGGTCGGTGCAGACGTACCCGCGCTCCAGCAGGCCGGCCACGAGCTCACGGTCGACGGCCTCTCCGGCGCGGACCCGTTCCAGCGCGGCGACCTCGGCGGGGGTGACGATGTCCATCGATCCGGACACCGCGTTGGCGAGGACGCTCACCTTGCCGCTCTCGCCGAGATAGGCCGGGTCCAGGGTGCCCTCGGGGAGCTCCACCGAGAAGGTGACGGTGTTCGGGCTCACAAACATGGTGTGTCTCCCAGAAACGGTGTCCTGTGGTGCCGCCGGGGGTGGGTGAGGGGGCGGGCCGGGAAGTGGAGGGCGCGGCAGGGGATACCTGTGCCGTACGGTCCGCCGGCCACGGTCACTCGCAGCCGTCGGGGTCGTTGGCCATGATGCTGGTCACGACGTCGAGGTTCTTCCGGCCGCGCATGGCGGTGCAGCAGTCGGTCTGCTTCTCGGACACTTCGGCGTTCTCGATCATGGAAATGGCGATCATAGGTATCACCTCCTCCGCTGTGATCTCTGCCGCGCTCTCCGGCCCGCTCCCCGCCGCGTCGCGGCGGGGAGAGTCGTTGGTGGGGCGCGTGCCCCGGGTTGCGGGTCACCGCAGGACCTCCCGCACGATGAGCACCGCGATGGTGATCAGGCCCTCTCCGATGATCAGACCGGAGGCGACGATCTCGGTGCCGCTGCGCCGGCCGGGGTTGCGGCGGGTGAGCAGCCACTGGGTCAGGCCTCCGGCGGCGAGGGTCAGCGAGTTCGCGGGGGGAAGCAGCACCCCGAGGCCGATCATCGTGGGCATGGCCGAGGTGAAGGCAAGGCCCAGGCCGAGGGGGCTCGAAACGGCCAGCGCGAGGGCCACGGTGGCGGGGTATTCGGCCGATCCCCGGACGGTGGTGTCCACGAACTGGACCGCGGTGGCCACAGGAGCGGGAAAGGAGCCTCCCCCGAGCACACCCGCGCGGCTGAGCACCGCGATCACCAGGACGCCGACCACGGCGCCGGCAAGGCCGCCCGCCAGTTGCGTCCAGCCCGTCAGCCGCCCGGGCGGCTCGGCCAGTCCCTCGGGACGGTCGTGGGCGACCTTCACCGAGTAGGTGAAGTACACGGCGGCGAGGGCCGCGCAGCAGATGGTCGAGGCCATGAGCAACGCCGCCGTCCGGTCCGCGCCGGATACGGCGAAGGCCACGACGCTGAAGTAGAGCGCCGGGGACAACGGAACCAGCCCGATCTCGCCGCCTGCTCGGGTGAGGAACACGGTCATCACGGCGAGCAGCACGACGCCGAGCAGGCCGTAGCCGAGGTAACGCAGAAGGGACGGGTACACCAGCGCCGGCAGCGCCGTTCCCACGAGGACGGCGACGGCGAGCCACCGCGTGGGGCCGGGGAGCAGACGGCCGCCCTGGAGGGAACGCGCCAGCGGGCCGCGGACGCGGGCGATCGAGGCGAGGGAGTAGCCGAGGATGAGGCCGACGCCGGCGGCGAGCACCCAGGGATAGGACAGATGGTCGGTGTACGCCACGGACCGGCCCTCGGTGCCGTCCTGGACCACCCACACGACGACGGTGTACGCCGCGCCGGCCGCAAGCCAGGCGCACGCGCGCGGGCCGATGAGGAAGCCGACCCCGTACAGCAACGGCGAGAGGGCCAGGGCCAGATGGGTGCCCGTGACCTCAGGCGTGATCTCGTGCCCCCACAGGGCGACCCCCAGGGCCGACGCGGCGCCCACGCCGGCGGCGATGGGGAGCATGCGGCCGAGCCGGTCGTTCTCCCCGTCCTTGGGGCGGCTGAGCGACGCCATCAGGGTGATGGCCGGCTTCAGGGTCGGATAGGGCAGCCTCTCGGCGACCACCAGGGTCCGCGCGACGAGCCCGCCGAGGAGGATGCCCACGGCGTTCGCGGCCATCGCCAGCAGCACCAGGAAGCCCCAGGCCGGCAGCTCACCGGCCCGCAGGACCACGGCTCCGACGCCGGTGTCCAGCGCGGCCGTGGCCATGTATCCGCTGGACGCGATGGAGAAGACGACGAAGAGACCCTGCCAGCTGAGCGCTCCCGCCAC
The DNA here is from genome assembly GCF_036186745.1 of Microbispora hainanensis. Taxonomy (NCBI): domain Bacteria; kingdom Bacillati; phylum Actinomycetota; class Actinomycetes; order Streptosporangiales; family Streptosporangiaceae; genus Microbispora; species Microbispora hainanensis. Next base: position 5,598,234 of record NZ_CP108086.1, on the reverse strand, counting down.
CCGGAGCAGCGCCGCGCCCAGCGCGGCCACCAGCGCCGACCCTCCGAAGGACGTGCCGGTGCGGAACAGGACCAGCACGTTGAGGACGCAGAGCAACACGCCGATGGCCAGGCCGATGAGTGTGGCCCAGACGTACGATCCCCGCCAGCCGGCGAGAGCGCCTGCCGCCGGGGTCGAATGCGATGGGGCCGGGGACGCGATGCGCTCCTTTCCTCCCACGGAGCGCCTCCCATCTCAGCCGGGTGAACTGCATTGATAACTATCGATCCAGCCGACAGGTGCACATTAAAAGGGGCCGGCGGGAATGGTCAAGACTCTTGACGAGATTGGCTATTCATGCAGACGACCATTGTTACACCACCATGACGAAACCTTTCGGAATCACGCCGTACAACAAAGCCGCCGATTTCACCAGCCCGCACATCCTGTGATCGGGCGAGCAGGATGTCGGCACCCGGACATCGGCGGCCGTACAGCCCGGCCCACGACACGATCGGTGGTCAAGGCAGTCAATAACTGTTTACATGATCTTCATTTACAGGTCTTGACGATGGTTTCGATAGTCCTGACGCTGTTTTCATCGGACAGCGGATCGACGATCCGAAGGTTGGTGATGCGTGCACGTCGAACAGGCCGTACGACAGAATTACAGCATTACCGCACCTCGCCACGAGTCCCCGAGGCGGGCCCGCGCCGCCCTGATCCGCAATGCCTTGCGGAATTCCTCGGATGCATTGGAACTCGGATGCATTGGAAAAGGATTACGGCCGCGGAGATCCCGTGGTCCGCGGCCGGGCGAGTCCCCCGCCGGCCGCAGGACGTGCGACGACCCCTGGGGAACTGCGACTGCTGACCCTGCAGAAGACGGCGCCTGATGCGCCGGTTCCGAGATCGCTCTCCGGTCTGATGCCCGCCGACGTGTAGCCAGGCCCCGCCATACCTCTCGCTGCGCGCTCCCCCACGAGCACCGCAACCCCCCGGAGGCATACCCATGGAAGTGCTCGTACTTGTGCTCGTGCTCTTACTGGCCGCGGCCAACGGAGCGAACGACGTACCGAAGGGTGTCGCCACGCTCGCCGGCGCGGGCGTGACGAAGATCCGCACGGCCATCGCATGGGGCACCGTAGCCACCACTCTCGGGTGCCTCGTCTCGTTGACGTTGGCCTCGAAGATGACCGAACTCTTCTCCAAAGGCATCGTCTCCGCCACGCCCACCCCGGCTTTCACGGTCGCGGTGCTGATCGGAACCATCTTCTGGGTCGTCTTGGCCACCGTCCTGAAGTTGCCCGTCTCCACCACCCACGCCCTGGTCGGCTCGCTTCTTGGTGCAGGAAGCCTGTTCGCCGGCTCCGCGGTCGAGTGGAACGGACTGCTCGGGAAGGTCGTGCAGCCGCTGCTGCTGAGCATCCTGGTGGCCTATGCCATCTCAGCCGTATTAGGAATCATCACCCGGAAAGTCGTGTCGATCCGTACTGCGAGAACGGAACGAATCCCGGTTCCGGCCCCGGACGGTGACGCCGCGCCGGTCGCGACCTTGACGGCACAGGTCGAGCGGACCAAGGCGCAGCAAGCCATCGGAATCGCCCACTGGGCGACAAGTGGCCTGGCGAGCTTCGCCCGGGGCCTCAACGACGCGCCCAAGATCGTTGCCATCGGCTCCTTCGCACTGGTGGGCGGTATGACCCCGACCGGTCTGCTGTTCGCCGTCACCGCGGCGATGGCCATCGGAGGTGTCGTGGCGGGCTCTCGCATCGCCGACCGGCTCGCGTACTCCGTTATCAAGATTCCTCATGTCGAGGGTTTCACCGCCAATCTCACGACCGCGAGCCTCGTCGGACTGGGTGCCATGTTGGGCTTGCCCATGTCGACCACGCAGGTGTCGGCAGGGGCCATCTCCGGCATCGCGGCCAATGACCTGTCCAGGCTCAACAAGAAGACGGTCCGTGACCTTCTGATCGCTTGGTTGTGCACACCGCCTGTCGCCGCCGCCGTAGCCGCAGGGGCGTATCTACTGCTCAGGTAGCGCGCGCACCAGACTGGACGGTCGACGGCAATGCCGTCTCAGCAGGAGGCCTGGTGGACCGAGGCGGCGTACGTCAACCGAGGATGCCCCCTTGTCGCCTCGCGTCATCTCGGCCACGGAGGACAGCGACGGAGGAGCCCTGCGGTCGCATGCGGCGGGAGCACCGCTTCGAGGACCGGTGGCCATCGGCCAGAACGAATATCAGGAACTCCCAGACAGATCGAAGGGACCATCCATGCCTCCGATGCCCAGCGTCCTGTTCGTGTGCGTACACAACGCCGGCCGTTCCCAGATGGCGGCCGGCTGGCTCGCGCATCTGGCCGGCGACCGCGTCCAGGTACGTTCGGCCGGATCGGCGCCCAGGGAGCAGGTCAACCCCGTCGCCGTAGACGCCATGCGCGAGGTCGGCATCGACATCAGTGCCGAAAGACCGAAGCTGCTCACTGCCGACGCCGTCGAGGCATCCGACGTGATCATCACCATGGGCTGCGGTGATGCATGCCCTATCCTCCCCGGCAAACGGTACGAGGACTGGAAACTCGACGACCCGGCGGGGCAGGGCATCGATGCTGTGCGCGTGATACGGAATGAGATCTACGACCGTGTGAAGGTTTTGATGGTCGAACTTCTGAAGCCCTGACGCGCTTCCCAGGAGTACGCGGGTGGCTCTCGTGGTCGGCGTCCGTGGCACCCACCTCGCCCACAACCTTCGGGTCTCTCACGCCTCGTGAGCACGATCGGGTTCGAGTGCGGCGAGCAGCTGGGTGATCAGGAAGGCCAGGAGTCCATCCTCGAACGGCTGCCCGCCATGCCCCTCACGAGAGCGGTTCCTCTTGGGACGCTTCCAAGACTCCAGCCGTAGATCGTGATCTTGCGTGCTCTCCACGTCACTTCCGCGTCGGTGTGGCGAACGACGGTCACCAAGTCGTGGCCAGGAAGGTTCACCACGGCAGCCACAGGCGTCTGCGAATGGTCTTCCGCAGGCAATGCGTTGTTGATCGAGTTCGCACCGCCCAGAAGCGAGGCCCTTTACGGTGTAGATCTATAGTCCGCTTGAACACGAGGCACTCCCCCAGCCAGAAAGCCGGCGAATGCGGTGACACGCTGGACATACATCTGTCACTGGGCGGCACGGTCCGGGAGGGCGACTCTTGATGACACTTGGGTGACACAACAGAAAAGCCACAATCCCCGATCTTGGGAACTGTGGCTCTGACCTGCTAGAACAGTGTCGGGACGGCGGGATTTGAACCCACGACCCCTTGACCCCCAGGACGTTGGTGTAGTCGTTATTGCAGCTCAGTCGTATTCAGAGGCGCGAGGGCAAGGTGAGCACACGTGCCCGTTGTTCGGCTGTGCGCATAGCGTGTGGTCCCCGGATGGTCCCCAGCGGACACCTCCGCCATCGCCTTCTTACCGGCGGCTCCGAGAGAGGCACGGTGCCTGTGCAGACCGAACGACGCGAACACCCGTGCTAATGACACCTTGTGTCGATGTGATTACGATCCGACTGGGCCGGTTGTGATCCCCGATACGAAGGGCGGTGCCGGGTGGATTCGCTGATGATCTACGGGCACGGGCTTATCTCATCGCTGCGGGCCTGTGCCCGCTCCGGCGATTCGGTCGACTATTGCGACGGCGAGCCTGGAGAGGAGCCGCGCCTGTCGGGCCCTGCTGCTGAGTGAAGTGCCCCTGGTGCACCCCAGCGAGCCTGGGCGTGCCGAACCTCACGCTTTGCGAACTGCCTGAAGAGGTGCCCGGTCCGTATGGACCACTCTCCCCCGGCCCCGATAGCTGCCAGGATCGGTATGGCGCGCTAGCAGCTCGGGAGGTCTCTTAACATCACGCCGTCTAAACTGCCAAACCGCTGACCTGGGGGTATACGGGTCGAGCGACCGTGAGTCCCCGTAATTCCCTGCGGACCGCCGACCGTACGGGCACGCAACGGGCACGCCGGCGTGGTTCCTTTCCTCAGATGCCGCAGTAGAACTCGAACTCTCTCCTGCCGCCTCTCCACCTGGGCGTATGCCATGGAGTAGTGCCCTGACCTGGCAATACGGCTCTCAACGTCTCCTACTGACTTCCGACGTTTTACGGCCTCGGGCGGAACCAGAACGGAACTGAGGTGCGCGGGCCGACGACGGAGACGCAAGCCAGGGCTGACGCTGAAGCGGAACTCTGATCGCCATCCTGCCGACCTGCGTCGGGATACTTGCTGCGCTGGTCGGGCGGTCTTCTGGTCTCGCGTCGGTGGTCGTTGGCTGCCGACGTTTCACGGTGTCTTGTGCCCCCTATGTGCCCCAGCATCAGACTGAGGCGCAGCCGTGGGGCCGCGCTCGGATCACACGACGTAGTTCTGAATCGCCACCTCCCGATAAGTCAATCAATTGGCTCGAATCCGATTGATTAGCTCGGTCATTTCGGATGGCTGTAGTTCCGTCCAGTCCAAAACCTCACCACCGAACCCTGTCATGTGTTCATATATCCTCTTGCAAGTTTCAATCTTTCCCTCGATCAGCACATAGAATGTAGGCCAGTCAGCAACATAGAAAGGGACGCTACTGTCCATAGGAATGAAAGGCACTGGCCATTCATTCTGTTCGGCCTGATCCACTGTGCTGCGAATAAAAGTAAGCTGGCCAGTTAGCGCGAGAGGGCTTTTCTCGCCAAGTATGTCGGTCGGTCCAATGTAGCGCGCCAGAACTCGGCTACGATCCGGCTCGGTCAGCTGTCCCAAGGCGTAAAAACTTTGCAGGAGCTTGTTTATCTCTTCGTTCATTCGCCTCAGTCGCAGTCTATGTATTTCTTGCGCCGCGTCCTGGCGAAAGTCTTCGAGGCTCGTAAGAGTTACATTCGCGTTCGAGGCGGCGCGGATCGCACCCGACTGAAAGCCACGATCTGAGAACATCAGCCCCCTGTCGGCGCCGACGTCGCTAACGATCCCGAGTAAAGTTAGTACTCGCTCTTTCGGAACGGGCCTATTCCATTTCTTGCATTCGATTACCCATAGCTGGGTTATTCCGCCAATGTTCATTCGAGCAGTCACATCAATGTCATGAACCCCTCGAACACCCTCTATTCTTTCATTGATCTGCACATCGAACCCAAGCTCCTCCATCAGGCTTCCGACGGCAATTTCATAATTCTTCCACTCCGGTTTTTTCATTGATATTTGCTCCTGCACATCATCGTTGGACGAGAGGGGCGACATCGACACCTAGGTGCTTTCTGGCTTTCGACAGGAATTCATCCTTTGCCGCATACGCTTCCCTATAGATCCTTTCCCATTCTTCCGGATTCGTTTTCTCTCCTCGTGCAAAGTCTTGCAGTTGTTCCGCAACTGCACTCCATCTATCTGCTGCATTGATTGTGTCCTGATCTCCCAGCAGTAGGACAGACTCGAACCTCCATGCACGCTCCAAAGAAGCACGGTTCAGCTCTTGCAGACCGTTTTCGATGTCGCTCAATGCAGTCTTACTATAATGGTCAGTTATCCCTCGCGCCGCAGCTAATCGCCCACACAATAGGATGACAGCCCGGACAGCGTGAGCGTATTCAACATACGTCCTATGACGCTCCGCATCCCACCGTGTTGCGTACTGACGCCTCCACCGCGAGCGCTCGTTTAGGCTGGTCGCCATGTAAGATCCAAGTGCGCCGATCACTACGCCAAGTAATGCTGGCAATTGAGATAAGAAGGAGCTCATGCACTCTCTCCGCGAGGTGGTGAATGTGAAGGATCGGATGACCGACGAACGCGATCACGATTAGCTCAAGATTATGGCTCGCTTGCCGGCCCCCAGGTACACACGCTCCATCCTGACGACGTGGGTTGGATGGTCTGCTGTGCTGGTCGAGCGGCCTTGCGAGGCCCTAGGGGTAAAACGACGCGGCGTGCAGCTCGAGGCATTTCGTTTCCTCTCGCTGGCGTGACTGCGCCAGACCTATTCACCCAACATGCGGGTAGCCGGAAAATAACAATCACCGGTCTCGTTGACATATCGTTTCTTGCGAAGAAGTAGATCGTCCAGTCGAACGCGACCATCAAGGATCATGAAGATGTCGGAGCCGTCCATTGTGATGAAGGATGATGCCGACTCGTACTGCTTCAATGCGTCAGAGCTGAATCCATTGATGCTCACGTAAAGACCTAGAGCATTCTTTCCCTTGCGTGCGATCTTCATCCCGAACACATCTAACTGCTCACGAGATACAACACCTTTCAGCCACTTGGCTTCCAGCACATAATCGTCGGTGTCAAAGCTGAATGCCCCGTCGATTTGCTCTAGTTCTAACGAGTAGGCCGCCCTCGGATTGAAATCAAAAAGCCAGAAAAGATCGTTGAGAAATCCTTCGAATTTACGTCCTCGCGCTTGGGGGTCCGAAAGTGAATGCAGCACAAGGAATTGCTGCTTCAACTCGTCCAGAGCCTTGGAAGTTGCGCGCCCCTTCTCCGCTTCTTCGACGGCATTTGCCAATTCTTTCGCAAATCGCGCATGCTCTTCTGCTATCTCGCGGTGCTGAGTTGTCAGATCGCTAAGATCCGCAACAGCCTGCTGCGCACGCTCTAGCCAGCTAGGGTCTTCAAGTTGCTCTAACTCTCTAAAGCGCTCCATCGAGGAGATCTCAAGCATCAGACTAATAGATACTGACTGATACTTGCGTTCTCCGTGCATCAGTCGAGAGACTAGTGCATCGACAGTATCTCGCTTAGGTGCGTTTTCCAGATCCAAGCCAACTAAGAGTTCCGGGTATTCTCGCAGCGCGGCACGCAGGAAGCGCGCTAGCGACTTCTTGTACCAGAAAATTAGAGAGAGTGAATCTGCTAACGCATCATAGGCAAGTGGGCTGATCTTCTTGAAGCCTGACGTTCCGGTCATTCATCCTCCATCTGGTAGCGCGGTAGAAATTCGAGTCGGCCTAACAGGTTGAACTCATTGAGCCTGTCGGACGATTTCAGCCTCTAGCCATCACCCAGCGCGATGAGGCTAAGGCTCTGATCTTCATTGACCTTTCTGAATATTTTCCAGATAGGCCCAAAATCAGCGGCGAGGCCCTTGCATCATCTAAGGATGCGCTGGAGGAAAGCGCGAACAAGATGATCCAGATCCCTATCTAGGCTAGTTTCTTCCACTAAAATTCTTTCGATGTGGATTACTCCGCTGTTTTTCCAGTGTCGATCTCTGGTGGTGTCGGCGCCAGCTCGTCCGCGGTGGTGAGGCCCATCCACTTCGATAAGACCGATCTTTCCTTGTCTGACCACCAGAAAGTCGGGAGTCCAAGACGAACCAATGCCCACACGTCCCAGAGGGAGAGGGAAGATCGTAATTGTATTGGCTGGATCATGTTTTACAAGGTCGGCCTGGGCTCGCTTGAGTGCGTCGTAAACTTTGATCTCTTCGAGAGAGTCAAAGTTGAACCCATCACGCCGCAGTCGCGGGTCTGGCTCAACCCGAACAGCATGGTTCGTTACGGTACCGCCAGACAGTCGCGCATACAGAGATTCCCGCCATGTGTGATCAACGAATGGCAGTGCGGCTCCAATGACTACGTCATATATGTGCACGTCATGGCGAGCTGCGATTTTCCTCAGGACCGATTCGACCCGCTCTATGATCTCTGGAGTAAAACGTTTAGCCAGCCACCCGGGGGCGTTCAGGCAGGCCCGATAATTTGTTATGTCGTAGTCGCGTTCCCACGCGATAAAATCGATATCCGCGACATCTAGAAGAAGGGCCGCAGCTTCGACATCGCCCTGTTCATCCAAATAGAAAGCAGACTGCGCCAAGATCAGTTCGTCGCGAGCAAGATCTTTGGCTGAGCCTCGGGTCTCATCAGGGGCCACGGTTCGAGTGTAGATCGCCACGTGCCCGCCGTCCCCTCTGCGTTTCACCCCACTCGTCCGGGAAGCAAACCAGGGGCCGAGCAATGCTTAGAACCTGTGGATCTTCAGGGAAGGGGTGTACCTTCCCGATGATCATGTAGGTCTCATGCATGACCGACGCGCCAACGTCGGTCGGGAAGGCACACCCGTGCTCACCGTAGTCCCTGACCCCGCTGACGGCGACCGCCGCATGACAGACGGCCCGGTCTCCTCCTCCCTGATCGACGAGATCGTCCGGGAAGGCGCCCGCAGGATGCTCGCCGAAGCGCTCAAAGCCGAAGTCGACGCCTATATCGCCCAGTTCTCCGATCAGCGTGACGACGATGGACGCCGTCTGGTCGTGCGCAACGGCTACCACGCCGCGCGCGAGGTGCTCACCGCGGCCGGCGCGATCGAGGTCAAAGCGCCCAGGGTCAACGACAGGCGCGTCGATGAGGTCACCGGCGAGCGCAAGCGCTTCTCCTCGGCGATCCTGCCGCCCTGGGCGCGCAAGACACCGAAGATCACCGAAGTGCTGCCCTTGCTCTACCTGCACGGCCTGTCCTCCGGTGACTTCGTCCCGGCGCTGGGGCAGTTCCTCGGCTCGGCGGCCGGCCTGTCGGCGCCGGTCATCACGAAGCTGACCGAGCAGTGGAAGGCCGAGCAGCGCGCCTTCGCCGACCGTGACCTGTCGGGCGTGGACTACGTCTACCTGTGGGCCGACGGGGTGCACGTCAACGTCCGCCTGGAGGAGCACCGTTTGTGCCTGCTGGTGATGATCGGCGTGCGCGCCGACGGCCGTAAGGAGCTCATCGCGCTGTCCGACGGCTACCGCGAGTCGACCGAGTCGTGGGCCGACCTGCTGCGCGATTGCAAACGGCGGGGGATGCGCGCGCCGGTGCTGGCCGTCGGGGACGGCGCACTGGGGTTCTGGGCCGCCCTCGGTGAGGTGTTCCCGCAGGCCAGGGCTCAAAGGTGCTGGTTTCACAAAATCGCCAACGTGCTGGGAGCCATGCCGAAGTCCGCACAGAGCGGCGCGAAGAAGGCGTTGGCGGAGATCTGGAACGCCGAGGACAAAGACCACGCCCTGGCGGCGGTGAAGGCGTTCCAGGCCGCTTACGGGGCCAAGTACGGCAAGGCCGTGGCCAAGGTCGTCGACGACGTGGACGAACTGCTGGCCTTCTACGACTTCCCAGCCGAGCATTGGGTGCATCTGCGCACGACCAACCCCATCGAGTCGACGTTCGCCACAGTCCGGCACCGCACCAAGGTCACCAAAGGCCCCGGTTCACGGGCGGCAGGGCTGGCCATGGCGTTCAAGCTGATCGAGTCGGCCCAGGCCCGCTGGCGCGCGGTCAACGCACCCCACCTCGTCGCCCTGGTCCGCGCCGGGGCCACCTTCGTCAACGGCAAGCTCGTCGAACGCCCCGACGATCAGCCCTCACCAGCAGCTGCTTAGGAACTCGTGATCCACAGGTCTTGACGATTGCTCCAGGGGCCGGCGCTTCGCCCATCCCGTCTGCCGTCGACCCCACCGCGGAGCGGCAGCGGGCTGGCGACGGAGGTGCAAGCCCGGCTTGACGTGTCCCTCCGCCTGGGCATCTTCCACGGTCATTGGATGCCAACAGTCACAGCCGGGCTTGCGCCGGAGGAGGCGGGCTGCTGGGCTTGCCTGGGGTCGATGGCGGGCGGGATGGCTCCCACACCAGCCACCCCACCACCCGCACGTGTTCGAAGCCATCTGAACCACTCCGACTTTCGTGGAGGCCCTGAAGCCAGCATCATCTGCTGGCGGAAGGGAGAATCACGTCACGATGCCAGCCCCGAGGAAGTATCCCCAAGAGCTTCGAGAGCGCGCGGTCCGGATGGTGTTTGAGGTTCGCCGGCAGACCGGCGGTGCCCCCGGCGCGATCGCCCGGGTGGCCGATCAGCTCGGTGTTCACCGCGAGGCGCTGCGCGGGTGGGTGCGCCAGGCCGAGATCGACGAGGGACAGCGTCCCGGCACCTCGACCGCTGATGCGCAGCGGATCGCCGAGCTGGAGCGTGAGGTGCGCGAGCTGCGCCGCGCCAACGAGATCCTCAAGGCCGCGGCCGCTTTTTCGCGGCCGAACTCGACCCACGGCCGCCCAGGTAGTTGCCTTCATCGACGCTCACCGCGGCGCTTTCGGCGTCGAGCCGATCTGCCAAGTGTTGCAGGTGGCGACGTCGACGTACTACGCGGCCAAGTCCCGCCCGCCCTCCGCGAGGGCGGTGCGGGACGCCCAGCTCATGGCCGAGATCACCACGGTGTGGAACGAGAACTTCGAGGTGTATGGCGTGCGCAAGATGTGGAAAGAGCTCAACCGGCGCGGCACCCGCGTGGCGCGGTGCACCGTGGCCCGGCTGATGAAGCGCCTGGGGCTTGCCGGGGCGGTGCGCGGGGATCACAAGCGGCCCACGACAACGATCTCCGAAGCCCTCACCGAGCGGACCGAAGACCTGGTCAAACGCGACTTCACCGCCCCCGCCCCGAACCGGCTGTGGGTCGCCGACCTGACCTACATCCCCACCGCGTCGGGGTTCGTGTACGCGGCGCTGGTGATCGACGCGTTCTCGCGGATGATCGTCGGCTGGCGTCTGGCCGATCATCTGCGCACCGACCTGGCGCTGGACGCGCTGGAGATGGCCATCTGGCGTCGCGGAGACGGACGGCGGCTGGAAGGGCTGGTGCACCACTCCGACCGCGGCTGCCAGTATCTGTCGATTCGCTACACCGAGCGCCTGTCGGGTGCCGGGGCGGTCTGCTCGGTCGGCTCCCGTGGGGACAGCTATGACAACGCCCTGGCCGAAAGCACCATCGGGCTGTACAAAACCGAGCTGATCCACCGGCGCGGCCCGTGGAACGGCCTGGACGACGTCGAGATCGCCACCATGGAATGGGTCGACTGGTACAACAACCGGCGCCTCCACAGCGCCTGCAACGACCTCCCACCAGCCGAATTCGAGACCCACTACCGAACACAAACCGCCACGGCTATCCTCACCCCAGCCAGCTAACCCGGCCTCCACGAAACTCGGCGCGGTTCAAGGTTTGCAAGGGTTACCGGAGCGGCCGTGAGGATGATCCCGCGAAGTGCCAGCGTTCCTCGTCGCTCAGTTCCTGCCAGCAACCCGGACATGTCGTCCCCCTTCGAATTGCCGGTGCTGTTCGACCTCCGGCACAGCTCGAGACGCCGATAGTCCCCTACCCCTTGATTCGATGGATGTTGAATTCCGATAATGTATGTTATCGGAAATCAGCTTCGAGGATCTTGAGGTAATTCGGACATGCATGGCGAAGTGGAGCGAGAACCGGCTATCGAGGGACGTATCGTCCCGCGACCCCTGGACCTCGCCGCCGTGGAGGAGGTCCTGAGCGACGAGGCCGCCGAACTGCTCCAGCAGGCCCGCTCGGACAACACCCATCGGGCCTACACCGGGGACTGGGCGAGGTTCTCCGACTGGTGCGCCGCCAACGGCGCATCCCCGCTGCCGGCCACCACGGCGACGGTCCTCAATTACATCGCCTACCTGACCACCCTGGGCCGGGCCCCGGCCACGGTCGACCGGGCAGTCTCGGCGATCTTGTCCATTCACACCGACACGGGCGCCGAGCGGCCGAACACCCGGCCGATCCGGGAGGCCCTGCGCGCCTACCGCAAGCTGCGGGCCAAGGCCGGCTTCCGTCCGCGGCGCTCGCTGCCCATCACCATCGAGATCCTGCGGGCGATGATCGAGGCCCAGCCGGAAGACACGCCCGCAGGACAGCGCAACCGGGCCATCCTGACCGTCGGGTACGCGGCGATGACCCGCCGGATCGAGCTGCACAATCTGAACATCGGGGACCTGACCTTCCTGCGGGAAGGGCTGGAGATCTTCATCGCGATGTCGAAGACCGACCGCGACGCTCGCGGCGTCAGCGTGCCGCTGCCGTACGGCTCTCATCCGGGGACCTGCCCGGTGCGGGTCGAGTCGGCATGGCTGGAAGTCCTCGCAGAACACGGCATCACCAGCGGACCGGTGTTCCGCGCGATCGACAAGAACGGCCGGATCGCGGGCGCGATCGGCGACGACGGCATGCCCGTACGGCGGGCCGGCCGCGGCGACGGTATCCGCATGACCCCTGAGGCGATCAACCTGGTAGTGAAGGAAGCCGCCCGAGCTGCCGAGCTACCGCACGCCGACCGCTACTCCGCGCATGGCCTGCGCGCCGGCGGGGCCACGGACGCGGCCGACGCCGGCGCAACGATGTCGGGAATCTGCCAGCACGGCCGGTGGTCGGAGAAGTCCCCGGTGGTGATGCAGTACATCCGCCATCGCGACAAGTGGAAGAACAACCCGATGCTGCGCGTGGGCCTGTGACCGGGGCGGCGACTGTGCAGGGGGACAAGGCACCGCGACTTGGTCCGGGCTGTCCATGTCCCTCGGCATGACCAGTTGGCTCGAGACATCGCTGATCTGTCCAGCTCCGTACATGTGACGGGCGTCATGCGTAACAACCCAATGTGGCGGGTTGGCTTATGCCCGCCGCTGAGTAGTTCCGGGAAGTGTGCTTCCATGAAGTAGGCGAGGTGACACCGGCACCTGATCGCACTGATCGTCCCGGACAAGGGGGTACGTCTCCGGCGAGCTGGACGCCTACCTAGCCGAACGAGAGGTGCGGCTGCCGCGCGTCCTACCGCAACTGCACACCCCGCCCCGGCGAGCAGCACCTCAAGCGAGCAGCACCTCAAACCGATCCGCAGCTCATCGAGTTGGACAATGACACCCTGAAAGGCCAGCTCGACCTTATGGATAGACGATCCTCAGGCGTCGGTTCGCGAGCACAGATTTAGATGATTCGACGCGAGAAAGGGCGGGACGCCAGTCACACCGCCGTACTGGGCGGCCACCCGCACACTGCCTGCGATGGGTTTAAAACCCAATCACAGAACTTGCCCGAAGGCAACCCTTTGACTCCCGGCTCGACAGTCGAGAACAGTTGACCTGTGCGTTCGCTACCCAGTATGGGCACGCAGCACGGATAGCAGTGTTTCCATAATAGTCTGTGCCGCCGTTCTATCCTCGTCTTTCTTCCAGCTTCGCCAGTACCAACCATCTGGGGGAAACGTTACTTCCATTGCTTGCGCAGCTGCGATGGCAAGATCAGGCGGGATTGGCTTGTCCAGCCATTCCGTGATGGCATAATCCTCATTCTCATTCCAAGATAGATTCCTCCCTGTTGGCATATTGGCTGCGACGACGGCGGCAGCGGCTGTCACCTCCTCAGGTAGCACCTCGATGGTCGAACTACCGGGTGCCTCCACGGCAGTACCGAAGATGCGTTGCAGAGTGGTCAGCCGCTCCATCGCGGACTGATCCTCTAGTTCCTCTAGGAAGTCCTCGGCAGTGTCGCTGTCGAACGGCCCCGAACCCCAGGTCCCCATTCATTCACCTCGGCATCCAAGTCATTAGTAGTAACCGCCCATAGGGACGGCTATTTCGGGGTCTCTAAGATTTACAAGGCGAAATCCTTGCAGCTTCATGCCTTCCATCACAGTCTGCTCCATGCGGCGAAGGGCAGTCTTACTCGTTCCGGGAGGCACGTTGAAGTAGGTTACGTTGACTATATCGTCCATTGTATAGCCCGCTTTCCTGACTGCATGCCTTGAACTCATAGACTTGTTGGTCCTATCTCGCATGCTCTTGGTAGCGCTTCCTACATATTTGCTGCCGTCCTTGAAGTGAATGACATAGACACCAGGCTGGGCTGGTACATTGAACTTTGTTCCCGGCCGGCAAGGTGCATTGTGCACCAAGATCGGCGTGTTGTCGACTACTACGAAGTACGTATGAACAGCCGCGATCGTGAGGTTGTGCACCTCCTGATCGTGGGCAGTCCAGCTCTTGACTGCAGTGATCTGGACGTGAGTGCCGGCAGCTGTACGAAGCCATGTTCCAGGGTCGAGGTGCTTAGCGTTGACCCAGTGCCCTTGGTCCTCGGACCAGAACGGGTGCTGGTCGGTGGCGAGAATGACACCCGTCTTATCGCCGCTCGGACCGTCGATATCGACGGTAATTTTAATGAGATCCTTGTCGCCCCTACCCTCGATGACATTGAGGACCGGCTCAGCCAGCACTTCCCCGATAACTGGGTCGGCGGCCAGGACTTCGTCACCGATTCCTACCTCTTCGATGGGCTTGTGACTGCCGTCGGCCATGAGGATTTCGGTGCCGGGGACGAAGCTATTGCAGCCTAGCTTGCCCTTGCCGAAACGACCCGAGTTACGTCCATAACGGTAGTTGCTGCCGATAGTACGGTCATCGCCGTCATACATTCCTATGGCGCTGTTATTAGCATGAAAGCCATTCAGGAGGTAACCGATGAACGATTTCGGACATCCTATATCCCAGCAAATGCTTAGGGCGAGTGCATACTCTTCTGATTGCTGAATGCCGGGGTAGTGAATGCCTGGAGAACCAAGGACCTGATCGTGATACCTCTTTACCCACTCTTTTGTAAATTTATCTTTATCTACACCTGCCGGCAATTTCAGATCGATAGAGCCAAAGCCGGTTTCCACCCAGTGGCCATTAACCAACTTGTGGGTGGTCATCCATTCGAGGCAGAGCTGACTTGGGTTGGCCTTGCAATTTTCAGGCTCCGGGGAAAGTCCGGTTGGATCGGACGTGCCAATAGGGTTGTTTCCGGCATAGCCGTAGGGGTTTGCCCATTGGGGTTTGCGGAGGTCGAGGAGGGGGTCGGTGTTTAGGAACTTGGCGATGGCAGGGTCGTAGTAGCGGGCGGACAGGTAGTCCAGGCCGGTGGAGTCGTCTTCTGTTTTGCCGAGGAAGCCTCGGTCAGTGAAGGGGAGGTCGTCGGCACCGCGGCGCTGACCATAGGGCAGGTAGCGTTCGCGGGAGACTTTGCCGGTGGTGTCGTCGACGGCGAGCTGGGTGGAGCCGTGCAGGCCGGACATCAGCCAGGTGACGCCGTCACCGCCGGTGCGCATGGCGATGGTGGCGCCGTCGGAGGCCGTGTAGTAGCGCTTGCCGGTGATGCTGTCGCCGTTGACCTCGATTTCCATGGAGCCGAGGTACAGGGTGGCCTTGCCACCGGGGGCCCGGCGGATGAGGCGTTCGCCGTCGGCGTCGTACACCATGGTGGTGTCCTGGCCGTCGATAGTGGCCTTGTCCAGCTGGCCGAGTTCGTTCCAGGTGAAGGTGCCGGCCTTGCCGCCGACGGTGCGGGAGGTGAGCTGACCCGCGTTGTCGTAGGCGTAGGTGTCGGTGCCGGTGGGACGACTGATGGCGGTGACCGCGTTGGGACGGACCGCATCGGTTCCCGGTTGGGGATAGTCGTAGATGGCGGCCTGACCGTTGGAGGTCAGGCTGGTGATATTGCCGGCGCCGTCGTAGGTGTAGGACTGGGCGTAGGGGTCGATGCCCTGGTTGTCGGCCGAGGCCGTGCCCTGGCCGCAGTCGGTCGCGGTCGTGGTCCAGGCCTGGGACAGGCGGTGCAGGCCGTCGTAGGTGAAGCATTCGTACTGGCCGGTGCTGCCGCCGCTGGCTGCGGCGGCGTCGAGGATCTTGGTGATCTCGTCGGAGAGGTCGTAGGTGTAGCGGTCGTCCTGCGCCGTTACGGGGCCGCTGGTGTCGGCCTTGGTCGTGGTGGTGACGCTTTTGATTCGCCCGGTGTTCGGGTCCCAGTCCAGGTGCCGCCTGATCTTCCCGCCTGCTCCATAGGCGCGGTCGGTCAGGCGTCCGGTGCCGGAGTAGGTGGTGGAGTCGATGTAGGTGAACCCTCCGCCCAGACCACTGGTCATCCGGGAGGGGAGGTCCAGGTCGGTGTAGGTGGAGGTGAGGGTCTCGGTGGGGAGGCCGCCGGCGGCGGGCATGGTGTAGGTGGCTACCTGCCCGGTGGTGGTGTAGGTGGTGGCGAAGGTGTAGGTGCCGGCCATTAGCCCTTCGGACGAGGGGATGGTCAGCGTGGAGCCGGTGGGCCGGCCCATCTCGTCGTAGCCGGTGATGGTGTCCACGTAGGCGTTGCCGCCGAGGTACCGGGTCGCGGAAGTGAGTTCCCCCTTCCCATTAGTGGTGACCGTGTCGTAGACCCACTCGGCCAGCTTGGTGCCGCTGTTGGGCTCCCCGGACCACACGGCGGTCTTCCTGCCGATGTCATCGTAGGAGTAGGAGACCTTCTGGCCCTTGCCGTTGGTCGACCACAGCAGGTGGTCAGCATCGTCGTAGGCCTGCTGGGAGTCGCCCGCGTCGGGGTCGTGGGATGCGGTGCGGCGGCCGAGTAGGTCATAAGTGAAAGTGCTGACATTGCCGTTGGCGTCGATCAGCTTGACCGTCTGTCCGTCGCGGTCGTACTCGAAGGTCGTGTCGTAGTGGTTCGGCACGCTGACGGTGACCGATTGCCAGGCGGTCCAGTCCGAGTCGATGCCGTTCTTGACAGCGCGGGCGCGCCAGCGAACCTTCCACCCGTTGCTGAGAGTGCCGGCAGGGATGGTGACCGTGGCGTCGTTGCCGGAGGTCACCCCGTTGACAGAAGTGGTCCAGATCTGGCCGGTGCCATGCTGCGTGTCGGCGGGGTCGTGCTCGACTTCGAATTCGGCGCCGAGCTGCCCGCCCTGCGCCGAGCTGACGGTGGCCAGCAGGGCGGGAGTCAACGTGATCGTCGTGCCGTTGTTGGCAGGGCGGGTGCGGGGGTTGCCTACGACCGGGATGAGCGAGCCGTCGGTCACGGTCAGCTGCTGCCAGTCCGACCAGGCGGAGGTACCGCCAGCGGTGACGGCGCGGGCGCGCCAGCGCACCAGCCACCCGTCGGACAGCTTGCCGTCGGGGACGGTTACGGTCGCCTGCGTGCCGGAGGTCACGTCGTCGACCGCGGTGGTCCAGATCTGGCCGTTGCCCTGGCCTTCGGGGGCGGCGGGGTCGTGCTCCAGCTCGAACTCGGCCCGCACCTTCCCGCCTGCGGGGTCGGTGACCTGGGCGAGCAGTTGCGGGGTCAGCGACGAGCTGACTGTCTTGCCGTCCACGGCCTCGGACGGGGTGACCTGCAGGGTGCCCAGCACGGGGTCGGGCTGGTCAACGCGGACGGTCTGCCAGTCCGACCAGGATGAGGTGGTCTCGCCGGCGACGGCGCGGGCGCGCCAGCGCACTAGCCAGCCCTCACTCAGCGTGTCTGCGGGGACGGTGACCGTCGCCTGGGTACCGGCGGGGACGTCGTCGACCGCGGTGGTCCAGATCTGGCCGGTGCCGTGCTCGGTGTCGGCGGGGTCGTGTTCGAGCTCAAACTCCGCCCGCATCGTGCCGCCGACGGGATTGGTGACCTGAGCGAGCAGTTGCGGAGTCAGCGACGAGGTCACTGTGGTGCCGTCGACGACCTGGAAGGGAGCGACCTGTAGCGCGCTCACCGCCGGCTCAGACGGGACATTGCCAATGTCGACGGTGGCCGACTGCCAGTCCGACCAGGCGGACGTCACCTGGGTGGCGGTGTTGAGCGCGCGGACACGCCAGCGGATTCCCCACGCGTTGTTCAGTTTCCCACCAGGGACGCTAACCGACGCCTGGATGCCGGAGGCGACGTTGTCGACCGCGGCGGTCCAGATCTGGCCGGCGCCATGGGCGGTGTCGGCAGGGTCGTGTTCGAGTTCGAACTCTGCCCGCAGCGGCTGCCCGTAGGTGTCGGTGACGGTGGCCAGCAGCTGCGGGGTGAGCGAGGTGACAGTGGTGGTCTGCCCGGACGTCTGGGCGGGAGTGATCTGCAGCTGGGAGACGGTGGCGGCTGGGACCTTCACTGTCAGGGCCTGCCAGCCGGACCAGGCGGAGGTGTTGGATCCGGCGGCGACCGCGCGGGCGCGCCAGCGGACCTTCCACCCGTCGCCGAGTTTTCCTGCGGGGACGGTGAGGGTGGCCTGGGTGCCGGAGGCGACGTTGTCGACCACCGGGTCCTGCGCCGCCCTGATGGTGGCAGCCGACCAGGCCGACCAGGCCGAGGAGGTAGAGGTGCCGGTGTTGGTGGCGCGGGCCCGCCAGCGGATGTGCCAGCCGTCGCTCAGTTTCCCGGCCGGGACCACCGCGGGGGCATCGTTGCCGGAGGTGACGCCAGCGGAGCTGCCCGCCCAGATCTGACCAGTGCCTTCTGCGGTGTAGGCGGGGTCGTGCTCGACCTCGTAGTCGGCCCGCAGGCTCCCGCTGGCAGTGTCGGAGACGGTGGCGTGCAGGGTCGGCGTCAACGACGACACCGCACCCCCGGTAACGGGGGTGATCGACAGGTTGCCGAGCGTGGGAGACGACGACGGCAGCGAGTAGGTCACGGTCAGCTCCGGCGCCTGCGAGTAGCCAGGGTAAGCGACGGCACCTTCAGAGGAGTCGTAGACGCGCCAGTCCTCATCCGCGTTCTCGTCCGCAGCTCGCATCTGCAGGCCCCACCTGGGTTGGCCGACGGCCCAGTCCTGGGCGATGCCGGTGACGTCCCACGTGACCGGTATCCCGCCCATGCCGTTGTCGCCACAGCGTTCGATGTCGTAGGCGTCCTGGCGGGCTACCGCGTCCTCGCTGGTTGCATACGGCTGGCTGTTCCAGGTGACGGTGTAGGGGTCCCAGGCGGAGGTCACCCTCCTGACCTGAATGCCAGAGCCGAACGGCGCGCACTGAGGGGCACCATAGTTGAACAGCGACAGTTGTGCCTGCGCCACCGTCGCACCGGTGAGGAATGCGGTGTCAAAGTTGAGGTAGCCGCGCGTGACGTCGCCGCCGTCAACGCCGATATCGAGGTAATTGTCATCGGCGTGGGTATCGCCGACGCTGTCCCAGTTAGCGACGAAGGTGTCGGCTTGAGGTGAGAAATCCACTGTCGGGTCGACGGTCACCGGGTAGGTGAGCGTGGGGTCGGCCAGGAACGCCGCGTCCGGGGTCAGCTCCAGCACCTGGTGATCACCTTCACCGGTGAGGCGGGTGGCGATACGGCCCATGCGCCGGTGCCGGCCCTTGGCCTCCTTAGTTCTGGCGTCCGCCTTCGCATTCGCGTTGGTCCCGGCCTGGGCGTCCCCCGCCTTCCTCTCTCCACGGTCGGACACGGGGTACATGACCGGCTGTGCCAACGGGGCGACCAGCTTGCCCGTACTGTCGGTCAGCGTGAGCCGGCCCTGGCCGTCCTGCTGCAGCTTCCACCCGGTGGTCTTCACGTTGATGCGGTAGTTGAGTTGGGCAGTGGGGCGCTCGCGCAACTCGATGTCATGGCGGACACCACCAGGCAGCACCGTCACCACCAAATCGGCACCAGGACCAGCCGCATCGGCATAACGGGCCTTGTTCCGCTCGACCATCGGCTTGGGCAGCGGGGCCGGCCAGCTCAGCGCAATCGAATTACCCGCCTCATCGGCCACAGTGGCGAACGGCCCGTCACCACCGTTGGACACCTTCACCTGGGGCCCGGCCTTGGGCACCAAGGCGCCGTCCTTGTCCACCAAGCTGGTGTCGATCGGCACCCACGCCCCGTCCCGCTTGACCCTGGCCGGACGGGTGCTGAGCGTCGTGGTGAACGTCTTGCCATCCGGGTTGGCCACAGTCGAACTCGTCGCCGAGGTCAACCCTGCCACCGCGACCGGCTTACCCGACCGCTTCGCCTCAACCGACGCACCCATGCGCGCGTCGTCCTGCACGTGCGATGGCGGCGCATCCGCGGCCGGCGCGTTCGAGGCTGGCACGTTGGCGGCGGGGGCGGCGCCAGCCGCTGCGGACTTGGCCGTCCCTGTCTGCGTGTTGCCGATGGTCCAGATGCTGCCGGTGCCATGGGCGGTGTCAGCCGGGTCGTGCTCCAGCTCGAACTCCACTCGCGACGCCCCCGCGTCGGGTGTGGTTACCCGGGCGGCCAGCGCAGGAGTGAGGGTGGAGGTAACAGTCTCCCCCGACAGCACCTGCGACGGGGTCACCTGGAACTGGTCCACCAGCGGGTCCGGCACGTTCACGGTCGTGGTTTGCCAAGCCGACCAGGCCGAAGAGACGGAGGCTCCGGTGTTGGTGGCCCGGGCCCGCCACCGGATGTGCCACCCGTCGGTGAGTTTCCCGGCCGGAACGACGGCGGGGGCATCGTTGCCGGAGGTGACGGTGGCCGAGCTGCCGGTCCAGATCTGGCCGGTGCCTTCCGCGGTGTAGGCGGGGTCGTGCTCGATTTCGTAGTCGGCCCGCAGGTTTCCCCCGGCGGGGTCGGAGACGGTTGCGTGCAGGGTCGGTGTCAGCGACGACACCGCGGACCCGGTGACCGGGGTGATCGACAGCTTGGAGGCCGCGGGGGCCGAGGGCAGGGTGTAGGTGACACTCAACGTGGGAGGGTCGCCGTAGCCGACCTCGGACGATGCGAACCCGACCTCATAGTCGGCGGCGTTGCTCTCATCAGTTCCGCGCAGTTCGATGCCGTAGTTCGCAGTCCCCGACGCCCACGCCTGCGCCATCGAGGTGACCCTCCACGACATGGACCGGTCGCCGGAACAGCCACCGGTCTCCGACGCCGTGGCCTGGCCGCTGGTGGTCGTGGTGGGCTTGTTCGTCCACAGGACGGTGCTGGGGTTCCAGCTGGAGGTCACCCGCGCCGCGACGATGCCACCGGTGGCGCATTCGAAGGAATCGACCCACATCTGATAGGCGCTGAGCGTGGCGCTTGACACGGTCGCGCCCGCCAAGGAGCTGGTGTCGAACTTCAGATAGGAACGCGCGACTTCGACACCGACGAAGTTGAAGACCGCACCGGCGACGAGCTCGGAGTCACCCGCGTGAGTACTGCTCTCGCCCTTGATGACGTAGGTGTCGCTGCTCAGCGGAAGCGTGGTCGTGGGATCGATCGTCACCGGATAGGTGGTGGCCGGGTCAGCCAGGAAACCGGGGTCGGGCTGAAGCACCAGCACCTGGCGGCCCTGCTCCTGCACGACACTGGTGGTGATCTTCCCACGCTTTCGCGGGCGCCGCTTACCCTTCGCGTCCGCGCCGGCATCGGGCGTGGAGGACGCCCACATGACCGGCGTGGGGGCCGCCGCGACGACCGTGCCACCCTTGTCGCTCAGGGTCAGGCCACCGGTCTCCGCGGTCTTCAGGGTCAAGCCGGATGTCTCGACAGGCAGCCGGTATTCCACCGGACCGGACGGCCTGCGCCGCAGCACGACATCGTGCCGGAACCCGGTGGCCAGCGCGGTCACCACGAGATCGGCCCCCGGCCCTGCCGCATCGGCGTAGGTCGCCGTGTTCCCCTTCACGGAGGGGCGGGGCAGCGCGCTCGGCCACCACAGCGCGAAGACCGTGCCGTCCTGCCGTGTCATCTTCGCGAACACGCCTGTCCCTCCGGTGGAGAACTCCACCTGAGCGGCCGCGGCCTTCGGCCGCAATACCCCATCCTCGTCCACGAGCGAGGTGTCGATCGGCACCCAGGACTGCCCCTGCTTCACCCGGGAGGGGCCAGCGGTGAACTCGGCGGTGAAGGTCTTGCCATCCGGGTTGGCATACACCACCGAGGAATCGGTCGTCGCCGCGTCGACCTGCACCCGCTTGCCCTGCTTGACCGCGGCCTTGAGCGCCGCATCGGCAGCCGCCCGGACCTCAGGCTGCGCGGCAGCCCCGGAAGAGGCAGCGGACGAAGACGGCTGTGCGGGCGCGGCCTGCGACGTCGCCGAGGCAGTCACGGCAGAGGAGTTGGACGAAGAACCCGGCGGCACCGGCCCTGCCACAGCTGCCGCCTGCTGACCGCTGCCCCCGCCGCTCAGCCATTCTTCGATTTTGGTGACCTGGTCGGCGGCGTCGGTGTAGTACACCGTCTTGCCGCCCACCGGCGGAATCACCTCGTACTTGTCCGCGCCCAGGTAGTTGGTGGTCGTACGGCGGAACTCTTTCTCGCCGGTCGCGTCGGCCGTCATGTCCACCTGGGCGGTGACTCGGCCGAGCCGGTCGTACTCCTGCTTGGACCATTGCGGAACCGTGCTCCATGCGGGGTTCAGCAGGCCCGATCCAAGCGCGCTCCCGTTGTACACCGGAGCGGAGGTCCGCTCGGTCAGGCCGCGCTCGTTGTAGGCGGTGACCTGAACGATCCGGCCGCCTGTCGGCGAGGCGGTTTGCACCTCACGCTCGCGGCCGAAGCCGTCGCTGTAGGTGTAGGTGGAGGTGTATTTGGGGGTTCTAGTGCCGGCGCCGGACTGCAGGCGCGACACCATGGTCCGGGATGGCTGGCTACCGGTGACGGCGTAGGCGACCTTCGCCGCGGGGGGATTGTCGCTGAGGTCGGTGTCGTTGCGGTCAGGCTTGGGCGCATCCGGAGTCCACAGCTGCAGCGTTCGGCCCAGGACGTCGTAGTCGATGTTGACCTTGTTGTCGTTGGCGTCCTGCATGCCGACCGGCTGACCGTTGTACTGGGAGGACCAGGTGGTCACCTGGTGCTGGAGCGGATTTTTGACCGTCACGCCCTGCCATGGCCAGCCGACGGCTGGGGTGTAGGTCGTGGTGGTCTTCTTTGGGTTTTGCTCGGACGGGTCGGACGGCTCGGTCGTGGTGAGCGGCCGGCCGTAGTTGTCGAAGGTCGACTTGATCGTGGCGTAGTGAGTGGTGGTGGAGTAGGCGCGGGTTTCGGTGACGTTCCCATGGGTGGGAGTGTTGGCGGACGGGTCGCTCGCTCCGTCGTAGAGGTAGACGATACGGCTCAGCAGGTCACCGCTGGTGCAGTCGTCACCCGCATGCTTCTCCTCCGACGCGTGGTAGTTGAGCATCCACGTCGTCGTGTTGCGGGCGTAGGTGATGGAGGTGCAGGTGTTGTCGGACGCGATGCTGGTGTCGCCGTAGTCGTTGACCGTTTTCGGCAGCCCGTCGGAGTTGTAGGTGGTCTTGGTGTCGGTGTAGCGCCACCCGGTGGTGGTCTTCTCCCGGGACACCTCCCGCGTCTGGTTCACGCGAGAGGGGTTACGCGTGCCCGGGCCGCCGCCGGTCTCGACTACCTCGTACTCATACCGTGTGGAGGAGTTCTCCCCATTGCTGTCGCGGACTTGTTCCTGCAGGGTGCGCCCGTTCAGCTCGATGGGATCCGGGACGCTGTGGCCGTCGAAGTCGGTGATGGACCGGCCCAGGCCGCGGAAGAACTTGGCCGAGGTGGTGCTGACCCCGGAAGAGCCGGACCCGCCGCCGACGGTGGTGGTCACCTGACCGTAACCGCGCCATTCGGTGTAGTCCTCAGGCATGAACGGGTCGCGCACGGCCAGGGGGTTGTCCGGGACCGCCCAGCCCGGATCATCCTCATAGGAGTAGCTGGTGACCTGGCTGGGTGAGCCGCCCACCATGTCAATGTCGGTGACCGACGTCACCAGCCACTTGGCGTAGACCTCGCCGTAGTAGTACCAGTCGTCGTTGACGATGTCGTAGCGGGTGGTGATGAAGTAGCAGTCGTAGCCGGAGTCGTCCCAGATGTCGCTCGGGGGATACTGCGCCATTTCCGGGCAGGGGTTTTCCTGCTCGTACTCCACCTCACTGCGGCCGCCCAGCCCGTTGTTCACCGCGCCGATGCGGGGGAACTCCACCGAGTCCAGCTCGATGCTGACGGCATTGTTCCGGAAGGTCGCCTCGAACGTGGTCGGCGGCAGGGCGATCTGCGTTCCGTTGCCGCCGGCCAGGCCGACCTGCTGGATGGAGTCCAGCCACAAGATGGGGTACTCGTCCCCGTTCCAGCCACCGCCGTCCAGCCACTGATACGACAGGTCCCACCGGGTGACGTCCTCCCAGTCGTCGGTCGTGCCCGGGACCAGGGTCTGGGTGGTGATCGAGCTCAGTATCCGGCTTGTGTAAAACCGCGGCCCTGTGCCGTACACGCAGTCCGAATAGTCGCGCCCGTCCTCGCAGAACTCCGGCTCGTCGGTAACGCCGCCGGAGGCCCGATCAGAGGTGGTGAACACGATCCGCGCGGTCGGGCTCGAGCCGGGAACGTTGATGTTATGGCCGTAGCTCACCGCGGACACGTTGACGGCCCTGTCGTACTCCGGGTCGCACCTGCTGTCGTAGTCCAGCGCGACCGTGCAGTAGCCGTCTTCTTCCTTGTCGTAGGAGTAGTCGATCACGTTGCCGTTCGGGTCGACCTCCTGGTCCAGCATCCAGCGCCAGGGCTTTTCACAGAGCTGCTGAACGCTGTCCTCGCCGCTGCCGGGCTCGGGGTAGTACTGATGACACGGCTCGCCTTCGTCGTCACCGATGAACGCCATCGCCAGCGAGGAGTCGGTGTTGTAGCCGAACCGGTAGACCGAGCCATCCTGGGTGGTGATCCGCCACCACGACTGCGACGACATCGGCTCGATCTTCCAGCCGTAGTCCTCCACCGTGCGCCACTTGCCGGAGGTGTCTTTGACGATGTCGGTGGAACGGCCGTCCAGCGACAACGTCAGCTTCGAGGAGGTCGGATCCCCGTACGGCGACTCCCAGCACTTGTCCGGCCACCCCACCTGGGCGGTGTTGTAGCCCATCCGGCCCGACTTCGCATACCCCGAACACGACACGAACGACCGCTCGATGAACCCGGTGTTCAGCTCCCAGCCCATCCCGACCAGGCCGGACTGGTTGTTGGTCTGCGAGGTCAGCGAATCCACCGCCGCCGACGAATACTGCAACGCCAGCTCAGGGGCGTCCCCGGACGGGGCGGGCGGGGCCGTGATTGGGTAACTGTAGGAGAACGCCCCACCCGACTGGCCCGCCTGCCACGTCCCCGACGGCTTCAACGGCGACGCCGCAAAATCACCCGTCAACGACCCCGACGCCGTCGCCGCAGCAGAGGCCGCCACCGCATAGACGAACCCATCGGCGGAGCCGGCAGCGGTGTCTCCAGCGGCAGCAGCCCCGGCCGAGGCGCTTGCCGGAGGCGTGGCCTGCGCCCCACCGGTTACGGCGCTACCGGCCGCGGCCGTGGAGGTGCCGCCCGCCGCGGGGGCGACCTCGACCTCGGCCGTCAGATGGCCGGTCTTCACGTCGTTGACCACCGGCAACACCCGCAGCTGCGCCGACCGCTGCTTGGCGCACTCGGCCGTCAGCGGCTGGGCCAGCACACACGCCGGCAACCGCACCAGCGTCAACCGGGAGGCGAACCCACCCCCGCCCGCACCGCGAAACGAGGAGTAGTCCACCGTGACCTTCGCCGCCGCAGGAGCCGTGCCGCCGTCCGCTCGAGTCAGCTGCAGCACCATGCCGACACCGCCGACCTTTCGGGCCACGGTGTTGTCGAACGTCTTCACCGTTACAGAACCCGGGGTCGGCTTCACCGGTTCCTGCGACGGCGCAGCCTTCGGCGCCTTCTCACCCCGCGCGGCGGATGCCGGCTTCCTACTCGAGGGCGACGCGCCCGGCCGCGGCGTGGCGCTCGCTTTCGCGTCCGGCGCGGCCACCGTCACCGGCAACCCCGGTACGGCCGCGGCCTTGCCCGCCACCACGTTCACCCGCGCCGACCCGCTCTTCGGCCACACCGGCGCCGGCGGCTTCTTCGCCGGGTGGGACGCCTCCTCGCCCTTCACACGGGGAGTCGGGACCGCGACCGGACGGGCTTCCACGCTCCGCTCCTGCTGCGGTGCCTCCACGGCGGCGCTGGCCGGTGTGACCAACCCGTCCGGCACGCCGACCCCGGCGACGAACACTCCGAGGATGACCACCGCCCCAACCCACGCCCGAGAGAAACGGCCATGAATTGTGCCGGGCAGCAGTTTCCGGGCACGCGAAATCGGCACGCCGAGCTCCTCCGCACGCAAAGCGAAGCGCGCGGCAGGCATCGCCGCTCGCCCCAATAAAGCCGAAATAAAGAGACCAAACGGGATCATGCGTGCCTGACAACCCCAGGTCAAGACCTACTTCGCATCTGGATGATCACGTGCCGTTACGTGGACGGCAGGCCAGATTCCCGTCCATAACGCCCCACCAGGCGCGTTCCAAAAACGAAGAGGGGGCAGCGAAGCACAGGTGTGCGATCTACATCACATCGCCGAATCCCTCTTGACGTAACAGCGCAGGAGACGTGCCGGTAGTGCCTATGACGCCGGAGACTCACCCCTGTAGGCGCACGCCCCGAAACGGGATCGATACCAGGCCTGAGATACGGCCGTGGTTGCCGGGGGCGGGAGCTGAGGGGCTGGCCGCGGCCAGCCCGGTTGTCGCATCAGCTGCTCTGATCACCGCCGAAACCGCTTGGCGTAGCCGCACGGAAGCCATCAGGTGGGGCGTCGGGCAGAGGTGAGCCGTCCGTAGAGGGCGGCGGTTTCGGGGTGAGGGTCGCCGTCGGCGCTGACTTCGGCGATCGCCTTGAGGCAGGCCTTCCACGCCTCGTGGACCCTGCTCATGTTCCCGGCCTCGTACTCCGCCCGCATCAGCGCCCGCCACAGCTGCTCGGCGTAGGGGTCGGAGGTGAGTCCCTGCCGTGCTGCGCGTGCGGAGCGGTCAGGGCGGCCGGCATCGAGTTCGAGTTCAGCGAGCAGGTCGGCGGCGTCGACGATTTCGGCGCGAATGTTCTCGATTACTGGGGTTTCTAGCCACCAGTGGTAGCAGCCGTCCAGCACCGGCCCCCTGACCAGGGCAAGGGCGTCCCAGAGGTCGATGGTGGAGTTGCGTTTGGCGCCGCGGTCGGCGAGTTCCTGGAAGCGGGTCCAGTCCAGAGTGATGGCGTGGGTGCGGTAGACGTAGGTGGAGTCGCACAGGATGCGTGCCTGGCCGTCGGAGGCCTTTCCGAGTTTGCCGCGGGTGCGGGTGATGAGCTGGCGCAGCTGGTCGGAGGGCTTGGGGGTGTCGGGGTCGGGGCCCATCATGGCGGCGAGCTGGACGTTGCGTAGCCCGGTCGGCCCGGCCAAGGCCAGGGCGAGCACGAGCTCGGCCATCTTCGGCTGGAGGTCGGCGACTGTGCCGGTGATCTCCAGCGGCCCGAGGATGGACACCTGCACAGCGTTCTGTACCTCATCGCGCTGCGGCTCGGGCTGGGCAACTTCTGGCAGTGCGGGTTTTCCCCCCGACTCCCCGTCTTCCTGCTGGCTATCGGCCGCTCCAGCGACGTATGACCTGCTTGCTCCGCCTGCCAGCGGCAGCTGGCTTTCGTCCGCATACGCGTTATACAGCGGGGCGTCGGCGGCGACGTCGCTGATGTCGCCGGCAACGGTGAACAGTTCCCCGAGCCGCTGGTAGGACTCGGCCGAGATCAGGTGCGGCCGCACTGTGAGGCCGAGCGGGGTGACGTCCAGCCGCGGCCCCTGGTCGTCCTGCGACAGGGCGAACCGCGCGGGCGCGCCTGCGGCGTCTACGGGAACGAGGGCAGCCAGACCGCCGGGCAGGGCGGTGACGGTGTCGACCAGCCGAGCCATCTGATCGGGCGACGGAGTGGTCCTGCTGATGAGGACGGTGAGAGTCCAGTCCCCATCAGGGTCGTGCAGGCGCCGGCCGGACACGCCGGTTGGGCCGTCAGTGGTGGCGAGCCGTCCGCGGAGGTCGCGGGCCCGGTCGGCGAGCAGGCCGAGCGCTTCGGCCAGGTCCGTGCAGGGTCGGATGCGATCGCCGGCCGCCTGCAGTTCGGGAAAGCCCACGGCGAGCACGTCGAACCATGGCCCATCACCGGTGGCGAGTTCGGTGGCCGCGGTGGTGAGGAAGCGGTCGACCAGCTCATCGGGGCCGGTCGCGGTGGCGGTCTGCAGGCGTTCGAGATTCACCAGGAGTGCGTGTCCGTCGTCGAGGTATCCGGTGGTGAGCAGTGCAGGGAGCACGTCCCGGGCGCTGTCCGCGTTGGGTGCGCTGTCGAGGTCGATGCGCCAGGTCGCCTTCGTGCGGCCCTGGGTGAACGGGGCTGGTGGCGTGCCGGCGGGCTGGGCCAACAGCAGTTCGACGGCATCCACGCAGACGCGTGCGCCGAGCACGTGCGGCAGGTCGCGGCCGGCGGCGGTTAGGACGCCGCCAAGCGTGGCCAGGGCCTGGCGGGCGCATGTGCGGGCGTCGGGTGCGGCCAGGCGGCGCAGTTCCTGCTCGGTGCGCAGGGTGTCTGGGTCGGCGGGCAGGGCGATGCGGCGGCCGCGGCGGCGTGTTTGGCGTTGGGCGTGGCGGAGGCGGGCGAGGGTGAGCAGGGACCCTACGGCTACTCCCCCGGCGAACGCCGCAACCGGCGCGCTGGGACCGTTGTCTTCCGCCTCCCCGCCGTCGGTCAGCAGGATCGCGGTCGGTTCCGGCGCCGATGCACGCGCCTCGCCGGTCTGCGGTGTGCGTGCGAGCGGGGCCGCGTCTCGTACGGCTGCCGGTTGCTCCCCCGCCTTCGGGAAGTCCTGTGTGGCCGGTGGTTGGGGCGAGGAGGGAGCGCCATCGTGCGGGCGGGAGAACTCGGAGGCGTCGCTCGGGTGGCCGAGATGGCGATCCGGGAGGGGCGGTTGTGGCCGGTCGAGGTCGGTCGCGGCGGCCGGCATGCGCAGCACCCAGCCGGGACGGATCACGTCGGGCCGGGTGAAACGGGCGCCGTCGGTCATCACACGGCCCCTGTTGAGCTGGGCGATTTCGGTGTAGCGGTCGCCGTTGCCGAGGTGGCGTTCGGCGATGGTCCACAGGCAGTCGCCGCGACGCACCTGGTAGGCCGCGTGCGTGAGCCGCAGCACCCGGGCGTGCGCCTGGTCAGACGCGGTGTGCGCCCCAGTCATGGTGGGCTGTCCAACCCCCGATGGCACGTCAGCTCCGGCGAAGCGTGGCGGGTCGTGCCCGGCGTCCGGTGAGGCGGTGGTGGTGTCGGCCAGTGCGGCGGGTGCGGCGGCGACCACGGCGGCGGGCGGGACGGCGGCCATTACGAACGCGGCCGGCGAGCCGGCGGCGAGCGCGACCGAGGAAATGAGCTGGGCCGACAGCCATTGGGTGGCGCCAAGGCCGGGCAGGTGCGGCGTGGCGCGGCCGCGGATGCGGGAGGCGAGCTCGACCAGGGTGCTGGCCACGAAGCTCGCCCACGCCGCCCAGCTGACGACCTTCACGACAGTGAGGAAGAGGGTGCCGTCGTCGCGGTGGGTCAGCGCGTGGCCGATCTCGCCCAGGCTGGGGAGGTGGGCGGGTACGGGGGATCCGGCCAGCGCATACAACATGAGGGGTACGCCGGCGATGAGCGCGGTCAAGACGGCGGCCGCCAGCAGCGCCCGCAGCCCGTCCAGCAGACGGAACCTGATCATCGAAGTTCTCCCTCCACGCCGGGAACGAGGCGGGCGGTGGCCGACCCGGTCACCGCGATGTCGTTGATGCCGATCAGGGCCAGGAACAGGGTGGGTTCACTCACCCGTACGCGGACCTGGATGGCGTGGGTGCCGACCGGCGCGGCGGTCCCGGTGTGGCCGGTCGTGGCGAGGTAGGAGCGCGCGGCGCGCAGAGCGGCGACCTGGTCGACGATGTATCGGCCGTCGGTGTAGGCGGCGCGGCGGTCGACGTATCCGGCGCCAGCCCGGGCCGCCTCTTCCGCAATGTTGTAGGCCTCGCGGCCGGCGCGGAGCTTGGCGGTGCCGTCCCACAGGAAGCCGGCGAGCACCAGCATCAGCGGGAACACCGCCACGGCGGTAAACAGCGTGACCGACCCGCGGTCGCGTGTCCTGGTCATGTCGACGCCATCAGGGTCAGATGGCCGTGGTGGACCGTCTGGCCTGGGAAGGCGCTCAAGGACGGGGCGATGGTGACCTGGTCGACATGAGCGTTCACGCTGCCACCCGCTGCGCCGCAGCCCCCGAGTATCTTGGCCTCGTCACGTCGTGCCCTGTCAGTCGCGTCCGGCATCCTAAAGCGATGACGCGCTGGTTCCGCACCTATTGGGATGAAGAGGACATCTGGTTCTACTTCGAGGTTGATGCCGACGGTTGGGTGAACCGCCAGGTCGAACTCCGGGGACCGGACGGCATCCCCATCGTCGCGGCGTCCCTGACGGAATGGCAGCAGGCTCAGGCAGCAGGCCGGCTCAGCCAGTACGAGGCGACCTACGGCCTGACCGCGGAGAGCCCTGTGCAGGAGTGGGACGGATACGAGCCTCACGCTCTGACTGCGGCCGAGTTCGAAGACGTGTGGAACCGGGCCCGCCGGCACCTCCGCAGCAATCACTGAGCTCGCACAATCCGGCAGGCGGCTCGTCTCGGTCCGCTGGCTCACACCTTCACACACGGACGCCTCCCGTCTTGGCACGCTCGTTGCCGGCTGAGGAACCGCCAGGATCTGCGAACCCCAGAGCTCTCCCCCGGTAGGGGTCGATGGGCGAGGCGAAGGACGCGCGGACCGTCTTCTGGCCGGGCAGTCCGGGCAGCAGGTCGCCGAGCTGGACGGTGCAGGTCACGCGGGCGACGACCTGGGCAGGCGTGCCGACCTGCCGGGAGAATCCACTGGTGTCCACCGCGATCGACGGGGCGCAGCGCAGGCCCTCGCGGCGGAGCGCGGCGGCGGCACTGGTTGTGGCGGCGCGCCGGGCCTCGGCGGGGGCGCGGGCGATGGACGCCCGCCGGGCGGCGTCGCGAGCGGCCGACTCGACCGCACTGTAGGCGGTGGCGATGCGCCCGGTGAGGACGACCAGGGCGATGAGTGCCAGCAGTGCGGGGGCGAGGACCACCAGTTCCAGCGTTGCGCTTCCCCGCTCGCCGTCCTGCGGCGTGCGTCGGCAGCTCATGGGCGGTCCGCGGGGATGAAGCGTTCGACCGGGGCGCGGGCGACCTCCGAGACGGTCCACTGAGCGATAGGTAGGAACGACGGCACCCGGCCGGTGACGACGACTTCGACGGTGCCGGCGTCGCCGCCCGCCCGGGCGTCGGGGTGGGTGAGGAAGGCGCCGCCGACGCGGGTAGCGAAGCGCACCGCGGCGGCTGGTCCGGCGGAGCGGGAGGCGCCGTCGGTGCGGGCCGCGCGGACGCCTTCCTGCGCGGCCGCCTGGGCGGTGGAGTGGGCCTGGTAGACGAAGACGGCCTGGACCGCCGCGGCCACGACCAGGAGCAGCAGCGGGAACAGGATGACCATCTCCAAGGTGGCCGCCCCGCGATCGCGCAGCACCTGGCACCGCACGCCACGGCGGGAACGCCGCAAATCGGCGGCATCAGGAGTGGTCACGGGATCTTGGCGAGCCATTCGGTGACCTTGTCCTTCATCACCGCGGCGGCGGCGATGGCGATGCCGATGATCAGGGTGGTGAGGACGACCCATTCCAGGGTGCTGGCGCCGCGGTCCTCGCGCAGACGCTGCAGGCCGGCCTGCGCGCGCACGAGCAGGAGGGTGAGCTGCGAGGACATGACAGTGGGAAGGCGCATCGGTCTCCTTGAGGGGGTCAGCCGGCGATGGCCAGCCGGTAGATCTGGGGGAAGGTCAAAAGCAGCAGGAAGGCCGCGCCGAGCAGGGCGATGGGGATGACCATGGCGGTGGTGCGGCCGTTGGCCTCGGCTTTGGCGGCGGCCAGGGCCTGGCCGCGCATGGAGGCGGCCTTGCTGATGAGGGTGTCCAGGACGCGGGCGCCTTCCTGCCCGGCGAGGGCGGCGATGTCAGCCAGGTTGGTGAGCTCGGCGATGCCGACCTGCTCGCCCAGCCGGGCAAGTCCTTCCCAGGCGGGCCGCTGGTTCCGGCGGGCCAGCTCCAGCACGGCGGTGATGCGGGCGAACGCCCAGCCGTCGCTGACCGAGGCGGCCTTTTCCAGGGCGTCGACGGGTCCGGCGCCGGCGCTGCGTTCCAGGGCCACCAGGTCGAGGTAGCCGGTGATGGCGTGCCGGAAGTCGGCCCGTCGGCGGGCGGCCTCGGACCGCACGGTCAGGTCGGGGGCGAAGAACAGCACCACCCCGCCGAGCAGGGACGCTCCGGCGGGCAGCGCCACGCCGGGGGTGCTACCTGTGGCCGCTATCAGCGCGGCGATCCCGGCGGGCAGCAGCAGGCCGAGCACGGCCAGGCCGAGCTTGGTGGCGAGGAAGCGTTCGACCGGGCGGCCGAGCAGCGCCAGGTCGCGGTGGGGGCACGGCAGCGACCCCAGGTGGGTGGCCATGAGGCGGCCGAGCCGCTGGGCCAGGTCGCCGCTGGTGTCGGGTGGGACGTAGTCGGCGCGCAGGCGGGCGACCGCCTCCTCCAGCCGGGGCGGGGCCGGCCGCAGCTCGCGCACCAGCAGGAACAGCCCGAACCCGATCAGGGCCCCGGCCAGCAGGAACAGGTTCATCGCACTCCCCCGGTGAGGAAGCGGCCAGGTGGGCGGGCGGTGCCGAGGCGGTGCAGCCACCACAGCCCGACGGCGTAGCAGGCGACGACGACCGCAAGCGCTATTTGTCCGGCGGTGGTGCCGAACGGGGCCACGTAGTCCCTGTTCAACGCGGCGAAGCCGCTGTAGCCGAACAGGAAGGCCATGATCCAGCGGACGGTGGCGCGGTGGCGGGCACGTTCGGCTTCGACCTCCCGCCGGGCGGCGACGTTGGCTGCGACCATGGCCGCCAGATTGGTCAGCACCTGCCGTACGCCGGCGCCGCGCCGGGACGCGGCGCGGATGAGCGCGGCGGCGATCAGGTCGGCCACCGGGTCGTCGAGGGCTTCGGCGAAGGCGCGCAGCGCCTGCTCGGTGTCCGCCCGGGCGGCGAGTTTGCGGCCCAGGTCGCGCACTTCGGCGGCGATCGCCTCGGGCGGGTGCTCGACACTGCGGGCCAGGGCGTCCTCGAGCCCGGAGGCGGCGCCGAGCAGGTCGGAAAGGCGCCGCGTCCACTGCTCCAGCCCTTCCAGGCGGGCGATGCGCGAGCGGGCGCCGCGCCCTCCCGTCAGGCGTGGCACGGCGAAGCAGGCGCCGATGGCGGCGAGGCCGGCGACGGGCCATCCGGTCAGCAGGAACACCGCGGGGCCGAGCAGGATCGCTGCCCCGGCCTGCCGGCGCACTGCGACGTCGCCGGCCGCGCGGGCAAGGGTGGCCAGGTGGCCGTCCGGCCTGGGCGGCGCCGGGGCCCTGCCGCGTACGGCGAGCACGAGGCAGACGATCCCGGCCGCGCCCAGCCCGCCGGCCAGCGGCGCGAGCAGCGCGCCGGTCATGACGCCCTCCACAGCACGGCGGGGTCGAACCCGGCGGCGACCAGGTCGTCCAGGCACTGCGGGGAGGTCGCCGGGATCGCACGCCCGTCGGGGCCGGGGCGGTAGATGTGGTTGCGCGCGGGCGTCGGCGTGTCGGCGGGCGGCAGCACCTCCAGCACCTCGGTGACGTAGCGGCGGTTGGTGCGCACGTCGCGGCGCAGGTGGACGACGAAGTCGACGGCCATGCCAACCAGCCCGTGGATGTCCTCGGAATCCAGCACGAGGCCGCCGGAGCGGCACAGCATGAGCAGGCGGGGGAAGACCTTCTCGGCGGAGTTGGCGTGGATGGTGCACAGCGAGCCTTCCTGGCCCGAGTTCATGGCCTGCAACATCGACCACGCCTCGTCGGCGCGGACCTCGCCGACGATGATCCGCACCGGGTTCATCCGCAGCGAGTGTTTGATCGCCGCATCAAGGGTGATCTGGCCGTGGCCTTCGCTGTTGGCTTGGCGTGACTCGAAGGCCACCACGTCGCGGTGCCGGTGCGGCAGCTGGTCCAGGTAGAGCTCGTACTCGCTTTCCAGCGTGGCGATCCGCTCGTCGGGGTCGATCTCGGCGGCCAGGGCCCGCAGCATCGTGGTCTTCCCGGCGTTGACCCCGCCGGTGACCAGGATGTCCTTACGCGCCCGCACCGCCGAGGCGAGAAACGACGCCTGCCCGGCCTCGAGAGTGCCGAGCTCGACCAGGTCGGTCAGGGTGACGTCGACGTGCCGGTGGCAGCGGATCGACACGTGCGGGCGCGGTGTGATCGCCATGACCGCCGACAGCCGCACCCGCTCCTTCAAGGCGGCGTTGAGCACGGGGGTGACGGTGGAGAACTCCCGGGAGGTCTGGCCGCCGTGGACGCCCCACATGCGGATCCGCTGAATGAGTTCCTCGTCGCTGCCGGCGACCGCCGGACCGCGTACCTTGCGCCCGTCGGCGTAGGTGACCCAGACCTCGCGGCAGCCGTTGATGTCGATGTTCTGCACCGCCGCATCGGCGATAAGCGATTGCAGCGCGCCCAGGCCGTAGCGCTCGTCCTCGACCGCGCGGACCAGACGGGCGTGCGTCCCGGGTGAGATGACGACGCCGTCGGTGAGTCGCTCTCGGGACCAGGCGGCGGTTGCGGCGTCGATGAGCTGGACGGCCTCCTCCCGGCCGGCCGCCCCTTCCAGGGCGTCGGCCACGCGGGCGCTGATGTCGCCGACCGCCGCACGGAACGCCACGTCGTCGAGGCCGTCGTCGGTCGGGGTGGGGATGCCGGGGATCGGCGGCAGGCTTCCCGGCCCGGCCGGGCGGGCGGCGGGGGCAGCGGGAAGGTCCTCGGCCAGCCACAGCGGGTGCTCACTCATGCTCGCCCTCCCCCAGACTCGGCACCCGCGGCGGGGCCGGAGTGAAGGTCGGGGCCGGCGCCGAAGGACGCAGGTGGCACCACCCCAACCGCGGCGACCGGCTGCTCCTCGGGTGCCGCTTCGAGGCGCTCCCGCAGTTGGGCCCCGAGGTTGCCCACCGTCCGCAGCAGGGAGGACATCTGCAACCGGCCGGCCCACCTTGTGCGGCCGGCGGCGCCGTCCGACAGGATGTGCGCGGCCTTCGGCAGCATTGGGACCGTCCCCAGGATGGGCGTCCCTCCGAGCGTCCGGCTGACCTCCGCCGCGGGGTAGGGCCCTTCGCCGATCAGGAGCAGGAAGCGGGGCGTGGCGGCGAGGGCGCCGCGGCTGAGCGCCTCGATCCGCGGCCCGGCCATCGCAACGAACCGCACCGTCGGCCGCAGCACGAGCACCACGGCGTCCGCAGCGGTGAGGATCGCGTACGGCACGCTCTCCACGCCGAGCGCGCCCACGTCCGCGATGACGTCGCGTCCGGCGGTCGTCAACACCTGGGCGATCTGCGGCCAGGAGCCCTTGATCTGCAGGGCCTGCCGCGGGTCGGCCACCCCGGGCAGCAGCAGCCTGCGCCGGGCGTCCCCATCCAGCGGAACGGCCTCCTCGGCCAGCTGCACCCGCGCCGCCTCCAGGTCGCGCGCGGCCGTCATGGCCACCTCGGCGACACCGATCCGGTACGGCTGCTGCCCGGCGAAGTAGCCCGGCAACACGCCGCCGCCCGACGGGTCGCATTCGGCGAGCAGCACCGGGTCGGGCCAGGTGAACGCGGCGGCCAGGCACACCGTGGTGACCCCGGGCGCCCCTCCAGGAGACGTGACCGCGATCAGCGCCATCCGCCCACCTCCGAGCAGGACGGCAGCGGTACGGCGGACACCAGGGCGGCGGCCGGCCCGCGCGAGCCGTACCGGCAGCAGCGCGGCCACCGCGCAGAGGAACCTCGGCCGATCACGCCGCGTCCCTGCGGGAGGTGAGGATGAGGGCGATGTGGCCACCCATGGCCTCCCGCGCGATGAAGCCGCCGGCCCCGGGGCCGACCAGCAGGTCGACGACTCGCACCCCGTCGGGGTCTGCCTCCCCCACCCGATCGACGACGGCGGCCAAGTCCTTCGTCACGGCCCTGGTTTCCTGCCCGGGGTCGGCCAGTTCGGCGGCGACCAGGACGCGGTCGCCGGCACGCAGGCCCCGGGCTGGAAGCTGACCCGGCTTGAGCGCGAGCGGCACCAGCTGCTGACCGGGGCCCGGCGTCATCGCGTCCGTCGTCTGCGTCTCCGCCAGGAGCGCGCCGGCCGTCAGGTCGGCGGCCGCGACCCGGCCGATTGTCTCCGGCAGCCGCCCCGCCGGGACGGTGGCGATCTGGGGGTCCGCCGAGATCTGTACCGAGGCCAGGTCGTCGGCGGTGATCACCTGGCCGATCGGGACGTCCCGGGCGACCATCAGCACGGGGCTGCGCCGGTCGAGTTCGGTGTAGGCGTACTGCCCGGCCAGCACGCCCGCCCCGATGAAGACCAAGACGAGCAGGAACATCGGCGACCGGCGCCGCCTCGGCAGGGGAAGCGGCGTGACCGTATCGCGCGTACGCGTGCGCACCATCGGAAGGGAACTCCTCAAATTTCAGTCGGTGACCAGGGCCTGCGCCTCGGCCACGGTCAGGGCGTAGGAGGTGGACCGGCTGATCGGCGCCAGCGGGCCTCCCGCTCCCCCAGACCCTCGCCACGTCGCGCCCCACACGACCGTCACCGACACCCGGTAGGCGTTTCGCGGCTGACCGGCCGACGACCGCTCATACAGATAGGTGCAGCCGCTGTCCTGCTCCTGTGGCGGGCGATGCGGGTCGTACGGCGTGCCGGGGCCGTCGCAGACGACGTCGGGCAAGCCCGCGCCCGGCGAGATGAGAAGCCGCCGCGGGGACGCCGTCACCTCGGCCCAGACAGCCCCGACGTGCACCCGTTTGGACTTGGTCGTCCACTGCCCCGAGCCGTTCAGCCAGAACCACTGCCGAATGCCGACCATCCCCGGACGGCCGCGCGGTGGCGCGGTGCTCACCTGCGGCAACGGCAGAGCCAGTTCCTTTACGGCCTGGCCCACCAGCATCTGCGGGGTCACCCCGGCTCCGCCACCCGGCCGAATCAGCCCGCAGTAGAAGTCGTCGCTGCCCTGAGGGAAACCATCGACCATCGGAGCGCAGTCGGCGTCAACTTCCTTCTTCGCCTTCCGCACCGGGGCCGGACGGACAGGGGCCCGGCCGGGCGATGTCTCCTTGGCCCAGATCGACCAGCCCTTGGGACTGCGGCTGGCTCCGGCCCCACTGCCGGGATCCCCATTGGCTACCGCAGCAGGTGAGGCAATCAGCGCGAGGACGAGCAGGGCGGTCACCGCGTGCACTTCGATTCCAGTGCCTTCTTCTGAAGGATGCGCCAGCGCCCGTCCGCACCCCTGCGCATCGTGGCTTCAACCGAGAAGTAAGGAGTGCTGAGCGTGCCCGGGATGAGCTTGTGGGTGCGTGAATCAGCTTCTCCTGTCCGAGATGCATCCATGCAGTCAAGGACGGTGGCCGTGTCGCCCTTCACCGTGACCTTCTTGACGTGCACGACAACCTCCCCCCATCCCTCGCGGTCCATCTCCTGGTAGCGCGCGATGCCCTTGAGCTCGCCCTCGACCTGGTCGTCGGTCTCGTACTGACTGAGCAG
Source organism: Microbispora hainanensis (assembly GCF_036186745.1). Taxonomy (NCBI): domain Bacteria; kingdom Bacillati; phylum Actinomycetota; class Actinomycetes; order Streptosporangiales; family Streptosporangiaceae; genus Microbispora; species Microbispora hainanensis. The sequence goes on along the minus strand of NZ_CP108086.1, from coordinate 5,561,250 downwards.
TCGCCGCGCCTCCTCGCGCGGCAAGGTGACAGCACGGGTGCTCGCTGGCCAGTAGGCGGTGTAGGCCTCGACGATGGCGTCCTCCACGGTGGTCGCCCGTGCAGAGGGCGCCGCCAGCGGAGGACTCCCGGTCGGCGAGGCGGGGGGTGTCGCCGTACGACCGACCTCCTGCGAGGCGGTGCAACCGGAGACGGCGGCCAAGAGAGCAAGGAATCCCACTCGCCACGTCACACAAGACACTTCAGCACTCTCTGTAGTCGAATAATTGCGCGCTGTAGGGTAAAGGGGCGGCCTGATTTAGATCAAGAGCAAATTGCGGTTGGCGACCCAGCTTTAGCTCCGCGCCTTCCTGCGGAGGTATGAGAGTCGCGCGCAGTGGCGGACAACACGTCGCAAGGATCACGAGAACCCATTGCTTACGCCGTGACATCGGACGCGAGAAACAGCGAGCTGAGCCGATGACCGTGAACTTTCCACCGGCATTTCGGTCGTCCCAATTCGCCAGGAAGCACGCAGCTCTCAGAGAGGCCCTGTTGCTCGTGATCGCGAGGGCTGATCCCTCTCCCTGACCGCCGACGAGGCTTTTCAGCCGGAAGGGCGACGAGCAGCTTGTACGCTTCTCCGTGGACGCCGCGACTACTCGCCGCAGGTCACGCGATGACGGCGATTGCCCATGGCTGGGACCGGAGGGAGGAGACAGAGGCAGATCGGAAAGCCCAGCGTTCTCACCAGCGCAACCGCGCCGAGAAGACGTGGAGCTGAGGGCGATTTCCTCTGGCTCTTTAGAGGGTTTACGGGCGTGACGTTTGTCGGGAGAGTCCCGCCTCGGCAGAAGGAGCCGCAAGCCGCGATGCGACTCTCACGGTTGGGAAGCGCGGCGAGTTACTCTCCTGCACCCATACGGGCCGAGTATTCCAGCAGGTACAGATCCGCCGGCAACACGATGTCGGCCGTCTCGACCACCTTCCCGCGCGACTCGTAGACCCGCTCGATCGTCAGCATGACGGAGCCCTGCGGGTGAGCGAGCTTTGCGCACTCCTCGGCAGTGCCCAATCGCGCTCCGACGGTCTCCCTCCAGTCGTCGATGGGGTGGCCGATGACGAGCATCCGCTCGGCCACACCTCGCCCGGCGTGCGGACCCTCCTCCGGCATAGCGATCGGCGTGCCCCTGGTGATCTCGAGCGGTTCCCAACTCGTGGAGAGCATGACGGGTTGTCCGTCCGCGGAGAAGAGGTACTCCGTACGGAGCACATCGGGCAGGTCCCCGGTCGGTTCGCCGAGGCCCAGCCGTTCCCGAATTGACGTGGGCGCCTGCGCGGTGTGTGAGGTGTAGTCCCATGCGGCCCGACGGCCCTGGGCTTCCATCTCCGCGGCGAAGGGGCTGCCGGAGCGGTTGCCTCGGTACCAGGCCCGAACGAGACGCTGAAGTTGGGGCTTGCTGCGCACGTAGGTGCCGGAGCCGGGCTTGGCCACAGCCAGGCCCTCGGAGACCAGAACTCGGGCGGCCTGCTTGGCGACCGCATCGGACACGCCGAACTCGCGCATGATCTCCGGACGGGACGGCAGGCGTGCGCCCGGAGGCAGCTCACCCGTGCTGATCTGCTGCCGGAAGTGTTCGACGATGCGCAGCCATAGCGGGCGATCGGAATCCATCGGAACAGGTTGACAGGCTGTGTCCCCAGGCTGCAAGCTGAGGACTCAGAACGTAAATCAGTGTCACCAGCTTAGGCGGTCTCCTCCCATGTACAAGCGAACTTTGCCCGGGCTCCCGGAGGCGGCCGACAAGGTGCGATCGTGGGCACGCAGCACTGCCAGCAGGCATCGCCCGGAACTCGCTGATCGGTGCGAGCGAGTGGTGTCCCGACTCGTCGCGAACGCGGTGCCCCGCACGCCCGAGGACGGGGTGATCGCGGTCACGATCACTCCGTCTGCCGGCCGCCTCCGGGTAGAAGTCCACGACCCGGGCGAACCCGTGGGAGGCGACGAGAAGGACGAATGGTCAGAGGTGTCGGAGCTCACGCCGTGGTACGGCAGCAGCCGTACTCGGAACGGGCACGTGACGTGGGCTGAGCTAAAAGGACCGGCGCCGTGATAGGTGCGATCCCCACGCTCTGCGCCGGGTGAGTCGTACGCACCTCGGTCGGCAAAGAGCCTGCGTGCAAGTCAGCACCTGCTTGAACAGGCGCATCGAAGCTGCCCCGCTGGTCGAGTTGTCACGACTGGCGGGGCTCGGGCGGCCCCACACCTGAGGGGGTCACGGGGCCGCCCGCCCTATCCGCACGCTGGCCGCCGAAAAAGCGAGCCCGCCGCGGCGACGAAACCACCGGACGGGCTCTTGAGATCAGGAATCGAGGTCCTGACCGTGAACAACGATCCCACACGTTCCGCCCAGCCCGACTCCGATGACGATTCGTCGTTTCGCCGACTCGTTGACGCGTACCGCGACGACTGGGTGGTCCGACGCCAACCATGGCTGTCGGCGACCAGGCGACGTCAGCTCCCCTTCGGTGTGCTCAGGAAGAGCGACCTGGCCATGACGATCGAGGCGTCCAATCTCGCCGACCTCGCGCGGCAGCTCGAAGAGCAGACCCGGCTCGCGAACGACCACCTGGTGAAGGAATGATCCCCCCGCCCTACCACGGCATCCACGTCCCTGACCCGCAACCCGGCGCGGAGGAGCTGCGGTGGCTGAAGCCGCAGCGCCGCTGCACCCACATCAGGGTACGGCGGCACACCTGCGAGTGCCGGCCCGCATATATGAGCTGTGTCAGGCCGGAGGCCTCGTCTTCGTCCGGCGGACCAACCGGAAGAAGACAGAGCTGGAGGTGGCGGAAACGGAGTGGCTGCTGACCGCCCGGGCGCAGGAGCTGTGGCAGAAGATCCTCACCGGCCGGAGCGTGTGAGCTGACGAGGGTGACGGCTGGCGTCACAGGCGGTGCAATCCGACCGGCGCAGCGTCAGGGGCGTGGTTGATGAGGTTCGAGACCCCGAACGCCCCGATGCTGCGGCGCTGCTGGACATGGCCGCTCAGGAAGCCTCCCTGCTGCGCAGCGGCCAGGACTGGGCGCGGTTTCTCGACCTGGCCGCCAAGCATCGCGGGTACGGTTTCGCCGCTCTCCTGCTCATCCGCGCGTCACGGCCGGACGCCACCATGCTGGCCGACTACGACTCCTGGCGACAGCTCGGCCGCCAGGTGCTCAAGGGCGAGCGAGGGATCCGCATCGTCCAGTCGAATGGCACGCGGCCGTCAACTGTGTTCGACATCGGCCAGACCACGGCCATTCCGTCCGCCGACAGCTGGGTACCAGGTGCGGCGCCGCTCGAACCTGGAGAGGCTCTGGCCTCGCTCTCCGATTTCGCTGGACGGCTGGGTTTCCCCGTTGTGCGGTCGCCGTACGACGGCGTGGCCCTGACCGTGCTTAGCAATGAGCACGGGCGCCGCTTCATCCGCGTCTCCGACCATCTGGACGACAACACCGCCGTCGCCGCGGTGGCCCACGAGCTGGCGCACGTCCTACTGAAGCACCCGGCCGAAGCCCCCGCCGTCACCTCGCCCGTCTGCCGGGGCATCGCGAAGCTTCAGGCGGACTCGGTCGCGTACCTTGTCCTGCGGCGGCTCAGCATGGACGCCCACGGGATCGGCTTTCCGAGCGTGTCCAGCTGGGCGGGGGCCGACCCCCGGGCTCCGCGCTTCGGCACGATGCTCGCGGTCGGCGACCGCGTCCTCCTGACCGCGTCGCTCGTCACCACGCACATGGACAGCGCGTCACGCACGACGACCGACGTGCAGCAGGGTCGGACAAAGGACGTACGCCGAGCGGAGCCGGATACTGCCCAGGCCCTCGAGGCGACGTCTTCGGCGGCGCGGATGCGTGGGATTCACCGTCAGGCCGAACAGTTCTTCGCGGCCCAACTGAAGGGTGGCTGGGCCGTGCCGTACCTCGGCAAGCGCGGCATCGACGCGCAGACGGCCAGGGCATAGCGGATTGGATACGCCCCGGGTGGGCGGAAAGGGCTGGTTGCGCACCTCCGCGGCCGCGGGTACGAGGACGCGGTGCTTGAAGCGTCCGGCTTGGCCAGACGGCGCGGTTCCCGTCTGGTCGATGCGTTACAGGACCGCATCGTGCTGACTCTGCGGACGCCGGAGGGCGGCATCGCCGGATTCATCGGCCGCCACTCTCCACGAGGTCACGGACCGAAGTACCTTGCCAGCCGCGGCTCGGCGAAGGGCAATGTGTTGTACGGCCTGGCGGAGAACCGGCAGGCCCTTGCCGCCGGTGCCCGCCCTGTCATCGTCGAGGGCCCGTTCGACGCCATCGCGGTCACCCTCGCCGGGCGCGGGCGCTATGTGGGCGTGGCGACCTGCGGGACGGCCCTCTCTCCCGCTCAGGTCGACGCCCTCGGACAGGTCTGCGACCTGGGCACGACCGGGGCCGTGATCACGTTCGACGGCGACTCGGCGGGGATGCGGGGTGCCGTCAAGGCGTTCGAACAGCTGCGAGGCGCGGAGGCCGTACGTCTCCCAGAGGGGAGGGACCCCTCGGCGATCCTGGCGCAGGACGGCCCCGCCGCACTGCACCGGCTGCTGGACCGCAGCCGGGTGCCGCTTGCCGACATCGTGGTCGACGCCGCGCTCGCGCGATTCCCGCGCTTGCAGTTTGCCGAAGACCGGATGCGTGCCCTGCAGGCCGTCGCCCCGATCGTCGCGGGCCTGCCGTCGGGACAGGTCGCCCGCCAGGTCGTCCGTACGGCCACGCGATTGGGGCTGGAGGCTACGACGGTCAACGATGCTGTCGTGAACGCCGTCGAGCAGGCACGCTTGCAGTCAGGACGGGTGACCCAAAGCTTTAACCCGGTCGACGTGGCTGGCCTCGATGCCCAGCCTGGGCACGCCAAGCCATATGCCGAACCAGCAGTCGCCCGTCCGACCTCCTCGGCACACCGGCCTCCATATTCTCTTCGCCCGAAAACATGATCAGTGGGCAACTCGAAGTCTGGACGCTTCGATCACCCCACGTGCGGGGAGGATCCTGGATATTGACCTGTAACGGTCGTACACCGGCTCACCCCCACGTGTGTGGGGAGGACGCCCGGCAGGCTGCTGGCGAGGTAGGTGGAGCGGGCACGTGCGTGGAGAGGACGAACTCGGCGCCCAGGCGGTGAATGTCGGCCTCGGCTCACCCCCAACTGCGTGGGTGTCCGTGGCCTTGTAAAAGTAGCCGCAGGTGGCCGGGTTGAGGTCACCGCCGGTGGCCAATTTTAAGTCCCCACTCGTCTTCGTGCGTGTTCGCGTGTCGTGGGGAGGGGTGTGCCCCTGAACGGTGATCGTGACGGTGTCAGCCAGTCACAAGATCAACGCTCAGGCAGTCTGCCCAGCGCGACCAGCGCGCCGAACGACGACTCACCCCCACGTGCGTGGGGAGGACGCCTGGAGGTGGCGCTGGTACTCGGCCACACGCGGCTCACCCCCACGTGCGTGGGGAGGACGTGGCATGGCGCCACATTAGGGTCTGACTCCAGGGCTCACCCCCACGTGCGTGGGGAGGACACCCTGATGCGCCCCGTGGAGGTGAGAATCACCGGCTCACCCCCACGTGCGTGGGGAGGGCGTGTCGAGGCTGCGGCGCATCGCCGGGCCGACCGGCTCACCCCACGCGCGTGAGGAGGACGTGCCCCGCGTCGAGATTCCGTACGTCGGCACCGGCTCACCCCCACATACGTGGGGCGGACTCCACCTTGAAGTGGCCGCGACCGGTCTCGTCCGGCTCACCCCCACGTGCGCGGGCAGGACAGCCGCGTCACCTCGTCGCGGTAGGGCGTCCCCGGCTCAGCCCGACGGGCGTGGGAGGACGGCAGCTCCATCAGCCGGTCGTGCCGTGCCTGCGGCTCACCCCCACGTGCGTGGGGAGGACTCATAGCAAGCCCATGTTTCCTTACCACCGTCCGGCTCACCCCCACGTGCGTGGGATGACCAGTTCGGCCCGTACGAGGTGCCCGCCTACGGTGGCTCACCCTCACGTGCGTGAGGATGCCTTCCGCAGCGCCTCACTCGGCTCCCCGGAGCGTCGGCTGACCGCGACGGACGACGATTCTTCAGGACCAGCTCGGCCTCTTACGACTCACCCCCCACAAGCGTGGGGAGGACGGGTGATGTCCTCGACCCGGAACTGGAACATCGGTCACCCCCACGGCGTGGGGAGGACAACATTGCGGCAGCGGGATCCTGCCCACCTGCGGCTTACCTCCAGGTGCGTGGGATGGAACCCTCGAAATCGCTGTCGTCCTCGGTCGGCTCTCTCACCCCCACGTGTGTGGGGAGAACGGTTCCGCGCCTCGTGCTCCGCGGCTCACTGCTCACCCGCGTGGGACCGACTCGGCCCGCTTGAAGAGGTCCTCGCCCAGCCACGGCTCACCCCCATATTTGTGGGGAGGACGTTAAGCCCGGCTGGACGCCCAGCTCCGTCTTCGGCTCACCCCCACGTGCGTGGGAGGACACACTCGCGCGTCGCGCGTACGCGCGTCGCACCGGCTCACCCCAGGCGCGCGTGGGGAGGACGCGGCCGTCGTCGCCTACCTCGTCCTGCACTTTGGCTCACCCCCACGTGCGTGGGAGGACGCTTCCCAGGACAGGGGGAACCCGGCCTCGTACGGCTCACCCCACGTGCATGGGGAGGACTCCTGCCCGCCGTTGGTCTCGGTCTCCGGCTCCGGATCACCCCCACATGCGTGGGGAACGCCCTAAAGGCAGTCAATGCACACGATTTCCTGTGGGTCACCCCAGAGCTGGGAGAGCTGCCCCATGGGCTCTTCAGTTGTCAATCTGCGACTTGCTGATCACCGCGCTGCGGCGAGACTGATTAGGCCGCAGCCGTAAGCCTTGCCCCGGCCGACGCCGTCTCGGACAGCCGACGCGAACAGACCTGGGTCTGTGACAATCAGATGACCGTCGTACCGGACGTGATCGATGGTAACTTTCTGCGCCTCATCGCCGAAGTAGGTCTTCCCCTGCATGCGGAACGCCGGGGAGGGTGCGACGTCGGGTCGGCCGTTTCTGCCCGCTGGGACGACGAACCCGTTGCGTTCCCCCTGGCGGATCATCCAGTCGATTTGAGCCTCGGGGGTGCGGTGAACGACGCGGCGCGGTTGATCCCGCTTGCCTTGCTCAGCTCGCGCGCTCTGCTGTTTCTCGTCGCGCTTGACGGCTCTTGTGGGGTTGGCGACCAGGCGGAACGCGAAGCATCGGCCACCCGTGATGGCGTCGAAGAGAGGTCGCAGATCCCGCACCTGGTGTGGTTCGGTGAGGTAGTGCTGCGGCAGGCGGGACCAGTCGGGCTCGACACGACTTTGCACATATAGGAGGTAGCCCTGCTGGCTGGGGTCCAGCCTCCAGAGCACGCCATGCTTTTGCCGTGGCGGCTGCTCGTCGTCGACCTGCGGGAACGCCGCCATTACGGTGCGGTGCATCTGATGCACGTCGGCGAAGTCGCGGCGGAACTCCCGCGAGGTCACGTCAATGTTGAGCTTGCTCAGGAACACCCGAGTCTCCTGCTGAAATCATGTCCTCAGTGAGTGCGACGTACCCGGGCAGTACAGCGCGGGTGGTGAAGCGCCGGTCGTGCCGGACAAGGGAAATGGGCTGGTCGTGTCTCGGTTCGGCTCCGGGGACGGCCGGGTCGCAATCGATCATCGTGCGCAGCTCGATGGTCTCGCCGCGCTGAAGGTCGGCGAGCGCCCAGGCGCGGGCTTTGGGGCGTGTTTCGAGCCAGGGGTGATCATGCAGGACCGTGTCGAGGGGCTTTTCCTGGAGGCCTTCACCGGTGCGTGGTCCCCCGGGACGGCCTGAGCGGGTCAGCGGGCGGGCCGGCACGAAGGGCTTGCGTCCGAAGCACAGCGGCCAGTGCGGGCGTTGCACGGCCGCGGCGGCTCTGGTGATCGTGGCTTCGTCTCCTTCGAGCACGACGAGGAACAGCGCGTCGGCGAGGTAGTAGCGCTCGCTGACCACGGTGCGGTGGCCCGTGCCCGCGGTGGTGGGGACGTTTTGGGCTGTGTGGTAGTCCCGCTCGAGGATGCCTTCGCGATCCACGCGCACGGCCATGCGTAAGCCGGCGAGCCGGCCCAGTTCCTTCTCGTCGTCGCGGGGGATGCCGAGGGCGGCGCCGAGCAGCCCCACGATGCCTGACTTGGTGGGTTCTCTGGTGGTCTCCCGCATGGTGAAGCGGGATCGGATGCCCCAGGACTGCATGGGTGCGTCGAGGCAAAGTGCCAGGGAGAGGGTCATGGCTCAGGCCTTGAGGGAAGCCAGGACGCGGTTGCTGAACTCCTCCAGGGTCGTGGCCCGTTCGGCTTCGTCGATGCCGGGGAGCGTGCCGGTGACCGATGCGGCCGTCACGGACAGGTCCTTGCCTCCGTAGAAGTTGCGCAACTGTCCCAGGTGCTCGATGAGCCGCTGGGTGGACAGGGCCATCAGGTCGGGGCCGGTGACCGGCTTGAGGAAGGCGTTGGCCAGGTTCCAAGCTCCCGTCTCGCGGGTGACGCCGATCAGCGTGTCCGGCATGGTGCGGGCCGCCATGGAATTCTGCTTGCCGGTGGGGACGGCGTGAACGAGGGCGTACAGCCATGCCTGTGCCGTACGTGCGGCCAGATCGGCGTCTCCGCCGAGGTTCTTGTTGAGCTGGCCCAGGTCGAGGTTGGCGTATCGGTAGTAGCAGGCGCTGTTGAAATCGACCGTGCCGATCATATCGGCGCCGGATTCGTCCTGCGGCTTGAGGTCGTCGACGGCGGTGTAGTAGTCGAACTCGTTGGCCACGGCGTGGGTGGACAGGGCATGGGCCACCTGGGAGGCGGCCTCGACGCTGAAGTCCTTGTTGTCGGCGATCATCCGCCCGAACAGTGCGATGTCGGCGACTTTCTGGGCATCCAGGATCTTCTGTGCCTCTGCCAGGGTCGCCTTGTCCGGCTTGATCTTCTTGCTCTTGGCGGGAGTCTCCGGCTCGGTAGAGTCCCCGTTCTTCTTCTTTTCTGCCGCCTTCTTCGCCTCCGCCGCCTTCTGTGCGGCGGCCTTCTCAAGCTTGTCCCACTCACGCTCGCAAAAGTCGGCCAGCAGTTCGCTCGCGCTGCGGCCGACGAACAAGAGGTATTGGGTGAGCCTGGTCTCGGCGTCGATACCGAAGCCAAGGGCCTCCAGGCCGGCTCCCGCCACGACCTGACTGCGCTCCCCGTCGCGGCCGTGCCGTTCGGCAAGCAGCTTTGCTGCATTGTCCAGGAGTCGCTTGGTGCGCACGCCTGTCTCGTCGACGCTGAGCCCGTACTGGTTGAACAATCCCCTGGCTGCTCTCTTGAGGCTCTGGCTGGAGATGCGCCCGCGGGTGACCCCGCCGAAGGTGGCCGTCTTGGGCTGCCCGATGTCGTCGCGGTTGAGGTTGCTGACCGGGAACGACTGCAGCAGGTGAAGCTCGATGATCACTAGTTCTCCTGGTGGGGGGACTGGTTAGGCAGTCGGGGCGACGGGGGCGTTCGCCGGGGTTTGGCGGAGCTGGCGATGGAAGTCGCGGGCCCACGTCAGCCGTACGCGGTGGGCGCGCTCGGGATCGTGGTGCTCGCTCATGAGGATCACCACGTCGTCCAGCAGCCGGTCGTAGTCGAGCGGGATGTTTTCGGTGTGCAGGAGTTGCACGGCCTGCCGGAGGTAGTGCGGCAGGGCTGTGCGGTCGACGCCCAGCAGCTGCAGGAATCTGCGTTCCGCGGAGCTTCGGCGTTCCACGAGCCGCCTCATGGACACGCCAATGGAGCGGGACGGCGGGCGTTGCGCACCTGACGGGCCGGGCGAGGTCCGGGGCCGAGGCTGAGGATGCAGCGCGAACAGACCGGCCACGAGCAGCCATGCCTGCTGCTCCTCGATCGGCGGGTCGTAGGGAAAAACCACCGCGTACGCGTCCGCCTCCTGACGGCCGCCAGCGAGGGAACGGCGCAGCAGGGCCAGGTCGCGCCGGGCCTCGGCGCTCTGATACTGCCGCCCGGACTCGAGCTTGGCGTGCAATCCGTACAGGTGGTTGACGAATCGGCGGCGCCGTTGGCGGATCTCCTCCAGTGAGGACGCTTGGGGGATCAAGAAGAGACCTCCTCGTCGACGTAATTCATGGCCTTGGCGGCGAACACTTCCGTGAGGTGGTGCAGCGCGCCTGTGAACCTGCCGAACTGCTTGCCGGCTTCGGAAAGGTTGCGCCCCTTGCGCGGCGATCCGTAGGCCCAGCGGTCGGCGACGGCGGTGGCCGCCTTCCGCACGGCCCGCGCCCATCCCTCGATCGCGTCCGTTTCCGGTTGCCCATTGCGGCGTGCCTCGGCCAGCGCGCGCAGGAACTCGTCGAAGGGCTGGGGGAGCTGCGTCCAGTACGGAAGGTCGATGCCCACGCTGCGGTCCGCGTGCATCGCCGCGCAGAAGTCGTGATCCATGTCACGAAGGGCGCCAGCGACCTGGTCGGCGAGATCGACGGCGTGGCCGATGATGGGGCCGACCGGCGCGTGGCGCGCGCGCAGCAGCGCGACCGGCGCGGAGACGGCCTCTTCCGCCCACGACTCCACCACCGCGCCCTTGGATCCGAGCTGCTGTCCGAAGACCCGGATCGTGTAGACGGTCTCCTCTGGGATCGTCTCGCTCTCGACGAGGTCCGCGATGTGGTCCAGCGGGCGGGGCCGGCGCCGCGTGTCCTCGTCCCCGGCCAACAGGAACGCCTCCGCATGCCGCCAAATCCCACGGCGCCCATCCAGGCGCACCGCGCGGAAGTCCTCGCGTTTCTTCTGCCTGGCCTTGCGCGGCGGCCGGCGGAAGGCGGCCATCAGCTCGATGTCCGCCAGGTCGCCTCGCAGACGCGTACCGGGGGTGATGACGACCTTGTCGACGGCTACGCCGGTGCCGTCGACGTGCGGGTGCAGAAGCACGCGCCGGGATGGCCAGGTGAGCAGGTCGGTCCACCCGAGGGGGGACCGCTCGTCCGGCTCCGGGTCGGGAGGGGAGTCTGCCTCCCACGGCGGCCGGTCGTCCGGGGAGGTGGGCTCCGGCTGCTCCCGCTCGGGGTTGTAGATCGGCATGTTGAGCAGCAGGGTCTCGTGGAGCGTCGCGCCTTCGACCAGCACCATTCCGAACTGGTTCGCCGGGGCGCGTTCCGATGACTTGACCTTCGTGTAGGGGGTCTTCAGGCCGCCCGGGTCGTACGCGTGGACCGTCACCAGCCACTGCGCGGCCTCCGCGGGTTCGAGGGCGACGCGATCATGTGCGGTGGTGTGATCGAACAGTGTGACGTTGTTGCCGACGGCGCGGCTGGGTACGAGCTTGGCCGCGCCTGTCGGCTCGCACGTGGCCAGGGCCGGGCATTGCAGGAATGGCCGGTCGGGATCGAACAGATCGAAGCGCCTGGGGTGCTGGGACAGGTAGTCATCCAGCTGTTTCCGAGCGAACTCCCCGTTCCACAAGGCTGCCCATGTCTCGCTGTCGGCTGGCCCATAGGCGCGATGTGCGAAGGCGAGCACCAGGCGGTAGAGCGCGGCCGTCACCGTGGGGGTCTCGGCCGACAGCCGCCTGATGTCACGTGCCTCCAGTAACAGCTGCCGCAGCCCCAGGCAATCGGGTGAGCCGTTCCTACGTTCGACTGGCAGCCACGGCTCCTCGACGAGATCGAAGGTCACGTTCGCCTTCCTGTTGTCCGGCGTCATTCACCTGTGTCCGTTCTGAGCAGCTCGTCGACGACGAGTCCGAGGCGTGGGCTGTACCTCATCTGGAAGGCACCCAGGGCCGCGCGGCCATCACGAAGGACCAGCGCCCGGTGCGCACGCAGCCAAGGCGTCCGCGTGAAGACCGCAGGAATCGGCACCTCATTGATGGCCTCGACGACCTCGTAGGGCACCTCGGAGGGCGCGGTGAGGCGCACGCTGGAGTCGAGCAGTTGGGCGACCAGCTCGGGTGTCGGGGGCGTGCCGGCGTCAAAATCGACAGCTATGTTCCCTTCGAGCGGGATGAGCTCCCCGCTGACCGGCCCTTCACGGAGGAGCACCACCGCGACCGTCGCGTCGATGCTTTCGGAGAAGCCGAGCGCGTCGGTCATGACGGGCGTCCTTCCCTGCGGGTCTGGCGGGAGCTTCCCGCTCGCCCGGTCATATCCCTGAGCGGCATGTCCCGGCGTGGCCAGGGCAGATAGAGCACGCGGGCGTCGAATCGCTGGTTGGCGTGCGACCTCTCCAGCGTGAGCGCCGCCTCAGCAAGGGCCGTCCACCCAGGCGGACAGGTCACCGGCTGCGGCCCGTACACCTTCTCGATCAGTTCGGCCACGTCGCCTGGCGAGTGGATCGCCGTACGGTCTCGCAGCAGCGCCCACGTACGCCACGTGAACGCCTTCGGATAGATGCTTCCCGTGTAGGGGGGAAGCTTCGGCCCCTTGTCGGTCTCCTCGACCCCGGTAATGGCCAGCGTCAACTCCGTCAAGTGCGCGGGGCGGGGATGCGCGTCTCCGCGACGGTGCACACGGCCCATGCGCTGGATGAGGCTGTCGATCGGGGCGAGGTCGCTGACGAGCAGGTCGAAGTCCAGATCGAGGCTGGATTCCAGCACCTGGGTGCCCACGACGATGGCACGAGCCGGCCGAGCAACCTCGCCTCGTCGCCCCTTGCACGGACTGTCCAATTCCTCTTCCCGGGAAGGAGGACCGAAGGCGCGACGAAGCTGATCTTCAACCTCGGACCGCGCCTTCGCCGACAGCTGGCCGGTGATGACGTACAGCTCCGGCCGTTCCTCGGCCGGGAGTCTGCTGATGGCTTCCTCGAGGGCAGCCTGCGTCTTCTCGACACGTCTCACCAGATTGTGAATCACGGCGACACAGCCGCCGCGACGTACCTGTTCCAGCAACCAGGTGACCATGTCCTCATCGGGGACCCGGATCACGGTCATGCGCCGATCGGCGTTGAGGCCGCTGACAGCGGTCGGGACCGTCCTGCTTGTCTCGGCGGTCGCGTAGGTGATGCGAGGGTAGGCGACCGTGGCGTCGAGGGCAGGGCTCGTCACGTTGTCGCCGAGCAGCCCCGTACGCCAGCTGCGGACAAGGTCATTACGCCGGTGGGCCGGCAGCGTGGCCGACAAAAGGATCACCGATACGCCGAGGAAGCCCAGCCACTGCAGGACCCGGTCCAGCATCGTGGACATGTACGGGTCATAAGCGTGCACCTCGTCGATCACGACGACCTTGCCGGACAGCCCAGTCATCCTGACAAAGACGTGGCGCGACCGGATCCCCGCCATCAGCACCTGGTCCACCGTGCCGACCGCGACCGGTGCCAACAGCCCTCTCTTGCGGGTGAACCACTCACGTGCGTCCGCCGCGACGGCCGGGTCCCCGTCCTCATCCACGGCGCTCGGCTGGAGGGCCTCGTCCTCCTGGTTCCGCATCCGCTCCGCGATAAGGAAGTCCTCCGCGCTGCTGTGCAGCAGTCGCACGGCGAGTTCGGGCTGGTGCCTATTGATGAGGTCATTGATCTCGCGATAGGCCTGATTGCTGGTTGCCCTGGTCGGGGTGGCGAAGTACAGCCCATCGCCAGAGCCGGAGCCCGGGCGGGAACGTGCCAAGCGTGCGGCAGCCTGCAGCGCGGCCTTCGTCTTCCCCTCGCCGGTCGGAGCCTCCACGATCAGCATCAGTGGAGCCTCGAGCTCATCGGTGATCTGTTCGACGTCGAGCTGCATCTGCCGAGGGTCCTCACCGAAAAGGCTCTTGTACCGGGCCCCTTCCGGCGGCTCCCAGGGGACCCACTCGAGCCGCCTCACGGCTTCGCGGGCCTGCTTCGCCGCGCGCTCGACGTAAGCAGCCAGGTCGACGTCGGCTCCGGCGTAGGGGAAGTTGCTCTCAGCGGAGGCGATCCAGTCGGAGACCGAGGTCAGTCCCGACAGGACCACCAGCAAGTCGGTCTCGATGTGCAGCTGCGCCCATGCCGCCTTTGCCGGCTTCGGCAGGTTCCGCAACTGGAGAACGTGCTCCGCGAATTCGACGCACCAGTCCTTCCAGAGGTCACCTCCGTGGTCGCGGACGCCGCTCCGGGCCTGCCGCAGGGTCTCGCTCCTCAGGAAGGAGCCGTGGTGCCCGCCGATCGCATTCGCCAGGTCCTGAGCCGTGCGGGCGCTGGCTCCCCACGCCCTGAGCATCGGTTCGACCCGCACCGCCGTCAGGACTCCATGCGGAGTATCAATACGTCCAACACGCTTGTAATCCGGCATCCGCCGGATGGCACCAGCCGCGGGCTCCCCCATCAACCGCACCGCCACATCGGCTCTCAGCGCCTGGAAGGCCGGCGACAACTTTCCAAGGTCATGAAGCCCACAGAAGAACGCCACCCACATACGCGCCTCACCGATCGGCGCGAACACTGAGGCGAACCTCGAGCGGAGCCGAGCGCTCAAGAGCTTGTCAAACAGCAGCTCCGCCACCGCCATGGTGTCGATCGCATGGCAGATCAGAGGATGCGGAACGTCGCTGTTGCCCAGCTTGCCCCAAGGAGCTCGCAGATCGATGACATGACTCAAACAGCACCATCCATCACTAGCAGGGCGGAAGGAAAGGAACTCGTCCCCGTAGGGCACGCCCCCACCACAGTGGGGAACTTGGCCAATAATCAGCTCGTACTGGCACACCCCCAACAACCCGGGGAGGCACCCTTCGGGAGCATTCGCCAGACACGCCCAGGGCATCACCGCTCTTGGCCGCCCCTCGCACGAATGTACGAGAGGACTATTGCCTGCGCCAGCCAAATCACCAAATCCACCACACCGAAGCATGTCAGGGCATGGCGCATAGAGCCCGCACTTGAACCACTCCGACTTTCGTGGAGGCCCTGAAGCCAGCATCATCTGCTGGCGGAAGGGAGAATCACGTCACGATGCCAGCCCCGAGGAAGTATCCCCAAGAGCTTCGAGAGCGCGCGGTGCGCATGGTCTTTGAGGTCCGCCGGCAGACCGGCGGTGCCCCCGGCGCGATCGCCCGGGTGGCCGATCAGCTCGGTGTTCACCGCGAGGCATTGCGCGGGTGGGTGCGCCAGGCCGAGATCGACGAGGGGCAGCGGCCGGGCACCTCGACCACCGACGCCCAGCGGATCGCCGAGTTGGAGCGCGAGGTGCGCGAGCTGCGCCGCGCCAACGAGATCCTCAAGGCCGCGGCCGCTTTTTTCGCGGCCGAACTCGACCCCCGGCCGCCCAGGTAGTCGCCTTCATCGACGCTCACCGCGGCGCTTTCGGCGTCGAGCCGATCTGCCAGGTGTTGCAGGTGGCGACGTCGACGTACTACGCGGCCAAGTCCCGTCCGCCCTCAGCCCGGCAGGTGCGGGACGCCCAGCTCATGGCCGAGATCACCACGGTGTGGAACGAGAACTTCGAGGTGTATGGCGTGCGCAAGATGTGGAAGGAGCTCAACCGGCGCGGCACCCGCGTGGCCCGCTGTACCGTGGCCCGGCTGATGAAGCGCCTGGGGCTGGCCGGGGCGGTTCGCGGGGACCACAAGCGACCGACCACGATCCCCGATGCTCTCATTGACCGGCCCGCCGACCTGGTCAAACGCGACTTCACCGCCCCCTCCCCCAACCGGTTGTGGGTCGCCGACCTGACCTACATCCCCACCGCGTCGGGGTTCGTGTACGCGGCGCTGGTGATCGACGCGTTCTCGCGGATGATCGTCGGGTGGCGTCTGGCCGATCATCTGCGCACCGACCTGGCGCTGGACGCCCTGGAGATGGCCATCTGGCGTCGCGGAGACGGACGGCGGCTGGAGGGCCTGGTGCACCACTCCGACCGCGGCTGCCAGTATCTGTCGATTCGCTACACCGAGCGCCTGTCGGGTGCCGGGGCGGTCTGCTCGGTCGGATCTCGAGGGGACAGCTATGACAACGCCCTGGCCGAAAGCACCATCGGGCTGTACAAGACCGAGCTGATCCACCGGCGCGGCCCGTGGAACGGCCTGGACGACGTCGAGATCGCCACCATGGAATGGGTCGACTGGTACAACAACCGGCGCCTCCACAGCGCCTGCAACGACCTTCCACCAGCCGAA
Organism: Microbispora hainanensis; assembly: GCF_036186745.1. Lineage (NCBI taxonomy): Bacteria > Bacillati > Actinomycetota > Actinomycetes > Streptosporangiales > Streptosporangiaceae > Microbispora > Microbispora hainanensis. Next base: position 5,545,180 of record NZ_CP108086.1, on the reverse strand, counting down.
TTCGAGACCCACTACCGAACCCAAACCGCCCCGGCTATCCTCACCCCAGCCAGCTAACCCGGCCTCCACGAAACTCGGCGCGGTTCAGATTGCGAGCATGCGCGGAGGCAGGAAGGTCCGGATCACCATCACCGTGGACGCCGGCATCCTCGAATACGCCGAGCACCTCGTCGCGGCAGGCAAGGCCGCCAGCGTGACCGCGGTCTTCAACGACGCCGTCACCGAAAAGCACATCACCGACCAGCGCGCGCTGGCTCTGCTGCGCGAACGCGCCCGGCAGGCCGACCCCGCCCGGGTGGCCCGGATGACGCGGCACGTGAACCGCCAACTGGCTGAGCACGGCTTCCCGGTGGCACCGGCCTCGACATCACTATCCGCCAGTCCGGTTCGCAGTGATCGTAGCCGTTTCATCCCAGGTCACCCCGAGGCGTGTTCACCGAGTGACCGCCGGATTCCGCCCGAGGCTGTCAGGGGTCTGTCACGCTGTGTGACGTGCTGCTGGCGTACGTGGACGAGAGCTACACCCGCGACCGCTACTCCATGGTTGCGCTGCCGGTCTCGTACGTCCAGGTGATCTCCCTGACACGCGCCCTGGACGAGGTCGTGGCCGGCGCCGGGCAGGCGTACGGGGTCGTCCCGGAGGAGTTGCATGGCACGGACCTGTTGCACAGTGACCGTGGCTGGGAGCCGATCGTGAAGATGCCGCGGGCGACGATCGGGGTCTACCGTGCGGGGTTCCTGGTCATCGCCGACCACGAGGTGCTGCGGGCCCGATTCCGAGGAGGCCCCCGGGGGACGATGCCGCGTGAGGGTGAGCACCGCTTGGGCGGATGAGTCGTTTCAGGAGCACGACACGGCCGGCTTCTACATCATCGCTGCCGTGATCATCCCCGCTTCCGCGCAGGAGTCGGCACGTGCGCAGATGCTGCAGGCGCAGGCCCGGCACGCCCCGGCCAAGCTGCACTGGGTCGCCCGCGATGACAAAGAGCGGTTGGAGCTGGCCTACACGGTGGCCGAGATCGACGGGTTGCATGTCGTTGCGGTCGGGTCTCCGGTCCATCAGCGCAGACAAGAGCGCGCCCGCGCCTACTGCCTTCACCAACTGGTGCTCGAACTGCACGGGTTCGGAGTCGAGCAACTGTTCATGGAGGCCCGCCAGCCAACGCTCAACACCAGGGACGTCACCACTGTGCAGCACGCCCGCTACACACTGCCCAAGGGCACCCGCTTCCGCATCGATCATCTGCCCGGCGCGGGCGAGGCCCTACTGTGGGTCGCCGACATCGTGGCCGGCGCCGTCCGCGCCGAGAAGCTGGGCGACCCTCGCTACCGGGAGATTCTCGGCGACAGGGTGATCGACTTCCCCGTGAGGGTGCTCTGATCCGAACCCTGAAAAGCGCCAGGCCAGGCTCCCGGTCATGCCCCAGGTCACCTGGCCTCACGGCTTCCAGGAACCCGCGGTTCCCGGCGTCACCGACAGACTACCTCGGGTGACTATCTCACCGGAAGCGCAGCAACTCAGCCGGAACCTCAGCCGCTACAGATCAAGCGCGCCCCGGATAACTTCGATCTTTCGGCGAACACTACGGTTGATGCCGGTCACCGACACTGCATGCATCTTGAACGTCGCGCCTTGGGCGCTCGCCGCCTACCGGACGCTCCCTTGCCTGGATGGGGCGTGGGAGCGTCAACCCGGCCTTCTGTTATCTCTGCTGACCAGCGTCTGGCTTTGTTCGTGAGTTCTGGCATCAGATCTCGCTGATTTTCGGCACCAGCGGAATTTCACCGACCTCGATGTTCGTAAGTTTGGGCGCCACCCCTCGGTGGGGGCGGGATATGCCTGTCGTCTGCCAGCGCACCGCTAACGCACGGTGACGGGGTGTCGGCGGCGGGGCGCGCCTTGTCTGCGGCAGATCCCCATGGATCAGAATGTGCCGATGACGATCTCCGCTGACGACTCCGGTCCCGTCCGGATTGTGACGGCAGTTCTTCGCGACGGCGATCGGGTGTTGCTGTGTCATCGAAGCGCCGGGCGCCGTTGGTATCCCGACGTGTGGGACCTACCGGGCGGTCATGTTGAGGAGGGGGAGGATCCGAAAGAGAGCCTTGTCCGCGAGCTTCGGGAGGAGTTGGCAATCACGGCATCGGAGCCGTCCAGCCCGCCGATGCATGAGATCCGGACCGCGACGTTCGACATGCAAATCTGGTTGGTCGACAGGTGGACCGGAACACCCGTCAACGCCGCGCCGGACGAGCATGACGCTGTGGCGTGGTTCGAGACGTCCGACCTTGACAGCCTGCGTCTCGCCCATGAGTCGTATCTCTCGATGCTCACCGCCGTGCTCGTCACGTGACGTCGCTCCGAAAGCCAGGGGTGCGCGCTCATCGGCAGATCCGCGCACTCGCACCCGGCTCGGTCCATGAGTGATTGCACGGAGGTGAACGGGGCTCCGGAGCTACCGCCGACGTCACCGGCGGGCAAGATCCGCAAGTGGTGCCAGTTCTCACGAACATCTCGGCACGCGGCGCCAGCAACGTGGCGCCGAAAGTCGCGAACATCTGGCGCCCAATCTCGCGAACGAAGCCAAGCGTCATCAGGTTGTGAAGATCTCAAAGTTGGCGGGAGTCGTCGCGATCGCCAGGTGAGGCCAGCCGCTGCCGCCAATGGGCTCCTCCGGGTGCGGGCCAGGTGTCTTCCGCCACCCGCCTCTCCCACCGATGCACGTAGTCCCGGAACCCGGTCTCAGTCCGCGGCATGTCCAGCCACTCCCGCGCCGCGAGTCTGAACTCGCGCATGACCAGGTCATCGGTGTCCGCCCCATAGTCGACGGGCCAGCCGTCGAGAATGTCGTCGATTTGAACCGCGCCGAGTTTCGTGGAGGCCGGGTTAGCTGGCTGGGGTGAGGATAGCCGGGGCGGTTTGGGTTCGGTAGTGGGTCTCGAATTCGGCTGGTGGGAGGTCGTTGCAGGCGCTGTGGAGGCGCCGGTTGTTGTACCAGTCGACCCATTCCATGGTGGCGATCTCGACGTCGTCCAGGCCGTTCCACGGGCCGCGCCGGTGGATCAGCTCGGTCTTGTACAGCCCGATGGTGCTTTCGGCCAGGGCGTTGTCATAGCTGTCCCCACGGGAGCCGACCGAGCAGACCGCCCCGGCACCCGACAGGCGCTCGGTGTAGCGAATCGACAGATACTGGCAGCCGCGGTCGGAGTGGTGCACCAGCCCTTCCAGCCGCCGTCCGTCTCCGCGGCGCCAGATGGCCATCTCCAGGGCGTCCAGCGCCAGGTCGGTGCGCAGATGATCGGCCAGACGCCAGCCGACGATCATCCGCGAGAACGCGTCGATCACCAGCGCCGCGTACACGAACCCCGACGCGGTGGGGATGTAGGTCAGGTCGGCGACCCACAACCGGTTGGGGGAGGGGGCGGTGAAGTCGCGTTTGACCAGGTCGGCGGGCCGGTCAATGAGAGCATCGGGGATCGTTGTCGTGGGCCGCTTGTGATCCCCGCGCACCGCCCCGGCAAGCCCCAGGCGCTTCATCAGCCGGGCCACGGTACAGCGGGCCACGCGGGTGCCGCGCCGGTTGAGCTCTTTCCACATCTTGCGCACGCCATACACCTCGAAGTTCTCGTTCCACACCGTGGTGATCTCGGCCATGAGCTGGGCGTCCCGCACCGCCCTCGCGGAGGGCGGGCGGGACTTGGCCGCGTAGTACGTCGACGTCGCCACCTGCAACACTTGGCAGATCGGCTCGACGCCGAAAGCGCCGCGGTGAGCGTCGATGAAGGCGACTACCTGGGCGGCCGTGGGTCGAGTTCGGCCGCGAAAAAGCGGCCGCGGCCTTGAGGATCTCGTTGGCGCGGCGCAGCTCGCGCACCTCACGCTCCAGCTCGGCGATCCGCTGCGCATCAGCGGTCGAGGTGCCGGGACGCTGTCCCTCGTCGATCTCGGCCTGGCGCACCCACCCGCGCAGCGCCTCGCGGTGAACACCGAGCTGATCGGCCACCCGGGCGATCGCGCCGGGGGCACCGCCGGTCTGCCGGCGAACCTCAAACACCATCCGGACCGCGCGCTCGCGAAGCTCTTGGGGATACTTCCTCGGGGCTGGCATCGTGACGTGATTCTCCCTTCCGCCAGCAGATGATGCTGGCTTCAGGGCCTCCACGAAAGTCGGAGTGGTTCAATTTCCATCCAGGCACGGTAGAGCCCGCCTACCCCCCGCAGGTGCTCGAAGTACGGCCGCTCCATACAGTTCCACGCTGCTTCGAGGACGAAGCCGCGTATCTGCTTCACATCCCCACTGACGAGGACGCCCTGCATGAGCGGATCAATCCTTGCGGCGGTCCCGGCGAGCAACTCCAGATCCACAGGCTCGAGATCGGTCACGACTCTAGAATCGCAAGAGGTGCTGGACTGCTTACGGTCGGCGCGGCCAGGGCCCCGATGATCGCTGGCCTCACCGGCTATGAGCTGCGATTTCAGGATGAAAGAGGCTTGCGGATGTGCCACGTCTCTCCGGGGCACATGGGCCGCCCGTAGGTGTAGCGCTTTCCGGTCTCCGTCGTCGCCGTGAACCGGTCGTCGGGCAGGGGAGTGACCCGGCAGCGGTTTGGCGGCGGAATCTTCTCGATGGATCCGCCGGGAGGAAGGTTGGCGTACAGGTCGCCTCTGTTCCAGGTGACCACGACGTTCTCGCCAGTTTCGTTGACGATGTTGAAGATCTCGTCCCGGTAAGGCTGGCACGCGGCCAAGGCGAGGGTCACCAAGACCACCGCCCCGGCCAACGGCCGAATGCGCTTGCGGCTCGCGCCTGGCACCACTTGTCCTCGTCTCCGTCGACCATGTGTGTCCGGGGTCTTTGAACCGCGCCGAGTTCCGTAGAGCCTCTGATGTGGCTCGGGTTTCGCCGCGCACACGCCGTTGCTCCCGCACTCGTTGCACGACCGCGCCCGGTCGTAGGACTCCCGCCGCCCCGGGAGTCGTAAGCATGGTTTATGCATATCTTGCTGCTTCGAGTGCGGCGGGTTCACGGTGACTGAAGGTTCTTCAGCAGGAACCCACGGCTGTTCGGCGTTCCAGGGTCGCAATGGCGTCGGGTTCGGGTGTCAATTCCGGCTCGATCGTGACCCGGCTGTTCCGGGTGAACTTTGAACCACCCGAAGTTTTGATCTTTAGTTGTCGGTCTTGGCTGCGGGGACACGGCCGAGGTCTCGGTCCTTGAGCCGGTAGCTGTCGCCTTTCAGCGAGACGACCTCGGCATGATGGACCAGGCGGTCGATCATGGCTGCGGCCACGACGTCGTCGCCGAAGACTTCGCCCCAGCGGCCGAACGGCTTGTTGCTGGTCACGATCAGGCTCGCCCGCTCGTAGCGACTGCTGACCAGCTGGAAGAACAGATTGGCCGCCTCGGCCTCGAAGGGGATGTAACCCACCTCATCGACGATCAGCAGCGGGATGCGGCCGAGCTTGACGAGCTCGCCCTGGAGCCGTCCGGCCTGGTGGGCCTCGGCCAGACGCGCCACCCACTCGGCGGCGGTGGCGAAGGCGACGCGGTGCCCGGCCTGGCAGGCCCGTATCCCCAGCCCGATGGACAGGTGGGTCTTGCCGGTGCCGGGCGGGCCGAGGAACACCACGTTCTCCTTGGCGGTGATGAAGTCCAGCGTGCCCAGGTGGGTGATGACCTCGCGTTTGAGGGACCGCTGGTGATCGAAGTCGAACTCCTCGATCGACTTGCGGGCGGAGAAGCGGGCGGTGCGGATGCGGCCTTCACCGCCGTGGGCTTCGCGGGCGGCGACTTCCCGCTGCAGGCATGCGGCCAGGAACTCCTCATGACTCCACTGTTCGGAGCGGGCGCGTTCGGCCAGCCGTTCGACCGCTGCGGCCAGGGAGGGAGCCTTTAGCGCCCGGGTGAGATAGGCGATCTCACTGGCCACGTTCCTGCCGGTGCTTTTGCTGCCGGTCGGGGCGCTCATCCGGCGATCTCCTCATCGGTCAGGCCGAGCAGCCGGTCGTAGTCCGACAACGGCCGCTGCTCCACCGCGGTCTGCAGCGGGCGCAGCGCAGCCAGGTGCCGCGCCTGACGCAGTTGCGCCGCTGCAGCCTGGTGGGCAGGGTCGGTGATGGTCTGATGGTCGGCCCAGCAGCGGTCATGGCGGGCCACCGCGGCGCCGTCACAGGTGACCACGACTTGGTCCAGGTCAGCGGTCACGTGGACTCGCCGGCCGATCACCGACGGGTGCACCGAATAGTCGTTGGAGTCCAGCCGCACGTAGTGGTCGCGGGGCAAGCGGGTGCTCAGTTGCCATCCCACCGTCGGCGCGACCGGCGGCAGGGGCAGCATCGCCGCCCGGTCGGCCTCCCACCGGTCGATCGGCCGGCAACCGAGCCGCCGGTGATGACGGGTACCGGCCCGCACCAGCCAATCGCTCAGCTGGGCGGTGAAGTCGGCCGGGCCGACGAACGACCGGCCGGGCAGGAATGAGGTCTCCAGATAGCCGTTGGCGCGTTCGACCAGGCCCTTGGCCTCCGGGTCGGCCGGACGGCATTGGATGACCTTGATACCCAGCGTTCCGCGGAAGGCGGTCATCGCCTCGCTCAGCTGCGGTTTCCCGGCCCGCCACTGGCCGATCGCGGCCTCGTTGTCCCACACCAGGGCCCTCGGCACCCGGCCCCACTCGCTGAGCAGTCTCCAGTGTCCGGCCAGCAGGTCCGGCGCTCTGCGCGAGGGCAGCATGACCGCGCTGATGATCCGTGAGTAGCCGCTGACCATGACCAGCACCGGCGGACGGCCCCTCTGCCCGAACCCCAAAGGGACATCGACCGGCGGGAACCACAGATCGCATTGGGCCAGCTCGCCGGCCTGGTACTCGGTGCGGGAGGCCGGATCGACCGGCCGATACAGCGGTCGCAGCTGCTGCACCCGCTCGAAGAACACCGTCTTACCCCTGCTCCAGCCGACCCGTTCCATGACGACCGAGGTCGGCATGTCCGGGAACTCCGCCAGCAGCGCCCGGATCCGCGGCTCGACCGCGTCGACGATCGATCCTTTCCCGGATCGCACATACCGGGGCGGTTCATGCGAGGCCAGTGCCTTGCGCACCGTGTTCCGAGCGATCCCGAGCCTGCGGGCGATCGCTCGGATCGCCAGTCCCTCAGCCCGATGCAACCGGCGGATCTCCGCCCAGTCCTCCACCTTCAACACCTCACCAGCGTCGGGGGTGGGTCACGATTCCGCCGGAACCACAGGGTCAGTCTTCAACCGGAACCGACATTCGGGGTGCGACTCACGCCGGGGACGGCGGTCGGCATCGGGTGCCAGTGTGGGAGGCGGCGGGCGCCTCGGCTGAGGCGGTGGCGGTTCGATGGGTCGCTCGAGCAGGTGCCGGGCGATGCCGGCGTGGGCGATCGCGGTCGCCGAGCTGAGGTTGAAGGCAATCGCCAGATGCAAAGGACGACGGCCAGAGCGATGACCGGCCGCTGCCCGGGCGTCACCGCGACGTGCTTGACCGCAGTGATCTGTTAGTCGGTCATCGGCAGGAACGCATTCTGTGGCGCTGTCCGGCGCTGAGCCGACGGGTGGGGTCGGCGAAGATCCCGCTGACGGCCTGACTCGCCGAATAGGTGGCGTGACCGTTGTTGTGCACGATCGGCATGCTGATCTTGATCCGCATCACCCACGGCCAGTCCGACGCCCTCCGGCAAGTGATGGTCGCCGCATACGACGCGACGACGTTCCTAGTCGGGATATGGGTCATCGGGTGCTCGATCGCCGGGCCAGCACATCCTTGATTTGGCTTCGCTTGATCAGCGGGCTCGTTCAGCGCATGGTCTGACGCGCAGCGGTAGGAGATTTTTCGAAATACCTCTCATCTCTCCGTGGTAACCAGTAAGTTCAACCCCGTCCCGCCTTCATCTAGGCCTCTCGTCTCTGCGTGATTTAGCCCGGGATGGTTCGTCGCCCGCTTCGCGGGCCTTCATCTCCCGCCTCCGGTGATAGCAGCCGGGTGCGACATTTCCGTTCAAGTCAAGGAGCTGAGGTTGTCTTCGATCACGTTGGACACGCTGTTACGCGCGACCGCCCCGGGAGGCGGTAGCTGTCTCACGTCCACGACCGAACTCGCCCCTGCGGGAGGGAGTCACCAGGCGGTGGCTCCGGCCAAGTTCGCGGCCCCTCGCGGCAAGGAGAGCGTCTACGCCTACGAGCGGCGGTACTTCGGCGGGGAGTTGCGAACCGCGGTGATCATTGATTCGAAGCAGAGCCAACTCAATCGGGCGGAGGCGGGGCTGGCGCTGGCCATTGAGGACGGGAACCCCGTCTTGGCACGGATGCCGCGAATCGTCGTCACGTACGAGATCGATGGGCGGGTCGAGAGGTACTCGGATCTCACTCTTCCGCACAGGGCTTATGACGGCCACATCCGCGCTGCGACAAAGGCCGGCGTTCCGGTTACTGACCTGCCGGAATACCGTGCGATCCGCGACGCCTCGCCAGCGAACGCTCGGGCGTTGCTGGATGCCAGTCCCATCACACTCGTATACGGGGGCTGGGATTCGAGCAGAAGGGCGCGGCAGGGCCGCTGGCGCAGCGCCCTGGTCGGAGAGATCATCGGATTCTGCCGCGAGCGAGAGCCGTCACTGCGTGGCGGCGCACGCGTCGACGGAGTCGGAATGCAGATGCTGCTGACGGGCAAGGATCTGCGGGAGATCGTGGAGCGCCAGAACGGCGAACTGAGCCCGAAGACGGCGGACAAGCTCCTCAAGGAGGCCGACAAAGCGACCAAGGACAAGACCTTGATCTCGGCGTCGCCTCTCGGATTGGGCGGAATTCCGCCCACGCTCAACCAACTGGCCGGTGTCGCATGCGAGCGGATCATCCGAAGCCACGTGCTGTCGTTCGCCACGCTGCGCCAGATGCGATTCGGCGCCGGCGCGGAGGGCGATCAGGCGTGCAGAGCGCTGCTGGCGGCGTTGGCGCTCAACGGGCTGGCCCGTTCGGACGCGGAGCTGTATCTGCGGGCCAACTGCGACCTGCTCGAGGCCGATGCCACCAGGGTGACCATGGATCAGCGCGGCGGCCAGACGATCAGTCTCGAACCGCTCGGCATCAAGGAGGCAGACGCCCTGCTGGCGGAGGCGTTGGCGCACGCCGAGCAGGTAGCTGGCGTTCAATGGAACGGTCCGGTGCTGGAGGTCGACGGAAACCCCGCGATCGTCGCGGGCGCCGTGGCTGGTGACGCGGCCGACGGGGAGTGATCGGCTGTGCCGTACGCCATCATCGCCGAGCTTCCGCTCGGCACCTACCACGGTCACACGGGTGACGGTGAGATCGATTCGGTTCCCTCGCCGGCTCGGCTGGCGGCGGCGCTGTTGTGCGCGGCGGCGAGCGGACCGCGGGCCGAGCAGGACGGCGAGCTGCTGCGTCCCTGCGAGGCGGATATGGCCGCGCTTCGGTGGCTGGAGACTCATCCGCCGGACGGAGTTCGTGTGCCCCCGCTGTCGGTGAACCAGCCCGATGGGCTGGCCTACCGGATTCGCCTTTTGGAGACGCGCCGGCATGGGCGGGTCTTCTCCCGAACACCGCAACCGCTGGGGTCAGTCGCGGTGAACGGAAGTTACGCATGGACATGGCAGGTCGGCCCCCCTGCCTCGCTCCGCGAGCCGATCGAGGCCCTGTGCGCGGACGTGTCACACCTGGGCATGGCAGAGACGCCTGTGCGGATGCGTGTCGGTACGGCCGAGCCCACTCATGACCTGGTCCCGGATGCGGACTGGTGGGACAACGCCAGAGGTGATCTGGACCTGGACGTTCCGGAGCAAGGTCGTGCAGAGGCCCTCCTGGCCGCCTATCGGACCGACAATGCCAAGGCTCCTGCCGCCACAAAGGACCGGCTGGTCAGCAATGAGACCCATGTGAGGCCGACGCGGGTCACGAAAGCCATCGCTCCGGCCAGGTACGCTTCCCGCCAGCCGGCGCCTCCCAGCGGCCCGTGGGGCCAGGTACTGCTCGCGGACGTCGACATGCCGCTGACCAGCGACGCTGATCGGGTGCGCTGGGCGGTCACTATGCATAAGGCCCTGATCAAGATGATCGGGTACGGCGCTCCCCCCGTGCTGACCGGGGTGTACGCGCCCGGGGTCGAACGTCCGGCCAACCGGTGCGCAATCCAGATCCTCACCGAGCGGGAGGCATCCGCCTGCGGGTGGATCTCACAATCCGTGTTCGCCCTGATGCTGCCATCCGACATCGACGGTGGGGACTACCAGGTCATCAAGGACGCATGGGCAGCGCTCACCGAGATCCGCCCCGGCCGGCGTCTGACCTTGACCGCACGCCCGGAACAGCGCGCGGACCAGTTCTGGGACGCGCCACGCGACGGGCTTGTCCGGTTGTGGCGCACTGTCCCGGCCGCTGTGCCGGAGACGCATGGCCAGGGCAGGAACTGGACACTGACCGACGCCATCCGGCTGTCGGTGGGCCTGGTGCTGCGGGACCAGCTGGGCATCCCCGCGGGCAAGGGCAGTGCGTGGTACCGAGAGGTCGCCGAAGCCGTGGGGCGAGGCGGGCTCACCGTGGCAAATGCCGAGCCGGTCCGGGATGGCGACTTGAGCCGGTTCGTCCATAAGATCCCATCCGGGCTGCCGCTGCGCCCCTATCGGGCGATCATCGACCTCGCTGACCTGGCCCCCTCCCGGGGGCTGCTCGCCATCGGCCAGGCCCGGCATCTGGGCAACGGGCTGTTCGTGCCCGAGGACGTCCCCGCCGAAGAGGTAACCCGATGACTCTGTCCATCAGCGACTTCGATGACTTCTTCTCCGCCGTCAACAGCGGGGATGGGATCCCTCACGACGGCATCCGACCGTTCGGTTGGCAGCGCAGACTCCTGGAGGGCCTCGTCGAGGACGGCAGGTGGCCCGATGTCATCGGGGCACCGACCGGCGCCGGGAAGACCAGCGTGATCGACATTCATGTGTTCAGCGTCGCGCTGATGGCGGCGGGTGCTGCACCCCGGCTGCCGCGCCGCCTATCGATGGTCGTGGACCGGCGGGTACTGGTCGACGATCAGTACCAGCACGCCTGCGGCGTGCGTGACAAGCTCGGCAATCCGTCCAGCGAGATCCTGGCCGAGGTCGCCCACCTCCTGCGGTCACTGCGCATCACCGCGGATGCCGTATCCCCCCTTATGGTCACCAGGCTGCGCGGTGGGATGCCGGCGCCGCGCGCCTGGCGCGACGACGCGACCGCCTGCCAGATCATCTGTGCGACACCCGACATGTGGGGCAGCCGACTCCTCTTCAGTGGGTACGGCTCCAGCTCCTCCTCCCGGCCTCGGGAGGCGGGGCTGCTCGCCTTCGATTCGGCGGTGGTCGTGGACGAGGCGCACCTGTCTCGGCAACTGATCCGAACGGCCCGGCGGGTGGCGGAGCTCGCCGCGATCAGCGATCGGCCGTTGCCCGTGCCCGTGCTGCAAGTTGTGGAGGCGACCGCGACCCCGGATGAGCCCGGCGCCATGGTCATGGTCGACGTGGACGAGGCCGACCTCACCGAGAGCCCAACCCTGGAGGAGCGGCTACGCACCCCCAAGCCCGTCGAGTTCCTAAAGCTGCCGACCTGGCCCATCCCGGCCAAAGGCACCCCGCGAACCGCCGCACTGGCATCGATGGTGGAATGCGCGACGAGGTTGCGCGACACCTACGGCCCCACCATCGGCTGTTTCGTGAACAACGTGGCGACCGCGACGGATCTCGCCGCGCTGCTCGGTAAGCGTGGCGTCACGCGCCTGGTGTGCGGCCGACTGCGCCCGTACGACCTGGACCGGCTGCGGGACACCAATCCGGGCTTGCTGAGCGCAGATGGTAACCCGGCGGTCGATTTCCTGATCTCCACGCAGAGTCTGGAGGTTGGCGTCGACCTCGACTGGGCCGCCGCCCTGATCGAACCGGCCTCCGGTTCTGCGATCGCGCAACGCGCTGGCCGAGTCAACCGGCGGGGCAAGCGCGCCGACACCCGCATCGTCATGGTGGTGCCCGAAAAAGACGTCGGCGACAAGGCCAACACCGCGCCGTACCAACCCGAAGACGTCAATGCCGCGCTCACGTGGCTGCACGGACGTCAGGCCGACCCACGAGGGCTGGCCCCGTGGGCGCTGCGGGAGGATCCCCCACCCAGCCAGCGCCGACACCGTACGCTGTTGCAGCGTGCCGAGCTGGGCGACGCCTGGATGTGGGCGCGCACCAGTGACCAACTGTTCGCCACCGCCGATCTGGACCTTTGGCTGTCCGACAACCTCGCTGAAGACCTCGACGTGGGAGTCGTCGTACGACAGGGTCTGCCCACCGACCCGGTCGCGGCCATCGAACTGCTCCGAGCACTCCCACCGTTCGACTACGAGGCGATCCCGGTAAGGATCAACACGTGCCGAAAGAGGATCGACGACATCTCCACGCCCGTCTTCCTCGTCCGGGACGACGAGGTGTCGATCTACTCCACGGGAGATCTGCGTCCCGGCGACATCGTCGTGGTGGACGCGAGCTCTTCCATCTTCACCGTCATCGACGGCATGCCGGTGGTGGACCAGACCGGTTCCTGCGCGGCGGCGGATGTGCTGGAAGGCCCCGCCGATCCGGAGACCGGTCAGTTCGTCTTCCGGCTTGGCCACGGTCCCTTCCTTGACCCCGCCACATGCAATGACGACGAGACCAGGACGGCAATCGCCCATGTCCTCACCGTCGCGACTACCCTCATGAGCACCGACGGCCTCGACAGTCGTCGGGCACGGACCGACCTGGCCGACGCACTGGACAAGCTCACCCCGGTGCTGGCCGAACCCGTGGCGGACAAAGTACGGGCCGCAATCCAAGTCCTCAGGAAGGCCAGGCTCAAGGATTTCGAGGTACACCTGCTCGGCGAGCCACCTGCCACCCTCCTCATCACAGACAACCGACGGATGGTGCACGACGAAACCGCCCGTCAGCAGTGGACACCCCGACAGCGCGTCCCCTTACAAGCCCATGCCGCCGCCGTCGCCGAACGGGCCCGGATCACCAGCGACCAGCTCGGCCTGGAATCCCTGAGCACCTTGCTGGAACTCGCCGGGCTCCACCACGACGACGGGAAAGCCGATCCACGGTTCCAGTTCAGCCTGGACCCCCAGCGGACGAGCGAGCAGCCCCTGGCCAAAAGCGATATGAGCACATTGCGGCAGATCACCCAGGCGCGAGCTCAATCAGGCCTGCCGGCAGGGTGGCGGCATGAGCAACTGTCCGTACTCGCCTGCTGGAGTGCCCTCGCGCATCTCCCCACCGGCGACCGCGACCTCGTTGCCCGTCTCGTGGGCACAAGCCATGGCCAGGGACGCCACGGTTTCCCCCACACCGCCACGGAACTGACCGGGGACGACACCTATCGGGAACTGGCCCGGCTCCTCTATGACGAGGGCGAGTGGGACCACCTGATCGAGCGAACCCATTCGACCTTTGGCGTGTGGGGCTGCGCCTACCTGGAGGCGCTACTACGGGCCGCCGATGGCCAAGTGTCCAGCGAGGGATCATGAGCGGCATCACTCTCGGCGGCGACCCCCGCCGCCTCATCACCCACCTGGCCCTGTACGGCCTGGCCGCAATCTGCTCCGACGCCGGCCACACTGACCTGCGCATCTCCTGGACCACAGGCATGAGCCCGCGCCCTCACCTGAACATCGACCCAGATGCCGCCGGGCGTATCGTCCAAGCTCACGCTTCCAAGTGCGACTGGGTGAAGGAGACGATCACCCTCGGCGGCACACCGCGCGGCCTCATGAGCCCCCGCCTAACCGCCATCGCCACCGACGACGGCTGGCAGGAACTCCAGAACCGGCGCCACAAGGTGCTCGACACCCTGACCACAGCCCGCGCGGACCTCGACCTCCGCTTTCTCGGCGCTCTCGGCGAGCCGGCCTACTGGCGGTTCGACAGGACGGGGAAACGGTTGCAGGACGATGCGGCCAACCGGCTCGAGATGCAGCCGCGTAATACCGGAGCGGAATTCATCGGCAGCCGCCTCAGCAAGATCGCGGAAAAGGTTGCCGAGCGGACGCACAGCCAGATCCTCGACGGGCTCCTCGGGCATCACGTACGCGATGAACTGTCCGGCGACGCCCCCGACAGCCGTTCGGCGACCGGATTGGACGCCCCGGGCCCCGCTGACAACACCGTGGTGTGGTGCGCGCTGTGGGGCATTTCCCAGATCCACATCGCCCTCCGAACCGGTGGAGCAGCCTTGACCAGCGTGTCCGTACGCAACAGTCGCTCCGAGCACTTCGCCGTCCCTCTGTGGCGTATCCCGTGGCATCCCGCGCGGCTTCGCAGCATCCTCGCCTCCGCGCAGTTCCAAGCCGTCGCCGCCGCACTCGCCCACGGACAAGCACCCGACGACATCCCTCGCTTGTGGCTGAACGCTCGCGGAGTGACCGCGATCATTACATTCCCCGTGACCATTTCCGGTAGCGACAAAGCCCCGGAACGCCGAGCGGGCACCGGCCAACTCCACCCGATCGGCAGGCGCCAATGACCGCCCTTCAACGGCCGTGACCGACGCCCGCGGACGCCGCCCTTCATTGAGGCTCCTGGTTGAACTCGATCTCCACGGAGCCGGCCTTCGGTCGCGGCGCTCGTGAGTGCCGCCCTTCATCGAGGTGCGTGGATCACGCCGTCGAAGTCGACCGCGATCGCGTCTCGGCGCTCTTGGGCGCCACCCTTCATCGAGGCTCGATCGTGAGTGGCGCCTGGCAGATCCGGACGCGTCGCGGCGCTTCTGGGCGCCGCCCTTCATCGAGGCGCGTCCATCTTCCGGCCGGCCACGTCACCACCATCGAGTCGCGGCGCTCCTGGGCGCCGCCCTTCATCAAGGCGAGGGCGTGCCTGTGAAGACCATGGTGGCGTTGGTGCGCGCGGCGCTCGTTGGTGCCGCCCTTCATCGAGGCCGCCAGCACTGGGTTCAGCAGGCCAAGGGCCGCAGTCCCGGCGCTCGTGGACGCCGCCCTTCATCGAGGCGCCTCGGCGTAGCCGCAGATCCCGGCGACCTCGCCGTCGCTGCGCTCCTGAGCGCCGCCCTTCATCGAGGCGACCCGATGAAGCCCCGTCTTCGGATCCTGCTGACTGGGTCGCGGCGCTCCTGGGCGCCGCCCTTCATCGAGGCTCGTCGTACTCGCGCTCGCCGAAGACGGGCACCAGGTCGCGGCGCTCGGAAACGCCGCCCTTCATCGAGGCTTCGTCATCTCGATCCCCGTGGGGTCGTCACGCACGTCGCGACGCTGGTGGCGCCGCCCTTCATCAAGGCCACGGTGACCGGCTGATCCGGCAATCATGGGACCTGGTCGCGGTGTTCGTGTGCGCCGCCTTTCATCAAGGCGCTTCGCCGCCAGTTTCAGGTTCGGTCCAGACACGCAGTAGCGGCGCTTGCGGGTGCCGCCCTTCATCGAGGCTTCGTGCAGGGGTCCGCCTACGACTTCCTGGCGGAAGTCGCGGCGCTGGTGGGCGCTGCCCTTCATCGAGGCCAGAAAAAGATCGACGGGCTGGTGTACCTTACGGGATCGCAGCGCTCGTATGTGTGCGCTGCCCTTCATCGAGGCCCGGTGCGCTGCTGGGTGATGTGCCGCCACACATCCCGTCGTGGCGCTCCTGGGTGCCGCCCTTCATCGAGGCGAGCGCACGGTCTGCGTGTATAAGGCCGTCGAGGCCGCCGCGGCGCTTGTAGGCGCCGCCCTTCATCGAGGCTCGTCGTACTCGCGCTCGTCGAAGACGGGCACCAGGTACGCGGCGCTCGGAAACGCCGCCCTTCATCGAGGCAGGATGTTCGCCGTGGTCGACTCCGCGGGGAACAGGTGTCGCGGCGCTCGTGGGCGCCGCCCTTCATCGAGGCCCGAGGAAATACAAGGACCAGGCTCGGAAACGCCAGTCGCGGCGCTTGCAGGCGTACCCTTCATCGAGGCAATGGCAGGTCGGTCCACCTGACCGCGGGCATCGCTGCGGCGTTCGTGGGTGCCGCCCTTCATCGAGGCTATGACCCCAACGGTGTCGTCCTGCACCCCTTCGATGCCGCGGCGCTTGTGAGCGCCGCCCTTCATAAGGCATTAACGACGACCTAATCGACCGGCGGCCGAACGCGTCGCGGCGCTCTTGGGCGCCGCCCTTCATCGAGCCACGCCTGATGACGATGTAGCTGCACAGTTGCCTGGAGCGGGTGGAGCGGGCCAGCGATGAGCTGCCCGGCGATCCTCGACCACCGGCACGGACGAAAGACTGGAGCCGTGCGGCTTCTGGGTCCTCTCCGTCTTACCCTCGGCGACAATACCGGATGTGATGGAAGTCACACTAACTCTGTCCAAGGCTTTACAGGGGGCACCTGCGTGCGTGGAACCTGACCGCCTCGGTTTATACAGTCCGAGGTGAGGAGGTATTTTCGCCAGCTAAGTACCCGTACGTTGGCCTGCGACTATGTCGCTAGGTGGATGTACTCGTCCCCCTTGCGGCGTGCCTTGTACTGCCGCCTAAAGGCGGCGCACGGATTAGGCTTCTCGGCGTAGCGCTCCCCAGGGTTCGCCCCTTTCCTTCCGAGTCCGTAGACCTCCCGCGGGGGTCTACCGGCTCCGCCCCCGGCCTCGCCGAGGAGCCCTGCAAAGGAAGGAAAGGGATGACGATGGAGGAGTGGCGCAGGAGGTCGAGTAGGCCCAGTGAGTGGGTGGCACTCGCCGTACGGGGACGGCTAATCCTGCTGGACTGGCTGCTGAACAGGAGGCCGCGTCCATGATCGTGGTGTATGAGAAGACCACTCGTAATCCGGCGAACTTCTAAGCCGTAATCGCCTCGATATTCACTTTAGCATCATTTGTCTCATTTTGAGAGTGGGTGTGCTTACGGCATTCGGCCAGGATCTCCAGGCCCATGTAGCGGCGCTGCTCGGTCCACTCGTCGTTCTGCTCGGCCAGCACCGCGCCGACCAGGCGGACGATGGCCTCCCGGTCGGGGAAGATGCCGACCACGTCGGTGCGGCGGCGGATCTCCTTGTTCAGCCGCTCTTGGGGGTTGTTGGACCAGATCTGCCGCCAGACGGCCGTGGGGAAGGCGGTGAAGGCCAGGATGTCATCACGGGCCTCGTCCAGCCGGTCGGCGGCCTTGGGGTACTTGGCCTCCAGCACCTCGACCACGTGCCGGTGCTGGGCGTGCACGGACTCGGTGTCGGGCTGTTCGAAGATGGTGCGCAGCATCGTGTGCACCCACGGCTGCGCCGTCTTCGGGACACAGGTGCCCAGGTTTCTCGCGAAGTGGGTGCGGCAGCGCTGCCAGGAGGCGCCGGGCAGCGTGGCGGCGATCGCGTCACGTAGCCCGGCGTGGCAGTCGCTGGTGACCAGCAGGACGCCGGACAGGCCGCGGGCGACCAGGCCACGCAGGAACGCCAGCCAGCCCGCCCCGTCTTCGCAGGAGACGACGTCCAGGCCGAGGATCTCCCGCTGCCCGTCGGCATTGACACCGGTGGCGATCAGGCAGTGCACGTTCACCGTCCGCCCGCCCTCACGCACCTTCTGAGTGAGCGCGTCGATCCAGACGAAGGTGTACGGCCCGCCGTCCAAAGGCCGGGACCGGAACGAGGCGACCAGCTCATCCAGCTCGGCGGCCATCTTCGACACCTGCGATTTGGACAGCTTGGTGATGCCCATCGACTCGGCGAGTTTTTCCATCCGCCGTGTGGACACACCCAGCAGGTAGGAGGTGGCCACCACGCTGGTCAGCGCCCGTTCGGCCCGGCGGCGCTTGTCCAGCAGGAAGTCCGGGAAGTACGACCCCGACCGCAGGCGGGGGATGGCCAGCTCGATGGTCCCGGCCCGGGTGTCCCACTCCCGGCTGCGGTAGCCGTTGCGGGAGTTGACCCGCTCGCTGCTGACCTCGCCGTAGCCGGCCCCGCACAGCTGCTCGACCTCGGCGTCCATCATCCGCTGCGCGAACTCGCGGATCATCGTGCGCAGCAGGTCCGGGCTCGCCGCGGCGAGAGTCTCGTCGAAGTAGTCCCCGGCAGCGGGCACAATGTCATTGACGGCCACTTCATCCCCTTCGTGTCTGAATGTGCGAATCGAAGGATTACGAAGTGGCCGTCTCTTGTCACATGGATCTCTCCCGTCGCACCAAGGGAAAGATCACCCGTACACCACTCCCATGGACGCTAACGAACAGGAACGGGCTCGGCTGACGCCGAGCCCGAACCAAACCTTCTAGCGGGCAGTTGGCCCCGCGTTGTTGCTTGGCCGGCACGCGCGGGGCTTTCTGCTGTTGCCACACAGACTACATTCCATGTGATGGGGGTGTACTACCGGCGGTGGAAGCCGGAGATGGAAACGAGCACTCCAACTGGGCATTCGATACGGATGACGAAACGGGCATCGCCTCGGGATCGAGCGGCGGAATGCTGCTGGCGCAGGCGAGAACTCGTCGGCCCATGCGACCTGGTGGAGAGGACGACGCTGGGATTCCCGCATCCTCAAGTCACGACGAGCGTCCGCTACGGAAAGAACTAGCGTCCTCGGCACCACCACCAGGCAAGATCAATTCGACGGGCCCCTCCCCCATGCAATGCGGCCGTGGCGGTCGATTCGGACGAGCAGCGGGCCGGAGGTGTGGCCGACCTCGGTCATAAAGGCCAGAAGGTCGCGCAAGGCCCGGAGGAGGCAGGTAGCGGGGATGCGCCGTACGGGTTCGGTGACGGTCTCGGCGGTTGACGGGAGCGGGAGGCAGCCGTGCTCAGCGCACCAGGCGGTGCAGGCCGATCAGTCGCGAGCGTAGGCGCGGCGGGTCGAAGCGGAGATGCCAGCGAGGACGGCCGCCCGGGCGGCGTCGCTGAGGAAATGGTCGGCGGCGGAATAGACGGACCAGGCGTTGACGACCGCGGGGCCGAAATGGCTCCTGAGAAGAAACATTCTCAGGAGCCAAGACGGGGAGGGAAGGGACGACGCGGCACGGCGGGAGACGGACAGAGACGGCGGCGGAGTCAGCGATGGGGCGCCAAGGGGGATGGCTCGCGGCCCGAGTCGCGAGGGCAGTACCGGGCCGAAACAGGGAGATACGCGCCCGCCCGTGAGTGATGCGCTCACGGGCGGGGAGGCAAGGCCAGGCGATCGACCGGACGTCAGGTTCCGACCTCTGGGAAGCGAGGTCTGAGGAACAACGGAACTGGACCGTGCGCTGAGCGTTGTCCCTTACGTTGCGGACATCACGCCCCAGAAGCGGTCGTCTGCACCTTCGGCCGGGGCCCCTTCTTCTTGACACGGCGGGTTGGGTAGATGGCCTTAGGAGAGATCAAGCCCATGTCCTTGGCCGCCTGCTCCAGCAGCTTGCGCAGGGGGTCGCCCACGATCATGGGGCTGATGGCGTGCCCAGCCTGGATGAGCGACACCGCTATCCAGATGGCGTCGGCGTAACCGAGATTGCGGGACGTGGTGCGCAGTCGGAACTTGCCGTCCCCGACCTGCTCGGCGTACTTGTCGGCGGTCGTCACACCAGCATGGGTGTATTCCGACAGGTGCCGATACACCGTGTACATGTCCGGAGGGCCAAAGTGCTTCGCCCGCTCCTGGAAAGAGCCGATCTCCCCCATGAGAGTCCTGTACCGCTTGGCTGCATCCGGGTCGGAGGGGCCGACGGGCGGCGGGCCGGGGTCAGCGTCGGCCGGGATGTCCCAGTCATTTCCCACGGCGTCCTCATAGATGCCCTGATTCCGGTTGTGCTGAATACCTTCCGCAGCTTCTAGGCCGGCGGCTCCGACATCGGCGAGCCACACCATCGCGTAGGTGTGGTCTATGATGTTGCGGTTCAGTACGACGATCTCGGCAGAGTAGCCCGCGTTGTGGGCATGCCAGAACGCCTTGGCGCTCTGGTTAACAAATCGCCACCAGCCGAACATCAGTGGGAAGATCGGCACATGCTCGGCGCGGACGTCCACGTACCCGCCCTCAGTGATCCGGTCGGCTGCAGCCAGCAACTCAGCGGCGAAGTGATCGGCTCGCCGGAACGTGGACCTGTTGTTCTTGAACTCGTAGACCAAGGGGTCTCCTTCTAGGGGAAATCTGCAGGCCCCGGGCCCGCCAGCGGCGGGAGCTCCCGGGGCCCACTTACAAGCGTCCGAACGCTTAGCGCATGATCCGGTTCCGTTGTTCCTCAGACCTTCTTCGTACGAACGGACGCCCCTATCGACGATGTGCGCGATCTGCTTCTCAAGAGCTCTACCAGCCTCTTGGTTGCTCTCGATACCGCAGGGACGGTGGCTGGCTACATCAATTACCAGACGGCTCTGGCCGGCACATTGAGCAGGAATCCAGCAGCACCCGGCGTTCCCTGCTCACCGTGGCCCACGCCCCTCTCCCGGAAGGGGGTGAACTGTCATATCGACGAGCCGAGCGCCGACGGTGGTCACGAATCACCGCCGAACCGATCCATCGGGCGCTTGGTTGGCGCGTCGTTTCCAGCGGCGGCGTTTTCCGGTGCCGGTGAATATCAGGGGCTGAGCCGGGTGAAGAGCATGGCGTGGTCGGAGGCCGGCGCGTCGCGACGGCTGGTGGGGTCTTCGGTCATCGAGGGCAGCCCGTCGTGCGGGCTGGCCCCGTCCTCCGGACGCATCGTATGGACCTCGACGGCGCGGGCGACGAGGACGTGCGAAACCAGCAGGTGGTCGATGAGTTCGCCACGACCGTGAAAGACCCGGGAGAACCGCTCGGCAGCGGGGATACGAGGGGCGAGGTTCCATAGCCGGGCCTTGTCGCCCCGGTCGGGCTGGTCGGCGCCCCTGGTGCCCAATTCGGAGCCGGGCGGGCCCAGCAGGATCTGGGTGGTAGCGGCCTCCGGCTCGTCGTTGAAGTCGCCCATCACCATGACCTGGCGCGCCTCTCCCTGACCAGCGAGCAGTTCGTCGGCCAAGGCACGTACGGTGACGGCCTCAGCGGTCCGCCGGTACAGGGCGTAGGCAGCTACCCGGGCCCGTTCGCCCTCGTCCCGGGGCTGGAAGCGGGGCCGCCCATTGGGCCCTGTCGGGAACGACAGCAGCTTGCTCTTCAGGTGCGCGACGATAACGTTGATGGTCCGGCCGTCGGGTTCGGTGACGCGGACGGCCAGGGCGCCCCGGCCCATCTGGTGGGCCGTCGCGCCGTCATCGCCGGCTTGAATCGCAGACAGCTGCTGGGGGAAGGTCGCTCGGTCAGCGACAACCTCGACCGAAAGTCGGGACAACAACCCGACCCGGATGGGGTGCCCGGGATCGAAGATCCCGGAGGTGACGTGCTGCCACCCATCGCCCAAACGGGCCGCCAGCTCGGCGAGCGCGTCGGGGTCGCCGACCTCCTCCACGGCCAGGACGTCGACGCCTGCCCTGGTGATGGTCGCGGCTAGGCCCTCGATCTTGGCGTCGTACGCCGCCTGGCTGGTCGGACCGAACTTGCTCCCCAGCGTGAATTTGAACAGATTCTCGACGTTCCAGGTTCCGATAACAGTCATCGTCGTTTTCCCGTCTCGTCTGTCCGGGTGAACAAGAACGCGCAACCCGTCTTACAACCAGAAGCGCATCTGTCGCAATGACCCTTAAGCCATGGTCGTCGTTGCGCCGCGCGCCCGCTCGGCGACCGGCAGTTTGGTTCCGACGTGCCCGAAGGACGGCGCCGTGTCGGCTACGGCCAGGTCGAGCGGGAGCGCCATGGCGATGCCCACGTCCGGATCACTGCCCTGCAGCGCCGCCTGGGAGCACATGGAGCGGAGGTAGCTGGTGAGCTGGTGGCGGTCCTTCTCCGGCGGCGTCGGTGACGATCGGCGAAGGCCCCGTCGTCGAGCGGCTCGGCGTCGCCAGAGCCTCATAGATCTCCGGCACCGTCAGCGACCTGGCGAAGGCGAGGAAGCCCTCCAGGTTGGTTGGAGGTCGCCGAGCATGCCGGTGAGCGTCAGCTGGCTCACGTCGCCGGGCAGCTTTGGGAAGAACGCGCCGCGCGCGTTGGCGGGCAGAGCCAGCGAGTTGATCGACAGGTCGCCCTCATAGAGGTCGGACCGCAGCCTGAAGTGTGGGTGGTGTGAGCCAGGCCGACCTTCACCCGGTCCTTCTCCGGCTTGCGGTAGCCGAGCTCCTGCAGCCACGGGGGCGTCCGCAAGCCTCGGCCGGTGGCATCGACGACCAGATCGGCCTCGACTACCTCCGAGGCACCCTAATTGAGGCCGTAGCAGTGGGTTTCGCCGGTCTCGAGGGTCTTCTCGCCCATGTACGGGTTCGGCGATGCCCTCGCCTGATCCCAGCGGGATGCCGCCGAGGGAGTCCCGGTAGGGCAGGGCAGGAATGAGCCAGCGTGGGAACTCCGACGCGGAGGGCTTACCCGACCCTGAGGAGCCGAGTAGCTCAACGCACATGTTCAGGGAGGCCGGCGAGCCGACCCGGTGTCCGTCTGAGGCGGCACCAGGTCCCACCCAGGCCAGCTCGCCGCCCCACACCAGCTGAGCTCATGAGAGCGGTAACGGGAGTGCGCCGCCTGCCGGGCGTCCCAACATCCTCGACGCGCGCCGACGCGCCCCGGCGCACCCCCCTCGTCGTGCTCTACGCCCGCTTCCAGTGCCACCGCCGGTTGCTCGTGTAATACGAGCAGCGGTACCGCTTGCCCGTGACCTTCGCGTACCCGTACTTCCCGTGCGCGGCCGCCGGGCAGTATGCGCCGGGGGTGATGCAGTTCCAGTGGTTGCCGACCCGCTTGTAGCAGCTCGCCGCAGCGCTGGCCGAATGGGTGGCTGTGGCACCGGCCGGGGCCTCGAGCGTAGCGGGAGCGACGAGGGCGGAGGCGACGAGCGCACCCGCAACGAGGACACGACGGAGCATCAGCTCTCCCGTGATTGGGGGACATTGACCGGTGAGAGGACGGCTGCGTGGCACCACGAGTTTGCAACTGACAGCACGAAGTTGTGATCCCTGGTAGGCACCCGATCAAGGCCGGTGCAGGCCCCGCCGGTCACACTGCCGGAAGTTGTGATCAATCTTTCGGATTCGCCTGTTTGTCGTGGCCTGATCCGTTAGATCGGCGTGTGTGACGCGTGCTCAACTGACGGATGAGGAGTGGGGAGTTCATCAAGCCTTATCTGCCGATCGGCAGGTTCGGCCCGTACCCCGAGCGGCTGCGGCAGCAGTTTGAGGGTGTGATCTGGCGGTTCAGGACGGGCGGGCGGTGGCAGGAGATGCCGCAGGAGTTCGGCGCCTGGCCGACCGTCCACAACCGCTTCCGGCAGTGGAGGGATACCGGCGTCTTCGACGCCCTGCTGGAAGGGGCGATCGCGGAAGCCGGCAGGCGCGGCGAGGTGGATTTGTCTTTGGTCAGTGTGGACTCCACCGTCGCCCGGGCGCACCACGACGCTGCGGGGATACACCTCGGCCACGAGCTTTCGCCGCGCTGGAGAAGGCCGCCGAGGAGGAGAAGGCCCGGCAAAAAGGGGCGACTCGGAGGGACGACAGGAGCAGAACGCGGTTAACGACCCCGGAGCAGAACAACGGCGATGCATCCGGCATCGGCGGAGGCTCCGGCTGAAAGCCGCCCTGGTCGGACGGTCCAGGGGCGGGCAGACCAGCAAGATTCACCTTGCTGCCGACCGCAGGTGCCGCCCGCTGGCGTTCGTTCTGACCGCGGGACAGGCCGCCGACAGCCCGCAGTTCATCCCCGTGCTCAAGAAAGTACGCGTCCGGGTGCCCGTCGGCCGTCCCCGCACCCGGCCCGATGCGGTCGCCGCCGATAAGGCCTATTCCTCCCGCGGCAACCGCGCTTACCTGCGCAGACGTCGCATCAAGGTGGTCATCCCGGAAAAGAGGGAGCAGGCCGCGAACCGGAAGAAGAAGGGCAGCAAGGGCGGCCAGCCGGTCAGCCACGACGCCGGCTTGTACAAGGAGCGCAACACCGTCGAGCGCCTGATCAACAAGCTGAAGGCCTGGCGAGGCATCGCCACCCGCTACGACAAGACTCCTGCCAGCTACCTCGCCGGCCTCCACCTCCGCGCCGCGATGATCTGGATCAAAGACCTCACCCGGACCACCCCTTGATCACAACCAAATACACGCCCTAGTACTACAGCCAGGTTTTGTGATCTATAGTTCTGGATCATGTCTGATGAGCTGACCGCGGGCGACCTTCAAGAGTGGGTGGCCGGGCTGGATGTGTTGTTCGCGCGGGTGGCGGGACGGTTCGGGCGGGTGGAACCGCGCAGGCAGGCGCGGGCGTATCTGCTGGGGCTGCTGGCTCCGATCGAGCGTAAGAACGGCTGGCAGCTGGCGGAGGCGGCCGGGGATGCGGCTCCTGATCGCATGCAGCGCTTGTTGAACAGTGCCCGCTGGGACCCCCGCCAGGTGCGGGTCGACCTGCGCGATTACGTGATGGACAACCTCGGTCACCGCGATGGCGTATTGATCGTGGATGACACCGGCTTCCTGAAGAAGGGCGACAAGTCGGCCGGGGTGCAGCGCCAGTACTCCGGCACGGCGGGTCGCATTGAGAACTGCCAGCTGGGCGTGTTCCTCGCCTACGCCTCTCCGCTGGGCCGGACGCTGATCGACGCCGAGCTGTATCTGCCGAAGTCCTGGACTGAAGACAGGGAGCGTTGCATCCGGGCCGGCATCGGGGAGGAGGTGGCGTTCGCCACCAAGCCGGTGCTGGCTCGGACGATGCTGGCCCGGGCCGTGAAGGCGGGGGTGCCGGCGTCCTGGGTGAGCGCTGATGAGGCCTATGGCATGGACAACAAGTTCCGGCGCTTCCTGGAAGAGCACCGCCTGAGCTATGTGGTGGCGGTGCCCAAGAGCCAATGGATCGGCATGGGGTGGGGCGGGGAAATCCGGGCCGACACCGCGACCGCACAAGCTCCGCCCGAGGCGTGGAAGCGCCGTTCCTGTAGCGACGGCGCCAAGGGCGAGCGTCTGTATGACTGGGCGCTGGCCACGGTGACCTTCGAGGCCGAGCCCGGCTACCAACGGTGGCTGCTCGTCCGGCGCAGCCTCACTCCCAATGCCAAGGGCGAGCTTGAGCTGGCCTACTACCTGTGTTACGCACCGGTCGGCACCACCTTGGAGGACCTCATCGCCGTCGCCGGTTCCCGCTGGGCGATCGAGGAGTGTTTCCAGTCTGCTAAGAACGAGACCGGACTGGACCACTATCAGGTCCGGCGGTTCGACGCCTGGCACCGCCACATCACCTTGGCGATGCTCGCCCACGCCTATCTCGCCGTCACCGCCGCGCACGCCCCAAAAGTCCAAGCGGCCTGGTCCGCCTCACACCAGCAGAAATCCGCCGTCTGCTGGCACGCCTGACCGCCGCGATCACCCTTCCCCTCAGTCACGCCCTCGCCTGGTCCCGACACAGACGACACCACCAAGCCCGCGCCCGAGCTAGCCACTACTGGAAACGCTGGCTCCGACATCACGAAATCAGGCTGTAGTACTAGTACGCCTGAGCCTGGACCCGCGTCGACACCCACCGGCCCGGTCACCGGTGGCTGCTGATCCGTCGCGACCTGACCACCGGGGAACTGGCCTTCTACCGTTGCTACGCATCCACGCCGGTGCCGCTGGTCGCCCTGGTGCGCATCGCCGGCATCCGCTGGACGGTCGAGGAGTCCTTCCAGGCCGCCAAGGGCCAGGTCGGGCTGGACCACTACCAGGTCCGCAGCTGGAACGGCTGGCACCGCCACATCACGCTGGCGATGCTCGCCCTGGCCTTCCCCGCGGGCCTGGCCGCATCCCAGCCCGGCGGCGACGAAAAGCACCTGCCTTGACTATGCCGGAGATCCGTCGCCTGCTGATCAGGCCACCGCCCGCCGATGCCACTACCAGCGCAGACCTCACTCATGATCTCAAAATGTCACTGGAGTACTTAGGTGGTCCTCACCGTGCCGAAGGCAGAGTTCGTGCATGTGCTTGAACGAGACCACCGCTGCGATCAGCGCCAGAAGCGCGACACCCGCGATCGTCATACACCGGATGCGTCGCGCAGCCAGGGAGAGACCGGTTTCCACAACCGCTCACCTCTGGTCGAGTAGGAAGCGGGTGGTGAGGGCGAAGGGATGTGTAATTGGTTCGTCTCCCCCCTCCGACATCAACCCCCATGTGAGATCAAGGATTGCCCCCGAGCTGCGGCTCCACCCCAAGAAGCTTGAGCAGTTCGGCTGTAGGGACGAGGTAGGCGACGCCGACGCGGATGACGCGGCAGGGGAACTCGCCCTTCTTGGCCAGCTCGTACGCCTTGGTCCGCCCAAGCCCAAGAGCCCGGGCGGCGGTGAGCAGGTCGACCGTCGCAGGCAGTTGCTGCAGCTCGGCCAGGGTGAGGCCCTTCATTTCTTCTCCATCAAGCTTGCCGGCCGGGTGAACCCGACCACATCAGAACGAGCGGAATAGGACGCGTAGCGCACGACGTCTCCGGTGTGCGGCGCGTGGATCATCTGGCCGGGAGTGACGACGACCCCGACATGCCCGGGCCCGCCGGCTCCCGGGTGCATGAAGACCAGGTCGCCGGGCTGCTCCTGGCCGCGAGTGACAGTGGGCCCCTGGCGCCACTGGTCGGCGGCGACACGCGGCAGCAGGATTCCCGCGTACTGATAGGCGCGCATGGTCAGCCCCGAGCAGTCGAACGCGCCTGGCCCCTCAGCTCCCCACGCGTACGGCTTGCCAAGCTGCATCCGCGCGTAGGCGAGGACACGGCCGGCCACGGCAGTCCGCGCCGCAGGAAGCGCGCACAGCTCCTCCCCCACACCAGCCGAGCCCGAAGAGTAACCGCGGGCGAAGCCGAGGACCCGGCGGACGTACCAGTCGGCGTGGTTGTAGCGCCAGACGGCCCGGTACATGTCCGCCGGCGCCCCGTTCGCCTTCAGGTACTTCGCCGCCGACGGGATCGCGTCGGCCGGGTCGTAGACATCCGTTCGGCCGTCGCCGTTCCCGTCCACGCCGTACGCCGCCCAGGTCGTATCAAGGAACTGCATGGGGCCCATCGCGCCGGCGCGGTTCGCACCATCCCGGATGCCGACACCGGTACCGCGCCCGTGGTCGCTTTCGGCCTTGCCAATCCCCGCGAGCACTTGCCAGGGGATGCCGTACTTCTGCCCAGCCTGCTGATACAGCTGCAGGTAGTCCGGCGGGATGCCACCGTCCTGCCCCTGACCACAGCCAACGGAGCCGTTCAAGGCGGTGAACGCCAGGATCAGCCCGAGCGGTATCGCGATGAGCAGACCGGCGGCCGCCACGAGCAGCCGCGCGGTCATCGAGACCGGCCGGTGTCACAACTCCCGCGCAGCTCGGTCCCGAGCTTGCTGCGTCGCCAGCCGTCCGGCGCCCGGCCTGCTCTCCTCATTTCCACTGCCCCCCGCTATCGGATGGGGCTGTTGCAGCACGTCGAGGACCGCGTTCCACGAGTAGCGGTAGTCCTTGCCGGTCCGCAGCGCCGGGATCTGGCCGGCGCTGGCCATGCGGCGGACGGTCTGGGCCGACAGCCCGAGCTTGGCGGCCAGTTCCTTGGTGGTCAGCACATCCGGATCACGCCCAAGCGGATCGGTCATGGTCACTCCTCGTGGTCAGCGGTCACCGTTCAGTTTCCCCCACGCGACTGCGACAGCACGTCTTGTGAATACCTGAAGACGGATGCAGCCGTTTGAGACTGCTTGCGCTCTGGAATACCCACGGAGCGTGACAGTCACGCTACCGATTGCGACAATCCATCGACCCCATGTCAGCAAAGGGAGGGCAATCCATGCTGGTCAGCGCAGTTGCCGACATGCTTCAGGCGGGGCCGGTGCCGAATCCGGCGCCGATCGCACCGCCGGGCCTAGAGAGGCCGATCACGACCATCCTCGGCTGGGGCAAGTGGGGCGTCATCGTCGCGGGCGTCGCCGGCCTGCTCATCTGCGGCGCGCAGATGGCGATCGGCCGCAAGAACCGCTCGTCCTTCGCGGCCGACGGCGCGTCCGGCATCCCCTGGGTGCTCGGCGGGCTCAGCCTGGCCGCGACCGCCTCCGGCATCGTCGGGATGTTCCTCCGATGAAGGCGCCCGCCCTCGTCCTGGTGCTGCTGACGGCGTGCGCCTGCGGCACGTCGACAACACCGGCTCCCCCGGCCCGCCAGGCGCGCATCACCTGGCTGGACTTTCATGGAGTACGGCTGCCGCTGTCGGACCTCGACGGCCCGCGCGTGCTCGACCATGACCGCGCCAAGGGCTTCTCCCACACCCGGGAGGGTGCGCTGCTCGCCGCGCTGCACATCGGCGTACGGGCGAACTCGCAGTGGGGCCCGACCGTGTTCGAGCCCACCATCACCGAGCAGGTGGTCGGTCCGGACGCAGGTCGTCTCCTGGAGCAGACGCGGACCACATACGAGGAGAGCAGGCAGGAAGCCGGACTCCCCCAAGGCAGTCCGCTCGGCAAGGCCTACGTGGATGAGGAGGCCTACCGCTGGGAGTCCTACGCCGCCGATGCCGCCACCGTCGACATCGTCAGCGCCGGCCCGGACCGACGCGGCACCACGGTCCGAGCCACCACCCGCATCCAGGTCGTCTGGCGGGACGGCGACTGGCGCGTGGTCGCGCCACTGGACGGCGACTGGGGCAACGCCGCGACGGAGCTCAAGTCTCTCGACGGCTACACCCGCTTCAAGGAGTGACCAACCATGCCGTGCGAGAGCCTGCTTTCTCCAAGCTGTTCAGTGACCGAGTACGTCGCCGGCAAGGTGGCCGCCGGGGCCGCCAACGGCGTGCTGGGCGAGATCGCCAAAGCCATCCAGGACGGCGTGGCATGGGTGGTCGGCAACAGCATCTCCTGGTGGGTCAGGGTGCCCTCGCCCGACCTCGCCACCGAATCAGCCGTGGACCGTTTGCGCGAATGGACGTTGCCGATCGCGATCGCGGTCGCCGTACTCGGTGTGCTCAGTGCGGGCGGCAAGATGGCACTGACCCGCAAGGGCAGCCCGCTGGTCGACGTCGGCTCCGGCCTGGTCGTCATCGCGACGACCTCGACCATCGGCGTGCTGACGGCTTCGATGCTCGTCAAAGCTGGCGACGCCTGGTCCACCTGGGTCCTCGACACCGTCTCCCATGACGACTTCGGCCGGCGCCTCACGAAAATCCTGGCTCTGACCGGCGCGGCACCCGGTGTGGTGATCGTGCTGGGGGTCGTGGCCATCTTGATCGGCGTGGTGCAGGCCGTGCTCATGCTGTTTCGCGAGGCGGCCCTGGTCGTGCTCGCCGGCCTTCTCCCCTTGGCCGCCGCCGGGTCGATGACTGTGATGACCAAGCCGTGGTTCCGCAAGGTGACCGGCTGGATGCTCGCCCTGATCTTCTACAAGCCCGCCGTCGCCGCCGTGTTCGCCACGACGTTCACCATGGTCGGCGAAGGCAAGGACGTACGGACCATCCTCATGGGGTTCGCGATGATGCTCCTGTCGCTGATCGCCATGCCGGTGCTGATGAAGTTCTTCACGTGGACGACGGGCTCGCTGGCAACCGCCGGTGGAGGTGGCGGCATCCTCGGAGCGAGCGTCGCCGGAGCCGTCGCCCTCAGCTCCTTCCGCAACTCGTCTTCGTCCTCCTCCCCCACGGGCGCGAGCAGCCACGCCGATTACTTGTCATCCCAGCTCGGGGGCAGACGAGCGTCAACTGGCGCGCCCCCATCCTCTGGGACGACGACCGCGGGCTCGACGACGGCAGGAGCAGGTGCCAAAGCGGCGGGACCAGCTGCCGCCGCGGCGTCGACCGCGGCGAGTGGCGTGGCATCCGGCGCGAAGACCGCGGCGAACTCCATGCGAGAGGACCACCAGCGATGACGGACATCCGTACCTACGGAGGCTGGCGCCGACGGCGCGGGCTCGGCCTGCTCGGCCTGGGCACGACCGGGACGTTCGTCGCGCTGGGTGCGCTCACCGCACTGGTCCTCACCGTGTCCGTGGACCTCCGTGCCGCGCTCTACACCGGGCCGCCCACTGCCCTGGCTGGAGCACTGGTGCTTATCCGGGTCAGCGGCGTTCCCGTCGCCCACCTCGTCACGCGCCGGATCCGCTGGTCGTACGGCAAAGCCCGCGGTCACACCCGCTACCGCGCCGGAGTCGTCGTCGCTCACCCCCGCGCCTTTCAGCTCCCTGGGGTTCTGGCCGCGACTCGGCTGATGTCAGCCGAGGACGCCTTCGGCCGGCCGTACGGCATCGCGTGGGATCGCCGCACCGGGCTGTTCACCGCGACGCTGAAGGTGTCGCCCGCGTCGACCTGGCTGGCGGAGCGGTCGGACGCCGACGCCTGGGTGTCCAATTGGGGTGCCTGGCTGGCCTCGCTCGGACACATGCCGGCCGTCCGCTGGGCCACGGTCACCGTCGACACCGCGCCCGAGCCCGGCTCCGCGCTCGCCGACACCGTCGGCCGCGCGCTGTCCTCCACGGCTCCCGAGGCGGCGGCCCTGCTCATGCGGCAACTGGTCAGTACGGCACCGCGTACGGCGGCCCGCGTGAACACCTACGTGAGCGTGACGTTCGACCCGGCCCGCTCCCCCGCCGGACAGGGCGACATGAGCACGGCAATCGGCGAGCTCGGCCGCACCACCGACGCGCTGGCCTCCGCGCTCGGATCGTGCGGCGTCACCGTCACCGGCCGGGCGACCGCCGCCGAGCTGGCTGGAATCGTCCGTGCCGCATACGATCCCGCCGCCAGAGCCGACACCGCCCGCGCCGATGACCTGACATGGGCGGACGCCGGTCCGATCGGCGCCGAAGAGCACCCAGATCACTACCGGCACGACAGCGGGATCAGCGTGAGCTGGGCCTGGCACGAGGCGCCACGCCAGAACGTCCCCGCCGACGTACTCAGCCGCCTGGTCGCTCCGGGTCCATACCCGAAGCGGGTCAGTCTCCAATACCGTCCGTTGCCCGCCGCCGAGGCCACACGGGTGCTCGAAGACGAGGTCAACGCCGCCGCGTTCCGCGAGCAGTACCGCCGCCGGACCGGGCGGGACGAGACCGCCCGTGACGCCTACGACCAGGCCCGCGCCCGGCAGGCCGCCGCCGAGGAAGCCACCGGGGCCGGGGTCACGCTCGTGACGCTGTACGTCACCACCACGGTCACTCACGAAGAGGACCTGGCCCAGGCCGTCGCGGTCACCGAGGCCGCCGCGGAAGCCTCCCGAATCCGGCTGCGCCGCCTGTGGGGCAGCCAGTCCGCCGGGTTCGCCACCACCTTGCCCTGCGGCGTCTGCCCGGCCGAGCTGACCAGGAGGTCATGGTGAAGACTCCCGCACGCGGCTGGCGAGAGCCGTACGGCGGATGCGCCGTGCACGTGGAGGCCGGCGCGGAGTTCCAGGCGACCACGGCACAAGTGTGCGGCCTCTTCCCGTTCGTGGCCGGCTCGGGCTCCCCCGCCATCGGCACACCGATCGGCCGCCACCAGCTGTTCGGGGAGGTCGTCTGCCTCGACCCACTGGCCTGGCTGCGCGCCGGGCTGGTCACCAACCCGGGCGTGTTCGTCCTCGGCCAGCCGGGGACCGGCAAGTCGACCCTGGTCAAGCGGCTCATCGTCGGGGCCATCGCGTCCGGCTCGACCGCGCTGATCCTCGGCGACACCAAACCCGACTACACCATGCTCGTCGAGCACGTCGGCGGACAGGTCATCCGCGTCGGTCGCGGCCTCGACCGCATCAACCCCCTCGACGCCGGGCCGCTCGGCGCCGCCGTACGGACCCAGCGCGGGGCCGAAGCCGAACGCACCCGCTGGGAGCTGCGCGGACGGCGGCTCTCGCTGCTGATGGCGCTCTGCACGCTCATCCGCGAGGCACCGGTCAGCAACGCCGAAGAGGTCATCCTCGGCCGGGCCATCGACCTGCTCGACGAACGCCTCACCGCCCCGACCGTGCCCGACGTGCTCGCCGTACTCGAAGAAGGCCCCGAAGCGCTGCGATCGGCCGCGCGGACTGACGACCCGGAGCGATACCGCGAGCGGGTCAGCGACCTCGTCTTCACTCTCGAACTGCTCTGCACCGGTTCGCTTGCCGGCGTCTTCGACGGGCCGACCACCCGCCCCATCGACCTGACCGCGCCCGCGGTCTCCGTGGACATCTCCCGCGTCGGCGCGGCCGGCGACAAGCTCCTGACCGCAGCGATGCTGTGCACTTGGGCATACGGCTTCGCCATGGTCGACGGCACGACCGGCCACTCCTATATGGCGGTCATGGACGAGCTGTGGCGGGCGCTGCGCGGGGCGCCGGGTTTGGTCGAGTAC
Organism: Microbispora hainanensis; assembly: GCF_036186745.1. Classification (NCBI taxonomy): domain Bacteria; kingdom Bacillati; phylum Actinomycetota; class Actinomycetes; order Streptosporangiales; family Streptosporangiaceae; genus Microbispora; species Microbispora hainanensis. The sequence continues at coordinate 5,512,933 of NZ_CP108086.1, read as the reverse complement.
GCCGACAGCCTGACTCGGCTCAACCGCGCCAAGGGCATGGCCTCCATCATGATCACTCACTCGCTTGCCGATCTGGAGGCACTGCCCACCGAGGAGGACCGGGCAAAGGCTCGCGGCTTCATCGACCGCAGCGCCATCACCGTGCTGGCCGGGCTGCCCCCGCGCGAGCTGGCCCGCGTCAGCGAGATCACCCGCCTGACCGGGCCGGAGCAGGAGCTGGTCGCCTCCTGGTCCGCGCCGGACACCTGGCAACCGGGCGCCCGGCATCCGGGTCGCGGCAAGTACCTCATCAAGACCGGCGACCGGCTCGGCATCCCGGTCGAGCTCGCGCTCGTCGGCGTCGAGCACGAGCTCTACGACACCGACCAGGCGATCCGATGACGAGAGCGGTGGGACCGCGCACCGGATTCACCCCGCACGGCGCGACCGGAGCGTGGATAGCGCTCTTCGCGGGGTGGGGCGTCGTTGCGTTCTTCGGCCTCATTTGGGTCGCCGCCCGCGTCGCGGCCGCCCTGTTCGGCGGGCGGGTCCGCGAGTTCGGCACCGACTTCGCATGGCGTGTGCTCGAAGGCCGTACGGCATCCGCCTGGCCCAGCACCCCGACGCTCGCCGTTGTCGTCGTTGCCGCCGTCCTCCTGACTACCGCGCTCGGCATCGTCGTGGCCGCCTGGTGGTTCGTCATCGGACGGCTGCCCGATCCGGTGGATCCGGTGGCCGCCCTCGCGGACAATCCCGGGCTCGCTGCGCTGAAGCCGGAGGCGGCAGAGAAGAAGGCGCGCGAGCTGCGGCCGTCCCTGTCCGGGGCGGTGATGCCCTGCGACATCGGGCTGGCGCTCGGCGACCTGATGCGAAGCGGGCCCACGCTGTACGCCTCCTGGGAGGACACCATCGTGGCCTTCATGGCCCCCAGGTCGGGCAAGACGACCTGCCTGAGCATTCCGTACGTGCTCTCGGCTCCTGGGCCGGTCATCGCGACGTCGAACAAGTCCGACCTGTGGGCGGCGACAGCCTCACTTCGTGCTGCCGAGGGCACTGTGTGGCTGTTCGACCCACAGCACATCACCTATCAGCCGCAAACATGGTGGTGGGACCCGCTACGCGGTCTCGCGACGGTGGAGGACGCTCACCGCCTCGCTGGGCACTTCGTCCTCACCGTCGACGACGGCACCAAGCGTGACCTGTGGGGACCCGCCGCGCAGGACCTGCTCTGCGCGTTGTTCCTCGCCGCCGCGTCCTCCGGCCGCACGATGCGCGATGTCGCCAAATGGCTCGACACGCCTGCCGTACCAACGCCGGTTGAGCTGCTGGAGGCCGCAGGCTTCTCCCTGCTCGCCTCGTCGCTGCGCGGCGCGCAGAACGGCGCGGTCGAGACACGCGACGGCATCTACCAGACAGCCCGCACAGCCGCCAAAGCACTGCGCGACGAGGCGATAATCTCCTGGGTCACGCCGTCGGCCCTGCCGGTCTTCGACCCGCAGGCTTTCGCCGCTGGAACCGACACCCTCTATCTGTTGTCGAAGTCGCGCTCGGCTGCCGCGCCGCTGATCGCCGCGCTCACCGACACCGCGATGCGGGCCGCCGAACGCCGGGCTGAGCGCATGGGCGGCAGGCTCGACCCGCCGATGGTCGTCTCCCTCGACGAGGCGGCCAACATCTGCCGGATCGCCGACCTGCCCGAGCTGTACAGCCACCTCGGCTCGCGCGGCATCGTCCCCGTGACGATCCTCCAGTCGTACGAGCAAGGCGTCACGGTGTGGGGCGAGGCGGGCATGGCCGCCATGTGGGGTGCGGCCACCCGCAAGGTCATCGGTGCCGGCGTCGACTCCCCGCGCCTGGCTCGTGACCTGGCCACGCTCGTCGGCCAGCACGACGTGCCCGTCCGTTCCGTCTCGTACGCCGACGGCCGGGCCTCGGAGCAGATCTCGCTGCGCCGGCAGGACATTCTCGAACCCGCCGCCATCCGCGCGCTCCCGCCGGGGACCGCGCTGCTGCTGGCCACCGGCGGACGTCCCGCCCTGATCTCACTGCTCCCCTGGTACGAGAGCCGCGACGCCGACCGGATCCAAGCCTGCCGTGACCGGCTCGAACGGCTCATCGCGGAAGGAGCGGCACGATGACCGAACCGGTCTACGAGACGGTCGAGGAATGGGTGACCGAGCGATTTGTCCCCATGTACCGGCGGACGCTCGGTGGGGAGTTCCGCTGGTGCGCCCAGTGGTGGAGGCACGCCGAGGCCATCTCGCGGCTCACGGCACTCTGGCACGCCTGGGAGGTGTTGCGCCTGGAAGCGGGCACCGGCATGGGCGTCTGGTACCGCGACCACCTCGACCACCAACTGCCCATCCTGCTCGGTGCCCGCGGCCCCTTCTATCAGTGCAGTGAGGACGAACACCTCGAACCCCATCTGGCCAACGTCGACCCCGCCCCGCCTGGCTGGTGGCCCTCTTCCACAGAATCCGCTTCGGATGGTCCGGCGGATGAGCCCGAGCTCGACAGTCATGTCTGAATCACTAGGAGGTCTCATGTCCCTGATCGATGAGCTGTCCAAGGCGCACGCCGAGCTGGAGGCATGGCGCGACGTCGACACCGCTCTGCACGCGTTCCTGGTCGCGTCGGAGGCGGCCAGAGCCATGGAAGGCGCGAGCGCCCCAGAGGAATTTCCGGCGTGGGTTTCGGCCGGAAGCGCCGCGTTCGAGGGAGCGTCGGCGTTGAGGTCGGTTCCTGCCACGGCGTACGACATGCCGCTGGTCTTCAAGGACGCCGACGACCGGTCAGCTGTCACAGAGGCGATGGCTGCCCTGGGCGGGCTTCTCCGAGAGGTGATGGCCGAAAGGGCTCTCGATCTGAAGACCCCGGACGCCCGGCTTGCCGCGCTGACCGCCTCACGCTGCGGGACCCGTATTCAGCTTTTCCTGGGCGGGTGAACGGCCATGACTACTGTCTTCGGCGTCTTCTTGCGTGAGGCGTCCGAGCAGATGAACACGGCCGTCTATTGCGCGGAGCGGTCCGTTTCCGGTGTCGCCGCCATCGCGACGATCCAGCCGGCGCGCCGGATGACGACGGTCCTGCTCCGCTACCTGGACGATCTCGCACCCGAACGCGCCCCCGCGCACGAGCGGCTGTCCCATCTGTGGGACCGGGTGAACCATCCGCGCGTCCTGCTGCAGGAAGCCGACGTGATCCTACGCGACCTCGACCGGCAACTCACCGGCCGGAATCGCAACACCGCGCATCCCGTTCCGGTCCATGTCGCCGGCGCCGCGCTCGCCCTCGGCACCGGCCATGACCTGCTGAAGACGCACTACAACCCACGGTCGGACTGGGCGAACGCGATCGAGGACATGAGCGTCCGGCACGCGGTGCTGGACATCGTGGCACGCCAGGCACAGCTCCTCGGCCGAGTCATGAAGGCGGCCCGAGCCGAAGTGCGCAGGGCGGGTCTGGACAGCGTACGGCTCGACCGGTTGGTCACCGCTCTGCAGACTGCGGGTGACATCGCCTTCCGGGTGACGGCGCCGGGCGCCACCGAGACGCTGGCCGCCGTACCCCTCAGGGCGACCCAGCCACCGTCCGCGCTACCTGCGACCGCTTCGGTCGAGCAGCTCTGCGCCGGGATCATCACGAACGCCGAGGGGATACGCACGGCCCAGCCCGAGGCGGGAGGGCAGCTGTCGTCCGCGGACTGCCGGCGCAACGCCACCGCCGCCGTCGTGGCCCTCCACTGCGCCTACCAGGCGGTCACGATGCTGACCCGACGGCACATCGAACTGCATCCCGCCCGCGAACTGCTTGTCCGCCGCGCACTCCGCCAATCGGCGGAAGGTCTTCACCGTGTGCTCGACCGCTGGCAAGCCGTACGGCACCGCTGGCAGCGGCTCCTGTTCGACCAGCGGCGTCCAGGCCCCGCGGATCACCTTGACCAGATGACCATTCGCCTGGGCCGTCTCATCTCGGCCAACCCGGAGTGGACCTTCGAGCTGCGGAACCTGCCGGCGCTGAAGTCCCCAGCCGAGCTGGCGCCGACGACCGCGGACATGTCGCAAATTCTGCTTTCCGTCCGGCATGCCGTAGAAGCCCTCGCCGTACTCGGCCATCGTGATCTGGCGCAGGTCACCGCCCCTGGCCAGATCGAAGCGATCCACGCGATGTCGAGAACCACCGCTGCCGTGAACGGCCAGGTGGGAGCATCCGGGGTACGAGCCCTCGTGGGGGCGTACCGAGACGTCGTCGGCTACACGAACGCGGTGCTTGCGGATCTGAACCGGGCCGCTCTCGACACTGCGACTCCCGCGGAACGTCCGAGCGTCATGGTCGCGCTGTCCATCTTGGACCGCCGCCGAGATCCCGCCCTGGTCTCGGCACTCTTCGACGATAACACCGTGGCCAACAGCGCGACGGCATCGCAGTACACCTCGAATATCCCGGGGGCTCCCGTCGGCGCGGTCACGGCAGCCTCAAGGTCCAACTCCGACGGCGGACGGCAGGCAAGCAAGCCGACGAGGTAGTGGCGGGGAGCGGGAAGACTTTGGTTGTCTCCCCGGCTCTCGTGCGCTCCGCCATCCTGGCCCTGGGCGGCCCGAGCCGAGCCGTGAGATCGTGACGGTCATGGCGACCGAAGATCCTCTGCGCCTTTTAGGACGGCTCCGGCTCGGCCGGGAAGAATATTGCCAGCGGCTGCTGACCATGCTGATCCTCGGCGGGCCCTATCCACGGTGGAATACGCCCAACGCTCCCTCGGACCGCGGAGCCCGTTTCCTGCTTGAGCTGGACGCGCTCTCGTTCGGCACCGGCGCCTGGGATGTTCGGCCGCAGTTCGTCGACGAGTTCGACCTTCCACGGCGGCATGACGACGAACAGGGCGGAGCACCGGACTACGCGATGCTCTGGCCCGAGCGCCTGTGGATGATCGAGCTGAAGACCGAGACCGCAAGTCACCGTCAAGGGCAGCTCTCGGGGTACCTCGACCTCGCCGAACATCATCATCCGGCTCGCCGCATCGACCTCACCTACCTGACTCCGCCGATGCCTCACACACCGCCGGCCGCCCAGGCGCTTCAACCACCTCACCTGGGCTCAGGTCACTCCGCTGATCACCGCTGTGTGGGGAAACGGCGACGACGCAGAGCGGCGCGCCGTCGAACTACTGCTGGCCGCCTTGGACAGCATCGGAACCGACTGGAGCACCTGGCGCACAGCCCGGCTCCAGGTAGTGCCGGGCACCGAGCTCGAGGCTCCCGTCGCTGACACGCAGCCGACGGCCGACCCTTTCAAGCAGGCGATGGCGCTTGTCGATGCCACCGCCCGGGACGGACGGCAACGGGCCCTCAGTCACGCGGTGACGGACCTGCAGGATCTGCAGGAGCTGCGCCTATCCCTACGGCAGGCCATCTGCGCCTCACCCGGCCCCTCCCCCATTCACCACGTACTGCCCTGGATCTGGAACGCCAGAGCAATCGTCAAGACCTGTGGATCACGAGTTCCTAAGCAGCTGCTGGTGAGGGCTGATCGTCGGGGCGTTCGACGAGCTTGCCGTTGACGAAGGTGGCCCCGGCGCGGACCAGGGCGACGAGGTGGGGTGCGTTGACCGCGCGCCAGCGGGCCTGGGCCGACTCGATCAGCTTGAACGCCATGGCCAGCCCTGCCGCCCGTGAACCGGGGCCTTTGGTGACCTTGGTGCGGTGCCGGACTGTGGCGAACGTCGACTCGATGGGGTTGGTCGTGCGCAGATGCACCCAATGCTCGGCTGGGAAGTCGTAGAAGGCCAGCAGTTCGTCCACGTCGTCGACGACCTTGGCCACGGCCTTGCCGTACTTGGCCCCGTAAGCGGCCTGGAACGCCTTCACCGCCGCCAGGGCGTGGTCTTTGTCCTCGGCGTTCCAGATCTCCGCCAACGCCTTCTTCGCGCCGCTCTGTGCGGACTTCGGCATGGCTCCCAGCACGTTGGCGATTTTGTGAAACCAGCACCTTTGAGCCCTGGCCTGCGGGAACACCTCACCGAGGGCGGCCCAGAACCCCAGTGCGCCGTCCCCGACGGCCAGCACCGGCGCGCGCATCCCCCGCCGTTTGCAATCGCGCAGCAGGTCGGCCCACGACTCGGTCGACTCGCGGTAGCCGTCGGACAGCGCGATGAGCTCCTTACGGCCGTCGGCGCGCACGCCGATCATCACCAGCAGGCACAAACGGTGCTCCTCCAGGCGGACGTTGACGTGCACCCCGTCGGCCCACAGGTAGACGTAGTCCACGCCCGACAGGTCACGGTCGGCGAAGGCGCGCTGCTCGGCCTTCCACTGCTCGGTCAGCTTCGTGATGACCGGCGCCGACAGGCCGGCCGCCGAGCCGAGGAACTGCCCCAGCGCCGGGACGAAGTCACCGGAGGACAGGCCGTGCAGGTAGAGCAAGGGCAGCACTTCGGTGATCTTCGGTGTCTTGCGCGCCCAGGGCGGCAGGATCGCCGAGGAGAAGCGCTTGCGCTCGCCGGTGACCTCATCGACGCGCCTGTCGTTGACCCTGGGCGCTTTGACCTCGATCGCGCCGGCCGCGGTGAGCACCTCGCGCGCGGCGTGGTAGCCGTTGCGCACGACCAGACGGCGTCCATCGTCGTCACGCTGATCGGAGAACTGGGCGATATAGGCGTCGACTTCGGCTTTGAGCGCTTCGGCGAGCATCCTGCGGGCGCCTTCCCGGACGATCTCGTCGATCAGGGAGGAGGAGACCGGGCCGTCTGTCATGCGGCGGTCGCCGTCAGCGGGGTCAGGGACTACGGTGAGCACGGGTGTGCCTTCCCGACCGACGTTGGCGCGTCGGTCATGCATGAGACCTACATGATCATCGGGAAGGTACACCCCTTCCCTGAAGATCCACAGGTTCTAAGCATTGCTCGGAACGCCACGACCAGCGGCGGCACGGCACTCACCGCCGCTGGCGCGGAGACGGGATACGAACTGCGCCTATCCCGGTATCGCAAGCCCATCTGCTGACGGGCTGCTCGGGCGACGCTCGTATCAATCGCGCAGGGACGTGAAGGGCCGGGAGGGCATGCTGACGAGTTCGGCCATCCACGAACGGATCGTCTCCAGATGCGTCGGCAGCAGCCCGACTCTGGGATCCGGCTGGACGAGCAAGGTGGGAATTCCTGCTGCCGTCCGGCCTGCGGCCCAGGCGTGGTCGGCGGGGGTGAAGTCGTCGTCGATCCAGACGGCCTGAGCTGTGCCGAGCCAGGCCGAGACGTCGTCCCGTTTCCAGAGGTAGCCGTTGGGGTGGCTCGTCGTGATGTCCTGACGCGCCAGTTCGACATGCGCGAACGGCTCCAGGCCCAGCTTGGCGCCGATCAAGGGGCTGGCGTCGCCACGCCAACTGGTGCACCAGACCGGTGTCAGAGGCAGCTCGCTGATCAGCTCAGCCAGCATGGGCCCGTGCGTGGGATCCAGCCATATGGGAACCGGTGAGCCCGCGTCATAGCCGGTGGGTACGACGCTGTGCCTCACGTGAGTAGCCGGTCCGTTCCCCTCGCTGTCGGGGAACGGGATCAGCACGCCGTCGACGTCGATGAGCAGATAAACCTCGGGCACGACAGCCTCCTCGAACCGTCATGATTTACGGGCGACAACGAGCAAGGTGTTCGGGCCTGCCGGCGACTCACCCAGGTGCTGGAGGTCCTTGACCCGGAAACCGGCTGCCAACAGCAGCGCGACCCAGGCGAGCACGCTCGGCTCCCAGCGGCGGATCGGCATTCTGCCGCCGGACGGCAACAACAACGTGCTGTCCCGGTCACTGCGTCTGGGATGCGGAACGGCGAAGGCCAACACTCCGCCGGGCCGCAGCACCCGCGCGATCAACGGCACGAGCACATTCGGCGAGGTGAGTCCCACGGCGCCGAAGACGGAGTAGCAGATGTCGTGCGAATGGCACGACGCCTCCAGGAACTCAACCGCGTCGGCAGCGACGAAGGAGATCCCCGGCAGGTGCCCATAGCGCGTGCGCGCCCGTTCGATCTGCCTCTCCGAGATGTCGACGCCGACCCCAGTGGCGCCATGGACTCCTACAAGGTGCGCGAGGTGATGGCCCGGGCCACACCCCAACTCGAGAACGCGCGCACACGCGAGGTGTCCCAGGATCTCGGCTCCTGGCCCGCCGTCAGGCTCCGGCGTCCAATACATGCGAGGCGGAGCCGCCGCCGGCGCTGCCGACTCGACAGCCTGACGTTGCCGGGCGTGCTCCTGCCATGCCTGGCGGTTCATGGCGCGAGCAGCCGTACGGCTTCACGGAGGTGACGCCGAACGGCCTTGATGTAGACCGGATCGCTGCTCGGGTCGTTGATCCAGTGCACGGTCTGGTCCATGAACCACTCCACGATCCAGACCCGGTGCCAGCCGAGGGCCCACGCCTCGGCGGACAGGCCACCCCGTGGCGCCAAGGCCTCCTGCGATCCGCCGGCGGCGACGTAGGCTTCGATCAGCCGACGGACCCGTTGCACGTTGGCGGGCTGTTGAGTTCCAGGCCAGGAGGCCAAGTCGAGCAGGCCGGAGCCGTTGAAGGCGCGGGCGAAATCGAGCAGCCGCCATCCTGTCCGCCCGACCTGCAGCGAGCTGGGGTGGAACTCCGAGTGGCACAGCCCGAACGGCGCCAGCTCCGCCCCCTGAGCACGTACGGGAGCCACCTTGTCCAGCGCGGAGAGCATCTCGGCAATGTCGAGAGTGGATTTCCAGCGACGGACCTGCCGCAGGTAGTCCAGGTGGGCGAGCGCCCGCAAGGGCAGGGCCCGCAGTTCGTCGGCGTCGATGGTCGTCGGCAGGATCTCCGAGGGGCGAACCCGGTGGAGGACAACCGCCGCCTTGACCCCGTCGTCGTCCGCTGCCTCCCGAACCGGTTCGCCAAGGTCCTGCATCAGCATGCCGAGGATGCCGCCGCTGACGGCGGAGGCGTACAGCTCGGGGACGGGTACGCCATGAACGCCGGCCAGCTTGAGCGCCCGGTCCTCGCCGGTGAACGGCTCGGCGGCGAATTTGAAGATAGCCGTGGAGCCGTCGGGAAAGTGCAGGCGTTCCACCGCCGACAGCGACCAGGCACGCATCGGCTCACGTTTCGGCTCACCCGGGACCCTCGCCTTGGCACACAACTCGGCGCACAGCCGGGTGACGGTCAACTCATGCACGACGGTTACTCCTTCGGCATCTGGGGCGCACGGCCCGCGCTCATCGAAGCGCGGGCCGTACGGGAAGAGTCAGCTGGCGGTGCGACAGGCGTAGACCTTGGCGAGCCACTCCTCGCGGAAGCTCGTCAGCTCGGTGCGGAAGGTCTGCATCGAGGCGCCGTACGGCACGCAGGCACCGCCCGACTGGTTGGGCACCGACTGGCAGCCATGGACCAGCCGGCCGCCGAGCGCGGCGTGCGCCTTGATCGACTCGATGCGGCGGTACTCGTTGAACCATGTGCCGTGGTAGACCTCGTCGAGCATGCCGCCCTCCTCCTCGTCCAGCTCGTAGACGACGGAGGTCGCGGCGGGGAAGAACCAGCATGGGCCGACGTTGGAGATGTGGCCGTCCAGCTCGACCTTGTTGAGCGCCATGAAGGTGGCGGCCTCGCGGAGCATCCGCAGGTGGTCGGCGGTGATCTGGGGCAGGCCGAGGGTGGGCAGGTGCTCCTCACGGAACAGGTAGCTGTAGACCTCCCAGGCCGTGGCCAGCACCCGGCCCGCGTCGGAGGTGGAGTAGCCGTGCTCCTGCACGAACTCCAAGGCAAGCTGTTCGACAGCGGTCTCCGCGGACTCCTCGATGCCGAGAAGCTGGCCGGCGACGAGGTTCCAGTCGCACAGGAGCCAGGTGGAGTTCTCGAACCGGAAGAAGTACTTCTCGGGGTCGACCGTGATGGTGGCTCCGTCCACGGTGATCCCGGGGATACGGTTCCAGCGCGGGTCGAAGGCGACCGGCAATTCGACGGCGAACGCGTCGAGCTGGGCGCTCAGGGTCATTGAGGCACTCTCCTTCTGACGTGGGATTGCTGGTGGAGGGGGAGCTATCGGGCCTGCCCGGTGAGCAGGCGCTGCCAGAGCTCCATGGCTCTGGCCGTCAGGAACCACTCCGTCTCGCGTACGGACAGACCGGCCGGCTTGCGGACGGTACGGCGGATGAACACCAGGCCGCCGGAAACGCACAGCTCGTAGACCACCGGCTGGCACTCACAGGTGTGCCGTCGTACCCGCAGGTGTGTGCACCGCGCCGTCGGTTTCCTCCACACGAGCCTTTCGCAGCCTGTCTGCGGTGGCGCGACGTGGACGCCGTGGAACGGCGCGGGAAGCTGCGCGTCCTTGGGAGCGCCGCGAGGTGCACCGTGCGAGACCATACGGGTGTGCTCCGGCTAACGGTCGACCTCGGCCAGCACACGCTCGATGCGTTCGGCGGCCTCGGTGACATTCGTGACGAGGGCGATCCGTTCGGGCCAGGGGAACCAGAAGCTCCACTCCCCCTCCGCATCCGGCGCGATCATGATGTGTTCCGTGAGGACGGGAGCCTCAGGGTTCATCACGAACAGGTGGAGCGAAGACCCCTCACCGCCGCGGAGCCGCGCGGCGAAGCCCCGGCCATCGAGTGCGGCGGCGAGCGACTGGAGGGCGTCGCGGACCACCGCCGGATCGGCAAGCTGCGTACTCATGGCGCGACCGTACGGCCGGCTCACGTGGGCAAACCCAACCAGCGGTTGGGGGTGGCATTCAGGCGATGACGCGGGCTCTTGTCGCGAGGTCCAGCAACAGAGCCGGAGGACGGTGCCTCGCCTCGATCATCTCGCCGATGGTCTGCCGTGCGAGCGGATTGAAGACGACGGTCTCCGTCGACTGTGTCTCCGACATCCGGAGGCAGGTGAGGGCCGCGTCGAAATCCCGCTGCCGCATGTGCCCTCGCGCCAGGTCCAGCAGGTGCTGGGCCCGCCGATTCGTCGAGGGGATGGCGGAGACGGTGATGGCCTTGGCCCGGTCGATCGCCGCGCTGGAACGCCCTGTCTCCACCTCGATCGCGACGCCATAAATGGCGACGTTGGCCTGGCCGAACATCGTCAGAGGGTTGTGGTGAGCAGGACCGAGAGCGGAGGCGGCCCTGTGAGCGCGGTCCCAGTGCCGCCAGGCGTCGGCGCCGCGGTGGTTCTTCGCGCAGGCGATGGCGGCGAACAGGTGCAAGGAACCCCACGCCGACAGCACGGCCTGTGAGGAGCTCGACCTCGGCTCCAAGTAGGTCGCCGCGGTCGACGCCACTTCGAATGCCTCGTCAGTCTGGCCGCGCCCAAGTGCGGCCATCGTGGAAGTCCAGGCGGAGATGGCGATCAGTTGCGGATCGTCGGTCTCCTCGGCGGCGACCATCGCACGGTCGGCTGCGCGGGCCGCCAGCTCAGCCTCCCCAACGCAGTAGAGGAAACGCTGCGCGAGCTGGAAGGTCTCGGCGAGAAGCGCCCAGGTGGTGCGCCGCATGCTGGGCGCGGCCGCTCGGTGCAGGTTCAGTGCGTCTTGTAGCAGGCCGGGCGCCACCGCGCCCAGAGCGGTGTACGGCCGAGCCGACCCATGCCAGGCCGACCAGGCGACGGCCAGCCGACTCCGCAGCTTCTCGCTCTCGGCGAGCAGGTCATCCACGGGCTGCGGCGGATAGATCGGCGTGGACAGCACTTGGCGAATGGCGGGAACAGCCTCGTGCCGGATCCTGCCGCCCTCGGTGACGGCGCACGTCATGCCCTGAAGCCGGTCTTCGACGATGAGGCTCAGATCTCGTACGCCGAGCACGTTCGCCAGGGCGACGAGGGTGGAGAGCTTGTCCAGGCGCTGCTCGCCGCGCTCGACCTGACGCAGCCACTCCTCCGTCCGTCCGCACAACTCCGCACACGCGCGCAATCCAAGGCCTCGGCGCAACCGAAGCACTCGGACGCGCCTGCCGATGCGCCGGTCCAGCTCTCCACTTTCCACGTGCTCAGTCGCCATGGCACGACCTCACGTTGGGGACGTAGTGTTCGCCTCGACCACGGTAACCGTGTCCGTGGGTCAGCGGATAGTAACCGATGGTGATCGCAGAGGAATGGGGAACGGCGGGATATGGCAGAAAGCAAGCCGGTTCTGTATGTGATCGCGTGCGGAGGCCGGCCGGCGGGTGAGCTTCCCGCCTTCGTCGAGCGCCTTGCGGCGGACGGCTGGACGGTCTGCATCATCGCGACGCCGTCAGCCACGAAGTTCACCGACGCCGAGCGGCTCAGCAAGCTCACCGGCTATCCCGTACGGCACGACTACAAGCGGCCCGAGGAGCCGGACGTGCTGCCCCCGGCGGACGCCATGGCGGTCGTCCCGGCGACCTTCAACACCACCAACAAGTGGGCCCAGGGCATCAGCGACACCTTGGCACTGGGCCTGCTGAACGAAGCCCTCGGGCTCGGCCTGCCGATCGTCGCCGTCCCCTGGCCCAACCATGCGCTCGCGAGGCATCCCGCCTTCCCCAGCAGCGTGGCCCGGCTCGAGGAATGGGGCGTACGGATAATCCTCGATTGGGACCGTCTCCCCGCCCCCAACTCAGGCGCCCCAGGAGCGGTCTTCTTTCCCTGGGACGATCTTTACGAAGCACTGCACGCCATACGCGAAGGCTTCGATTCTTCATCCAGCTGAAGCGGTTTCACTGCCCCGCTCTCCACATCACGGTGGCCGTCACACGCGAAGGCCTTTCGCCACACGCCCTGCAGGCCACCGTGGTCCGCTTCCCCGTCTACCCGGTCGGCGGGCTCATCGCGGTGCTCGCCACGCTGTACCTCATGTGGCGCTTCATGGCCTCCCGGTTCACCCTGCAACGCCGCCCACCACAACCACCGGCATGACGGGGACAGCAGCCGAAAGCCGCGCACTCGCAAGTTGCGGTGATAGCCCCCCGATACCCGGGCATCAGGGGGAGGCCGGGCATCGCTCACACGCCCGGTAAGGCGGGCAGGTCGGCTCCCAGCGGCCTGCTCATCGTCCCGCTCCCCGAGCGAATCGCCTGGTGAGCGGTGCCGTCTCCCTCATGCACGACCTGAGGTGCGGACAGGGTGTGACTACGGAGCCTGGGGCCTGTAGTAGCGGGCCCGGCTCTCGCGGTTCGTCACGGGCTCCCTTCGCGCCTCAGGCGGCGAACAGGAGAAGCAGCCCCACGACGGTGTAGACCACCATCAGCACGAGCAGGGGAATCTGCCCGAGCACGGCGGTCCGGCGGGGAAACAGGGCCAGCGCGCGGTCGTGCGCCAGGACGGTGCCCAGCACGTGGCCGATGACGATGACCGTGACCTGGAGGGTGGCGACCCCGGCCGGAGTGGTGCCGAACGCCTGGATGGTCCACCCGGCGGTGCCGAGCCAGTCCGCGCCGGTGTCCAGCGGATCGGACAGCAGGGCGATGGTCCGCTGCCCCTCCAGCAGGAACAGGGTGTAGTAGTGGGCGACGACGTATCCGACGGCTATCGGCACGATCGAATGAGCGATCTCGCCCGCCGTCATGCCGGGATCGGCCGCGCCCCATCGGCCGGCGAGCGCGGTCGCGGCCCGGTACGCCGCGAGCACCACAGCGATGACGGCCACCAGGCCCGCGGTGCCCGTGACCGGGGCCGGCACCGCGCTCTCCTGAACGAAGCGCACCCACACCGGGGCGTTGGACAGGCTGTCGTACATGGTGGAGCCCAGGAGCACGACCACCAGCGTCGTCAGCCCCGGCGCCGGTCGCAGCCCGGCCATGCCGTCGAGGGAGTTACGCCAGACCACGGCGCCGTCGCCGCGTCTCGCCGACGGGGCGAGCCTGCCCACGAGGTCGCTGTAGACCTCGAACGGATCGGCGTGGTCGAACCACCGGGAGCCGAAGACGACGGCTCCGGCGAGCATGAGCACGGCGTAGGCCGCGAGCCAGGCGCCGATGACCGGCAGGGTGGCCCGTTCGGGGGCGACGAGTTCCAGCCAGACGAAGGCGAACAGACCGGCGCAGGCGGGCCAGTATCCGACGCGAACGGGCAGTGGCCGCAGGCCGAGTTCGGGGTCGCGTCCGAGTCCCCTGCAGGCCAGCAGGTGCAGCGTCCGCAGCGGGCTCAGGCCGCGCCACACCGGGCCGAACAGCACCGACAGCGGCACCAGGCCGACCCAGAACAGGACGTAGAACGCCCCCGCCGTGGGGTTGTCGGCCCGATCGGGCCCGAAGATCAGCCCGATGCAGAAGTACGCCGCGACGACGAGCCCGGCGATCCGCCAGCCCCACCGCCAGGCCGGCGAGGTCACCGCCGTCTGGATGGCGGCGGGCACCGAGCGGGCAGCGGTGAGGGCGGCGTCCAGGCGCGGTTGTTTCCACAGCGCGCCGAGCGCTACGAACGACACCAGCAACGCGAGGGCCGCGCCGGTCAGCGCGGCCGAGAACGGGATCGGCAGGTCCTGACGGCCCCCGACGCCGTGAGCCAGCAGCATCCCGGCGGCCTAACGCACGACGAGCTGGAACAGCTGCAGTCCCGAGCCGTGGGTTTCCATCTCGAACAGACCGGTCTGATCGGCGACGAACTCGATGCTCGCCGGGGTGCCGGGCTGAAGCTCGGCCTCCTTGTCGTACCCGTGCAGATGCGCCTCGTCGGCGGCGTCGCCGGTGACCGTGATCCGCACCGTCTGGCCCTTGGTCACCTCGATCCGTCCCGGCGGCGGGGTGACCTTCCGACCGGCGATGGTGACCGTGATCTCCTTCACGGCCGAATCGGCGGGGGCGGCGGCTGCTGACTCCGCAGGGGCCGCGGGAGCCGATTCGGCGGATGCCGGGGCGGCCGACTGGGCGGGGGCGGCGGCATCCGACCCGCCGCAGGCAGACGTGGCCATCAGCAGGACCACGCCGAGCGGGAGCGCGGCGAGCAGCGGGCGCAGGCGGGCAGGGACGATCATCATGGGGGGGTTCTCCTGAAGGGGTGGTGGCGCGTCAGCGTCGCCTGGTGGATTTGGAACGCTCTGGGGTGCGCGACGACGCCGCGCGTGCGGGTTTCTTCGCCTGTGGGCGGCCGGAAGGCCGCCCGGGCGCCGGGGTGACGGGCGCAGGTCTCCGCGCTGCCCGCACCACCAGGACGCCCGCTCCGACGACCAGGACCGCGGGCACCAGCCATACCGACAACCCGCTGCCGGAGTCGCCCGGCTGCGCTGCCCTCGCGGCGGTGCCGGCCGTGCCGGTTTCGGGCACGGCGCCCTGACTGCCACCGGTTTCGGGAACCGCGGCCGCGCCGGCGCCAGCCTGTGGCGCCGCGGGGCCCATCGCCGCCGGGCTGCCCCCACTCTGCGGCGCCGGGGGCTGGGCGCCGCTTCCTGGCTCGGCCGAGGCGAGCAGGCTGGGGTCGGGCTCGTCGTCCGGGGCCTGCCAGCCCTTCGGCGGTCCCGAGGTCGGGCCCTTGTAGGTGAACCGCAGCTCACCCTGCACCGGCTCCCCGTCCGAGGCGATCGACAGATACCGGACGACGTACTCGCCCCGCTCCGGCCAGTAGGCGACCGGGATCTGCGCCGGGTATCCGGTGTTGTACACGCTCGGTTCCCAGAAGCCGTTCACCAGGTGATACTCCTGGACCGGCTTGTCGAGGCGCTTGGGTCCACCGTGCGTCCAGGGCCGGTCGACCCGGGCACCGCTGGGAGCGGTGACCGCGAAGTACGCGTTCGGAGCGGGCGCCTCGGTGAAGTAGAGCGCGAGGGACTCCATCGGCTCGCGCACCGTACTGTCCTTGACCGGTGTCGACATCGCGAGCTGGCCGTGGGCGGAAGCAGGCGCCGCCAAGGCGGCCATCGCCAGCACACCGACGATGATCAGCAGAAGCAACCGGCCCAACCAGCGCGCCATGGTCACTTCTGCTCTCCACGAAATACGGCCCCTGAATAGGGAGATTCGGCTCGGACCGATAAGACCGACAGCGACGAGATTACCGACTTTCACCACAAAAGAACACAACTTGGATCGCTGACAACAGAAGTAGATATGTTGCCGTTAGCGCTGCCGCGCGGGTCCGCCTGTAGACTGCTGCTCTACGCGGCGTAGAGCAGAGGTGGAGGTCGTGCGGCGCCCGCCTGGATGGTTTCGGCTGATGCGTGCCGGGGTTTTCGCCCTGGTGTGCGTTGGCCTGTCCCAGGTAGGTCATGATCTGATGGCCCCGCGGCCGGTGCCGGCATGGTCGGTAGGCATGGCATTAGGCCTGGTCACGATGATCGGCTACCGGCTGGCCGGTCACGAGCGGTCGACCCGCTGGCTTCTGGCGGCGGTGGAGGCGGTCCAGCTCTACCTACACGCGTGGTTCACCTGGACGACCCCGGCGGACGGAACCTACAGCGTCGGCGCACACACCATGATGCCGGGGCACACGGCCTCGGTGGCCCTCGCGCACGGCGCGATCCCCGCACATCACGGGATGTCTGTCCCGGCGATGTTCGCCGCGCACGCGGTGGCGGGCGCGTTGGTCGCCTTCTGGCTGTCGGTGGGTGAACGCGCGCTCTGGCGGGCCCTGCGTTCGCTGGCGTTCGCCGTCTCAGCCCACCTCTGCCGCGTTCTCGCTCTTATCGGGCCTGTGGCGATCCCCACCCACCCGGGCGCGGCGCCCGTGTCGCACGACGAAGACGATCTTTCGGCCACGACCGCGCTCCGGCACACCGTGGTCCGTCGGGGGCCCCCGAGGCGACGGCGTATCTCCCTTCATCCCGCCTGACCGCGCCGGATCTCGTCCGGGCAAGGCACCGCGTCGTCTGAAGCACCGGGCCGTCCACGGCCCCGGGCCGCCTGTGGTCGTCCTCGGCATCGTCCTGGTCAGGCGTGCCGTCAGCCTGCCCGAGAACGAGGAACGACCTTGACCCATCCACCAATTACTTCGGCGGCGCCCCGGCGAAGGTCCGCTGTGCGACGATCGGCGGCCGGGCTCGCCCTGCTGCTCCTGACCGGAGTGCTCGCCGGCTGCGCGGGATCGGCGGACACCGCCGCAGCGCCCGTACGGTTGCTCGGCCCCGCGCGCGAGTTCCACGGAACCTGGCTGGAGCAGCCGCTTCCCGAGCCCGACGTGACGCTGACCGACACCTCCGGCAAGCCGTTCGACCTGCGGCGAGACACAGCGGGCCGGCTCACGCTCGTGTACTTCGGCTACACCCACTGCCCGGACATCTGCCCGACCACCCTGGCCGACCTCGCCGCAGCCCTGAGAGATCTGACCGGACCCGAGCGCGACAAGATCTCCGTCGTCTTCATCACCACCGACCCCGACCGGGACACCCCAGGGGTCGTCAAGTCGTGGCTCGCGTCCTTCGATTCCTCCTTCGTCGGGCTCACCGGCGACTACGCGACGATCCGGTCCGCGGCCAAGTCGGTGGGGATCGCGCTGGAGCCGCCGGCGACCAAGAAGGGCACATACGAGGTGACGCACGGCGCCCAGATCATCGCCTTCGACGGCACCCACCGAGGCCGCCTGATCTTCAGCTCGGGCACATCGTCCGCCGATTACGTGGCCGACCTGCGCAAGCTGCTCGGGCGAGTCACGCTGGGAAGCTCCACACCGGGTGCCGGCGGCCAAGGAGCGGCGTCATGACCGCTCTCGCGAGAACCCGCACGCCTCTGATCGTCGCGGGTATCGTCGTGGCCGCCGTCGTGGCCGCGATCGCCTGGGTGTCGACCGGCCACGCCGGGCCTATGAAGATTTCCGATCTGCGCGTGACAGGGGCGTACGTTCCGCAACCGGCCTCCCCGGACGTGGCCGCCGCCTACTTCACCGTCACCAACTCCGGCAACGTCCCCGCCGTGCTCACCGGCGTCCACACCGACGTCTCCGACATGTCGATGATGCACGAGAACACCGGCACCACCATGACGATGCTCCACTCGGTGACCGTACCCGCACACGGCACCGTCGCTTTCAGCCCCGGCCGCTACCACATCATGATCGAGTCGCCGGCGCGGGCTCTGAAGCAGGGCGACCACGTGACACTCATGCTGAGCTTCGCCAAGCTCGGCCAGATCACGGTGACCGCTCCCGTTATGCCGGTGGGCTACCGTCCCCCGGCTCCGAATCCATGAGCGCCGCGGGCGCACCGCGCCGGTTCACCCGGCGCGGCGTGCTGGCGGCGACCTCGGCGGCCGGCGTCGCGGCCGTCGCGGGAGCGGTGGGCGGCGACGCCGCGGCCTCGGTCTTGCGAGGGGAGCGTGCCGAGGAGGTGGGCGGACGGCGCATTCCGTTCGACGGCGCCCACCAGGCCGGCGTCCTGGCCCCGGCCGCCGCACACGGGTGGTTCGCCGCCTTCGACCTGGCCCCCGGCGTCACGGCCCGCCAGTTGGAAGCTCTGCTGCGCACATGGACACGTGACGCCCGGCTGCTGACGGCGGGCGAGCCCGTGCCGGGAGACGACGCCATGGCGCTGGGTCACGGGCCGTCCTCTCTGACGATCACCGTGGGTTTCGGCGCCTCGCTGTTGCGCAAGTTGACGATGGCCGTTCCCGCCGAACTCGCCGCGATCCCGCCCTTCCCTCGCGACCAGTTGGACCCGGGGCGCGGCGACGGCGACATCGGCGTGCTGCTGACCGCCGACGACGCGGTCGTCGTCGCCCACGCCCTGCGGGCGCTGAGCCGTACGGCACGCGGAACGGCGGCCGTGCGATGGCAGATGAGCGGTTTCAACGCGGTCGACGGAGTCACCGTGGCCAAGGGAGCCACCCCCCGCAACCTCATGGGCCAGCTCGACGGAACGGGCAACCCGAAAGTGGGCGAGCCGGGGTTCGACACGCACATCTTCGCCACCGATCCGGGGTGGATGCGCGGAGGCAGCTATCTGGTGTTCCGGCGCATCCGGATGCTGCTCGACGCGTGGGACACCCTGTCACGCGAACGGCAGGAGCAGATCGTCGGGCGGCGCAAGGACACCGGGGCCCCGCTGTCCGGCGGCACCGAGTTCACCCCGTTCGACCTCGGCAAGCAGATCCCCGGCGGCGGGCTGGCCATCGGCCCCGGCGCCCACGTGCGGCAGGCCGCCCCCGCGTCGAACGGCGGGGCGACGATCCTCCGGAAGGGGTTCTCCTATTTCGACGGCTTACGGCCCGACGGCGCGCCGGACGCCGGGCTGCTGTTCCTCGCCTTCCAGCGCGACCCCAGGGACGGATTCACCCGGATCCAGCAGCGCCTGGCGCTGGCCGACGAACTCAGCCGGTTCATCGTGCACGAGACCAGCGCGCTGTTCGCCGTCCCACCCGGGACGAGTTCCCACGGCTACCTCGGCCAGAGCCTGCTGGAGGCTCTGTGACCGCGCCGCACGACCGAATCTCGAAGATCAGGAGAGATGCATGAGCACATCGAAGCGCGAGCGGCTGCGTCAGGAGCGGATCCGGCAGGCGCAGAGGGAGAAGCGACGCCGGAGACTGGTGCTCGTGTCCGTCTGCCTGGTGGTGCTCGTCGCCGCCGTGGCCACCATCCTCGTGCAGATGAACCGCACGAAACCCACGTCGTACGCCGGCGACCTCGCCCCCGTCAGCGTTCAGGAGGACGGGACGGTCGTCATGGCCCGATCCGGGACGACGAAGCCGGTGCTGGACATCTACGAGGACTTCCAGTGCCCGATCTGTAAGGAGTTCGAGCACATCAACGGCGCACAGATCAAGCAGTTCGCCGCGGAAGGCAAGATCAAGGTCGTCTACCATCCGATCGCCTTCGTCAATCCGCAGGGGTCCCTGCGGGCCGCCGCCGCCGCGCGGTGCGTACCCGGCGACTCCTGGACGGCCTTCCACGACGAACTGTTCGCCAAACAGCCGGACGAGCGGGTCGCCCTCACGGTCGACGACTTGAAGAAGTTCGCCGACGACGCCGGAATCACCGACTCGGCCGTGCTGTCCTGCATGGAATCCCAGAGGCATGCCGCCCAAGTCCAGCAGTACACCCAGGCGGCCTTCTCCTCCGGTGTCCAGGGCACTCCCACGGTCCTGCTCGACGGCAGGAAGCTGCCCGACGACCAGGTCCTCACCTCCAGCGGCCTGCGCGGCACGCTGGAGAACGCGACCAAGTAAGAGACGCGTGCCAACCCCGGCCGTTCCCCAGCGAGAAGACGGACGCCACGGCCGGGGCCGGTGTCAACGACGCCGCCGCGCCGGTTCAGGCGGTTCCGCGCATTCGCGATGGGCACCGGTACTGACGCCGTTGTCGACGCCTCCGGCCTGACGCTCATTGGCGACAGCCTCCGGCCGCGCCGCTTCCGCTGACCCGCCGCACCTTCCGGGGCTTTCGCGGAGCACCCGTCGGGCCGTCGCCGTGATGTGCAGCTCATCGGGCCCGTCGAGGATGCCGGCCGTCCGGCCGGTGCGGAACAGCCGGGGCAGCGCGGTGTCGGGACCCAGTCCTTCCGCACCGTGGACCTGGATGGCCGCGTCGGTCACCTGCCGCAACATGCGGGCGGCCGCGACCTTCGCCAGGCCCGTCTCTGTTCTCGCGTCCAGCCCCGCATCCAGACGGGCGACGGCCTCGAAGACGAGCGGCCGGGTCGTCCTGATGGCGAGCAGCGCGTCGAAGACGAGCTTCTGGACGAGCTGGTGATCGGCCAGCCGTCCCGTGGAGGTCCGCCGGTCACAGGCTCGCCCACACATGAGGGTGAAGGCGCGTTCGGCCTGGCCCAGCCAGCGTAGGCACCGAAGCAGACGGCCGAGCCGTACGCGCCGCGCCACCACGCGCAGGCCCTCGCCCTCCTCACCGACGAGGTGGTCGGCCGGCACGCGCACGCCGTCCAGGGCGATCTCCCACTGACCACCCGCACCGAGGACGGGCAACTCGCGCACCACCCGGAATCCCGGCGAGGACGTGGGGACGAGCAGCACCGACAGTCCGTTCTTGCCGGGCGGCGCGCCGGCCGTACGGGCGAGCACGGCGGCGAGGCTGGCAGCGGCAACGCCGCTGACGAACCACTTGCTGCCGCGTAACGTCCAGGAGCCGTCGGGCTCCCGAGTCGCGCGTGTCGTGGTGAGGGCCGGGTCGGATCCGGGGGTGCCCGGCTCGGTCATCGCGTTGCACAGCGACAACCGCCCATCGGCGACCTGCTCGCGGTACGCGTCGTGCCCGGCCAGGGTCACCAGGTCGAGCAGCGCCGATCCACCGAGCACGGCGGGGCCGTGGTCGCTGGCGCCCTCCGCCTCGGCGACGTGCGCGTACTCCAGCAGGGACAGTCCTGCCCCGCCCAGGTCGCGCGGGAGCGCCAGCCCCCACAGGCCCTCGGTCCGAGCCTGCCGGGTGAGCCGCTCGGTCAGTTCCCGAGCGCGCCTGCCACCGGCGTCGAACGTGTCCTCGTGCGGGACGATCCGATCGCGGACGAACGCGCTCACTCGCTCGCGCAGTGGGCGGACATGCGGCGGGCAGGCCGGTTCGCCCCATTCAAAGTCCGACATTGCAACCTTCCAGACATTCCGGGAACTCGGCGAAATATCCGTACGACTCCTCCACGGGACACGTCGCCGAAAGACGCCGACGAGTTCCACACGCGGCATGCACGGCTCGCGGGGCCTCACCGCGGGGAAGGAGAGTCATGGCACATCCCGAGACGATTCGATCGGCCCTCCCGCTCACCGACGCCGTGGTGCGTACGGGCGGCCCGCCCTCGCTCACCTCGACGATCGCGCGCCAGCTCCGCCTTCTGGGAGCACATGACCTCGAAGGAACACCGACCGGGAGCGATGGGGTCGTGACGCTCACCGGCGTGGACGGAAGCCTCAGCGCGGAGATCGCCTGGGCCGGCGTCACGCCGGCGGAGGAGGTGACCGACGAGGCCACCGCGCAGGCCGCCACCGGGGTGGCGCACGTGCACGGCCGCCGGGACGGCACACCCCGCGGGCTCGCGGTCGACTACTTGTCCATGGCCGCCGGAGTCCTGGCGTCGCAAGGGCTGCTGGCGGGCCTGATCGGCCGGTATCGCGGCCTGGCCGTCCAGAGCGTGCGCACCGCCGTGGACCTCGCCGGGCTGCTCGCCGTGGCCCAGTATCTGGCCTGCGCGGCGGCCGAGGAGGACGAGGCGGTGCCGCTCGCCCCGGGCGGTCCGCCGTTCACCACCTCTGACGGCGTCGTCTTCGAGGTCGAGACGCTGGACTCACGGGTGTGGGTGACGTTCTGGCAGCGCCTCGGGACGACCGAGCGCCTCGCGGGCTCTGCCTGGCGGTCCTTCCAGTTCCGGTACGCCACCGCGTGCTGTCCTCTGCCGCCCGAGTTGCACGCGCGGGCGCGGGCGCACACCTGGGATAACGTACGGGCCGCCGCGGATCGGTCAGGCGTGTCGCTGTGCGTGCTCACCCGGCTCGTCGACCGCCTGACCGATTCGCGCGCGGACGCGCCCTGGCTGCTGTCCCTTCTGGGACCGGGCGCCACGGCGGGTGCGGCCGGCAGGCCGGCCTCCGCCGACATCGCCCGGCCGCTCGCCGGATTCACGGTCGTGGAGGCCGGCCGGCGCATCCAGGCCCCGTTGGCGACCTGCGTTCTGCGCATGCTCGGAGCCGATGTCATCAGGATCGAGCCGCCCGGTGGCGACCCGCTCAGGGGCATGCCGCCGACCTGCGGCGGACTGTCGGCGCGCTGGCTGGCGCTCAACCGGGGCAAGGGGGCCGTCGAGATCGACATCAAGTCGGCGGCGGGGCGTGCCGAACTGCTCGACCTCGTCGCGGGCGCCGACGTATTTCTGCACAACTGGGCTCCCGGCACCGCCGAGCGCCTCGGCCTCGACGACGGCGATCTGTCGGCCGTCAACCCCCGGCTCGTGTACGCGTACACGAGCGGCTGGGCGGGACGGCTGCCCGACGCGCCGCTGGGCACCGATTTCATGGTCCAGGCACGCTCGGGCCTCGCCGAGGCCGTGCGGCCGTCGGGCGAGGCCCCGGCCCCGTCGCTGATGACGCTGCTCGACGTCTTCGGCGGCCTCATCGGGGCCGAGGCCGTGCTGGCCGGGCTCCTGCTGCGCGAACGGGAGCGGCGGGGCGTACGGGTGGACTCCTCGCTGCTGGGCGCGGCGGAGATGCTCACCGGGCCCGCGCTACTCCGGGCCGCCCGAGGTGAACAGCCCCGAGCCCCGGAGAGATTCCGGCGGCCCCTGCGCACCGCCGACGGCTGGGTCGCCGTCGCCGACGACGACGTCACCCGGGCGCAGGAGCTCACCGGTCCCCGCGGCCGGCTGAGCGACCAGGGCGAGATCACCACGGCGGAGGCGGTCCGCTTCCTTCGAGCCGAGGGCGTTCGCGTCACGGCGGTGACAGCCGCGCTCGACGCCATGACCGGCGATCCGCGCTTCGCCGCGGCCCTCACCCGTGACGCGCACGGGGCTCTCATCGTGCCGACCCCCTGGAGGTTCTCATGACCGCTCAGCTGATCGACCTCGTCCCGGCCACGCTGCGCCGGGAGTGGGCCGCCGAGGGCACCTACCCCGATCTCGACCTGTACGCGCTGTTCCGGGCGCACCGTGTCGCCGATCCCGGCCGGATCGCGGTCGTCGACGCGGCGGGACACCTGAGCTATGCCGAACTCGACATCCTCACTCGCTCCGCGGCGGCGGGCCTGCGGGCGCTCGGCGTGTGCGAGGGCGACGTCGTCGGAGTCCAGTTGCCCAACGGCGCGGACGCCGTGATCGCCGACCTGGCGCTGGCCGCCCTGGGCGCCGTGGCGCTCCCCTTCCCCGTCGGCAGGGGCGCCTCCGAAGCGGTCTCGCTGCTCGGCCGCTCCGGGGCGAGGGCCGTCATCGCCGCCTCGGAGCATCGGGGCGTCCGCCATGCGGCCGATCTGGTGGCGGCGGCGGAGCGGCTGCCCGCGTTGCGGTTCGTCGTCGCCGTGGGACCGGGCGAAGCGCCCGCGGGCAGCGTGCCGTGGGCCGAGTTGACGGCCGGGTACGACCCGGGGTTCGTCCCGGCCCGGCCCGATCCCGACGAGGCCGCCCGCATCCTCGTCTCCTCCGGCTCCGAGGCCGATCCCAAGATGATCGCCTATTCGCACAACGCGCTGGCCGGCGGGCGCGGCAACTTCCTCGCCACCCTGATCGAGGACGGCTGCCCTCCGCGGTGCCTGTTCCTGGTCCCGCTGGCCTCCGCCTTCGGCAGCAACGGCACCGCCGTCACCCTGGCCAGGCACGGCGGCACGCTGGTGCTGCTCGACCACTTCACCCCCGAGCACGCCCTTGCCGCGATCCGCGACCACCGGCCCACGCACGTGCTGGCCGTACCGACCATGGTCCGCAAGATGCTCACCGGACCGGTGCCGGAACCGATGCCGCCGATGACCGCGCTGGTCCTCGGCGGCGCCGACCTGGACGCCCCGACCGCCGCGGCGGCCCGTGAGCGGTTCGGCTGTCCCGTGGTCAACCTGTACGGCTCGGCCGACGGGGTGAACTGCCACGGCGGCCTGCGGCCGGAGCCGCCGGCCGCGGGGCCCGGCACCGTCGTCGGCTCACCGGATCCGCGGGTCACCGACATCCGCATCGACCCGCTCGAGAACGACGACCCGGTGGGAGAGATCATCGCCCGTGGCCCGATGACTCCCATGTGCTACGTCGGGGCGCCCGAATTGAACCAGCGCTACCGAACCGCCGAGGGCTGGGTGCGTACGGGCGATCTGGGACTGATCGACGAGCACGGGCGTCTGCGTCTGGTGGGCAGGCTGAAGCAGATCGTCATCCGAGGAGGACTCAACATCAGTCCCGCCGAGGTCGAGCGAGCCGTGGCCACTCATCCCGGTGTGGCCGAAGCGGTCTGCCTGGGGGTGCCCGACCCGGTGTTCGGTGAGCGGCTCGCCGTGTGCCTCGTCGCGCGGCCCGGTATGACCGTCGACCTCCCCGGCCTGTGCGCGCATCTCGCCGCGCATGGCCTCGACAAGCGCAAGCACCCCGAGTCGCTGCTCGTCGTGGAGTCAATCCCGCTCAACCCCGCCGGCAAGCCCGACCGGCGGGCGCTGCGCGATCGCTTGCTGACATCAGGCTGAGCGACTGCTGGGGCCGGAGCTGCCTCCGGCCCCAGCAGTGTCCGCGGCGCGAGCGGATCAGGCCGCTCGTTCGGCGGCCAGCAGGGATGCGACGAGTTGACGACGGGCCCGCGCCACCCGCGAGCGCACGGTGCCCACCGGACATCCGATCAGCACGGCGGCCTCCGCGTACGACAGTCCCATGAGCTGAGTCAGGACGAACGCCTCACGCCGCTGGGGCGGCACCCGGGAGAGCAGGTCGTCGAGGGCCACGCCATCCTCGTGACCGGGCAGTCCGCGCGGCAGGCACCGTTCGGCCGCACTCTGCCAGTCGGCGACGTCGGCGACGGCGGGCCGCACCGCCGCCGAGCGGAACATGTCGACGACGACCCTCCGGGCGATCGACAGCAACCAGGTGCGTGCCGACGACCGGCCGGCGAACCTCGGCAGACTGCCGAGCGCCCGCACGAAGGTCTCCTGGGTCAGGTCGTCGGCGGCCTGCACGTCGGACAGATAGGCGACGAAGCGGCGCACGTCAGGGTAGAACGCGCGGGCGAACGCCTCCACGTCCTCGGAGGTCCCTTCGCGTGCGGCCAGGGCGAGCCGTGAGCCGGTGGTCGTCGGCAGATCGATGGTCACTGGTGACAGAGAACATGGTGAGCGTTCCTTCCGTCCCGGGCGGTGGCTGAGCAGCTCGGAGGATGCGGCGTCGGGTGACTGGTGCGCGGACAGGTCGCCGGGACGAGGCGGCGGCCCGCGCGTCCGGCGGGACGGCGTCACCGGAATCCCTCCGTCCGGGAACTCACCGGGGCCCACCCACGACTTCTGGTGCGCGATCGTCACGCGCTACTGCGGGCGGAATCCCGGGCGAGAGGAGAAGGCCATGCGAACGCCGGTGCGTCCGCCGAACGAGGCGGCCGGGACGAGGAGCGTCACCGCACTGCTCACCGCTGTGATGGGCGTCTCCATGGTGCAGTTGTTCCTCATCGGGGCGCTCGGCCCGCGTCTGGTGGAGGCGGGCGTACCGCGCGCGGTGCTCGGATTGACGACCACGGCAGGCTTCGGCATCGCCGCCGCGCTGTCGTTCACGGCGGGCCGATGGGTGGACCGGCTCGGTGCCCGCCGGTGCCTCGTCGCCCTGCTGGTGATCGCGGCCGCGGCCCTGGCGCTGATCTCCGTCTCCGGCGGGTCGTGGATGCTCCTGCTGGCGGTGGCGCTGGGCGGGCTTCCGCAGGCGCTGGCCAATCCCGCCACCAACAAGGTGATCCTGGCCGTGGTCGAGCCCACCCGGCGCGGCGCGGTCACGGGCTGGAAACAGTCCGGCGTCCAGCTCGGAGCGCTCGCGGCCGGACTGCCGCTGGCCACTGTCGCCGTGTGGGCGGGCTGGCGGGGTGCGGTCGCTGTCTCGGCGGCCATCGCCCTGCTCATCGCGGTGTGGGCGACACGCGCCCTGCCGCCCGACCCCGCGCGGGCCGACTCGCGGCGCCCGGCCGCGCCGCCCGGGAGGGGCGTCGCCGTCCTGGCCTTCTTCTCCTTCCTCCTCGGTTGCGCCATCGCGGCGGTCAACACCTACCTGTCGCTGTACGGGGCACAGCGGCTCGGTCTGAGCCCGGTGGTCGCGGGGTGGCTGGTCGCGGTGCTCGGCGTCACCGGTGTCGCGGGCAGAGTCGGCTGGGCACGCCGGGCCGGACGCATCCCCCGGGCCGACGCGCTGCTCGCCCCCCTGGCGGCCGGCGCCTGCGCGGCCGCCCTGCTGCTGTTCGCCTCCGGAAACGTGTCCCTCCTGGTATGGGCGGGGGCAGCCGTCGTCGGGGCCTTCGCCGTCGCCGCCAACGCCGTCAGCATGGTCGCGGTGATCAGGTGGGCGGATCCGCGTACGGCCGGCCGCGACTCCGCGCTCGTGTCGTCCGGTTTCTTCGCCGGCTTCGCCGCCGGGCCTCCCCTTTTCGGGATCGTCGTCGACGCCACCGGCTATGGCCCGGCGTGGCTGCTGGTCGCCGGCGAGTTCGCCGCGGCGGCCGTCGTCGCGGCGCCTGCGTGGTTCGGATCGAGGGCACACGCGTGAGCTGGGAGCGGCGGGCCCTCGGCCAGATCCTGGAACGGGTGGCGGAAACGGAGTCGCGAGCCGCGACACGGTGGCCGCTGTACGCCGACCCGGCGTCGGGAAGCTGGACGACCACCGCTCGCGGTTCATGGGCGGGCGGCTTCTGGACTGGTCTGTTGTGGTTGCGGGTCGTCGTGCATGGGGACGAGGGCGCCCATGCCGCCGCGAGCAGGCGGACGGCGGCTCTGGCTCCCTGGGTCGAGGCCGACACCGCAGCCCGCGGCCTTATCTTCTGGTACGGCACCGCCCTGGCACGCGACTGCCCGGAGTCTGAAGCGCTGCGAGAGCGTGCGGCACAGGCCTGCCTGGACGCCTTCGATCCCGCGCTGGGAATGGTGCCGTGGGGCACGGCGTTCGGGGGCCCCCGTGAGCTGGCCAGGGTCGACGCCCTGCCCGGCCTGGTGCCCCTGCTCGGCCTGGCCGGGTCGCCGGGGGACGCCGCCGCCGGTGCGCAGTTGCGCCTGCAGATCGACCTGACGGACGACACGGCTGTCCCCGCGTGGGCGCTCCAACCGGACGGCATGTGGCGGGCGCATCCCGAGCCGCCTCCCGGCTGGAGCCGCACCATCGGCTGGCTGGCGCTCGCCTGCGCCGACGCCGCGCACACGGGGCGGGTCCTGCCACCCGGCGATCTGCGCCGGATCCTCGCCCGGCCCTGCGTCGCGGCCCGTTTCGCGCCCGGCTCGCCCGCGGTTCCTCCCGCCTCGGCCGTGCGACAGGGCAGTCCGCCCGACACCTCCGCCGCGGCCATCGAGGCCGTAGCAGCCCTCAAGCTGGCCGCGCTGGCCGAGGGCCGGGTCGCCTCCGCCCTGCGCGACCGGGCGGCAGGTGTGCTCGCCGAACTGGTGGGATCGCATCTGCGTGACGGCCGTCTGCTCGACGGCTGCTACGACCTCGTCCACGGTGTGGCCACCCGTCATGAGCTGGTGTGGGGAGACTTCTTCCTGGCCGCGGGCCTCGCGATGCTCATCGGGGCGATCGGACCGTTCGCCTGCTGAGCGTCGCGTCCAACCACCGCGGCGAGCTTCCAGGCCAGGTTGTCGGCGTCCTGGATGCCGCAGTTCTTGCGAAACCCGCCGTACGGAGTCATCGGGTGGGCGGCGTCACCGGCCAGGAAGACAGGGCCCGACCGGTAGCGATCGGCGAGCATGGCCGAGGCCGTCCACTCCTGCGTCGCGACGACCTTCACCTCCAGGTCCGGCACGCCCGCGGCCTGCCGCACCAGATCGGCGCAGTCGTCCGCGGTGAGCCCGTCGACGGACCGGCGGGTGGGGTCGTGCACGAGGTTGAACAGCCATCGGCCATGGTTGTCCACAGTCATGAACGTCCCGGTCAGGGCCGGGTCCGCGATGCTGTAGACCAGGCTGAGCCAATCGGCGACGTGCGGGCGCAGGTCGGCCTCGAACAGGATGTCGAGGTTACGGCTCAGCACTCGGTCGCCTGGCATGGCGATGCCGAGCATGCCCCGTACGCGTCCGGAGGCTCCGTCGGCGGCGAGCAGGTACGCGGCGCGGAGAATGCAGGGCCGGCCGTCCGCGCCCGTCAGCCGCGCGGTGACGCTGTCGGGGTCCTGCTCGAAACCGGTCAGCTCCCATCCGAAGAGCACCCGGGCGGGAGCGAACGACTCGGCGTGCTCACGGAGCAGCGGCTCCAGCACGTCCTGGGACCTCGCCGCGGTGAAGGTGGAGCTGAGCGCGGCCCTGGCCGGGTCGGGCACGTTGCTGTTGCGGGTGTGCTCGGCGGCCGTCAGCGACGCGCCGAAGTAGAAGTGCAGGCTCTCCTCGCGGGGCACCCGCGCCGCCACGACCCGGTCTTCCAGGCCGTAGCCGCGCAGCACCTCCATGGTCCGGATGCTGAGCGCCCGGCCCTTGGGAAAGGGTGAGCTCGCGGGGTGTCTTTCGACCAGTGTCGAGGCGACTCCGGCGCGGGACAGGGCGATCGACGTGCACAGGCCGACCGGTCCGCCCCCGACGATGAGCACGGGTGTGTCCACGAGATCCTCCAGGGCAGGGGCGGCCACGGGCAGGGCCGCCCCTGGTCGGCGCGTCAGCTGAGTGCGGCGGTGAGGGCGTCGGCGTTGCGCTGGAACACCTCCAGCAGGTCGAGCCCCTGGCCGGGGAAGTTGTCGATGACCACCCGTTTGGCGTTGACGTTGGCCAGGGCGTCGCCTCCGGGCATCGCGGAGTTGTCCAGAATGAGCTGCGGCTTCTTGGCGGCCAGCTCGGAGATCTGACTCACCGTGGGCGGCTGGGGGCCGTAGGTGCCCGCAGGAGTGGTGCCCGCGAGGTCGGCGGCCCAGGCGACGAACGCCTGGGTGACGACGACCGGCGGGGTGCCGCCCGCGGCGGCGCTGACCTTCTGCTTGAGCGCCGCATACTTCGTGTCGAAGGAATCGATCCACTTCGTGGCGGCGTCAGCCGTGCCGAACTCGGCACCCAGCCGCTGGACCTGGCTCTTGACGGTGGCGGGCGCGTTGTCCAGCGTCAGCGCGATCAGCTTCGCCTTGGATCCCGCCGCATCCTTGATCTTGCCGGCGAACCCTTCGAAGTCCGCATAGAGCACGACGTCGGCCTGGGCCACCTTGGCCAGGTCGGACGGCTTCGGGTCGTAGTCGGGCGCGTGCTGAACGCCGGGAGGGACGATGACGGCGACGTCGGTGGCTCCCGCTGCCCTGGCGAAGCCGGCCTCCCATGTGGACGCGGCCACGATCTTCAGTCCCTTGGCTGTGGCGGCGGGAGTCGCCGCCGTACCGCTCTGGTCGCCGCCGCAGGCGGCGGTGGCGAGGGCGACGACGGCGGTCACGGCGGCCACGAGGCGTAGTCGGTGCAGGGTAATCATCGGGAGATGGCCTTTCTTCGTTGGGAGTAAACGGCGGGTACCGCATGGAGGAGGAGGGTGCACACCCCGCCCAGGAGCACGAGCGTGGGGCCCGGCGGGAAGTCCAAGATCAACGAGACGAAGAAGCCGCCCACGTTGAACGCGAGGCCGAAGATCACCGACCAACGGATCATGGCGGGCAGGGAACGGCCGACGCGGCGTGCCGCCAGGGCCGGCAGCAGGGTCAGCGCGTCGACGAGGAGGGCTCCGGTCAGCCGGATCGCTGACGCGATGGCCACGGCGACCACGACCAGCAGGATGAGGGTCAGCCGTTCGACCGCGACCCCCGAGCACAGCGCGAGCTCCCGATCGTGCAGGAGCAGGGCAAGATCACGGCGGCGCAGGGCGTACAGCAGCGGGACGACGACCGCGAGCGCCGCGAGCGCGAGCACGTCGGCGGGCCTGGTGGCCAGGATCGACCCCCACAGCAGTTCGAAGGCGCCGTTGGCGTTCACGCCCGAGATCGACAGCACCAGCAGCGCGGCGGCGACCGCGAGCGTCATCAGCAGGCCCATCGCCCCGGACAGGCCGGTGGCGCTGCGGGCGAGCGGGGTCAGCGCTCCGCCGGTCAGCCCGCACAGCACAAGAGCGCACAACAGTGGGTCGAGCCCGGTCAGCAGCCCGATCGCGATGCCCAGCAGCGCCACGTGCATCATCGCGAAGCGGACCGGCATGATGTCGAGCCCCACGATGAAGACCCCGACGATCGGCAGCGCGACGGACCCGAGCACCAGGGCCACCAAGGCCAGCCGTACCGACGGGATGTCAAGCAGGACGCCGAGCGAGCTCACGCGATCTCCCGCAACCGTCCGGCCGCCATCTCGGCCACCCGGCCACTGGCCTCGACCACGGCCCGATCGTGCGTGACCACCACGACCGTCACCGCGAGCCCGGCGAGCACGCCCGCCACCTGCTCCTGCCCCGCGAAGTCGAGCGCGGCCGTCGGCTCGTCGGCGAGCACCAGCCCCGCGCCCGCCGCCACCTGGCCCAGAGCACGCGCCAGGTAGGCCCGCTGCAACTGGCCACCCGACAGCGTGCCGAGCGGGCGGTCGAGCAGGTCGCCGACGCCCAGCTCCTCGGCGGCACGGACCGACCGCTCCATGTGGCCGCCGCTCGCGAGCAACTCGCTCACCAGGAGCGGGAAGCGGCCCGCGGTCTGCCGCTGGGGCACCCAGGCCACCTCCGATCGGCGCCGGGCCCAGTCGGCCGTCCCGCTCGCCCGGACTCCGCCGACCTCGATCAGGCCGCTGGTCTCGCGGTGCAGGCCGAGGATCGCGCGGAGCAACGTGCTCTTGCCCGACCCGTTGGTGCCGGTGATGGCCAGATGCTCGCCGGGGGCCAGGTCGAGATCCACGCGATCCACCGCGGCGAGCCGGCCGTGCCGGCAGGTGACACCGGCGAGGCGGAGCGGGGTGGCGCGCGCGTACAGACCTCGGGGAGGTGATGACATGGTCATGCTCCTGCGGAAGGTGGGTAGGCGTGACCGACCGCGACCCGGCGCGGACCACGGCGAAGGAACCGGCGGACCAGGCGGTCGACCGGGAAGTGAAGCAAGCTGACGACTGACGCATCCGGTGATGCATCCGGCGCCAATCAAAGGCGGGATGACCGCGCGGCTACACCGGAAGGCGGTCGCGCGACCGGAATAGGCGTGTCATCGCCTACGCCGACGGAGGCGCACGGAATGATGCGGCGTACCCAGGATGGCATTCCGCCTTGTCACCCGATCGCGACACCGAGGCAGGAAAAGCCCATCAAGGACGTCGACAGATGTCAGCCGGCCAGGACGGACACGGGCGGCCCACGTCGGTGGATCGCTGAGACGATCTCCCGCCTGCCGCCGTACGCCCGCGCACACGCGATCGGCGAGACCTGCTTCACCGGCGTCGTCACCGGCGTGGCGCCGCCGAGCAGCCAGCGCAGAACCGTGACCGAGCCCATGGCCAGCAGGCACAGCAGGAGCCAGATCGCGACCTCGCCGCGGTAGAGCCACCAGCCGGAAATCGTCCCGATCACGAGATGCACCAGCGCCATGCCGATGCCGAGATGCCCGTGGTCGGCGTGCGCGCCGTGGGCGAGATGTTCCGCGCTTGACGTCGCCGTCCGGGCGAACAGCTCGTGAAGAAGCGCCTGAGTGCCGATGCTCGCTGTGAGCAGGACCTCGGGCCGGGGCTCACGCCCGCTGAGCGCGTACGCGAGCACCGTGGCCGCCAGGGCCCCGGCGCCCAGAATGCCCGGCGGCACGGAGCCGCCCCCGGCGAAGGCATGGCCGGCCGCGGAGATGACGACGCACACCGTCGCGAAGACGAGGGCTCGCGCCATGCGCAGCACCGGATGCCGGGGGGACACGAACATCATCCTGTCAGCCTGACGCCTTGCCGAGAAGACCCATCGGCATCAGCGTGATGAACGTCGCCTGTGGATGTGCGGACGCGTTCGGCCTCGCAGCCCTGTCGCTCCGTGGGTTGTTCGGACATCGGTAGGTGGCCGGGGAACGACCGGAGAGCCGGTCGTTCCCCGGCGAGCGGTGCTACCAGGCGACCGGCAGGGAATCGAGACCGTAGACGATGGAGATCTCGCGAAAGGCGAGTTGCTCGAACGGCACGGCCAGCCGCAGACCGGGAAAACGGCGTAGCAGCGCGGGGAAGGCGATGCGCATCTCCATCTGCGCCAGAGGAGCCCCGATGCATCTGTGGATGCCGTGTCCGAAGGCGACGTGAGGGCTCACCTTGCGCCCCGGGACGGCCAGGTCCATGTCCGTGCCGAGAGCGGGATCGCGATTGGCGGCGGTCAGTGAGCACAGCACCATCTGCCCCTTGGCGATGGGCTGCCCGGCCAGCACGAGATCCTCTCGGGCGAAGCGCGGGAAGGCGACCTGAACAACTGTCAGGTACCGCAGGAGCTCCTCCACGACCTTGTCGACGTGGTCGTCGGTGTCGCGGACCAGGGCGGCCTGCTCGGGATTGTCCAGCAGCCACAGTGTGCCGAGAGCGAGCATGCTGGTGCTGGTGTCGTGCCCGCCGGTCAGCAGGCCGTCGGCCAGACCGGCCAGCTCGCGATCGCTCACCTCGTCACCGTGCTCGCGCAGCAGCGTGCCCAGTAGGCCGTCGCCGGGGTTCGCGCGTTCCTTGGCGACCAGATCGGTCAGGTAGGTGATCGAGTCGTTGACCGCCTGGATGGACGCTTCGGGACCGGCGGACAGGTCGAACCTGTCGGCACTCATCCGGAGGAAATCAGACCGGTCGCCGTACGGCACGCCCAGCAGTTCGCAGACGACGAGCGACGGGATGGGAAGGGCGAAAGACTGGACCAGGTCCGCCTCACGCCCGGCCTGCTCCATCGCGTCCAGGTGGTCGTTGACGATCTTTTGGATGCTGCCGTCCAGCCGCCGCAGCCGCCGCATGGTGAACTCGGGCGTCAGCAGGCGCCGCAGCCGCGTGTGCTCGGGCGGGTCGCGGAAGCCGAGACCGCCCGGGTCTTCCTGGTTCGCTCCCGCGGCGATCACGTTCGCGAAGTCGTTGCTGAACCGGGCCGCGTCGCCCAGCACCGCCCGGACGTCGTCATACCGGGTCACCAGCCAGACGGTGGACCCGTCGGGCATCCGCATCGGGAAGACGGGCTGCTCGGATCGAATGCGTCCGAGCTCCGCCACAGGATCGAAACCCTGACGGAGGAACTGCATGAGGGGAAATTCGTCATCTGCCATCGAAGATGATCCTTCGTACGAAAGGCGCGCCGGCTGTCACATCGGCCGGAAGCCGGCGCGGACGATGGAAGGCCGGAGGGAGACGTCGCATCAGCGGCTGTCCGGTCCGGAAACTGGTCTTGGGAAATACGGCGGTCAGGAAGGGGTGTCCCCGCCGGCGGGTTTCCTTCTCCGCCACATCAGCAGTGCCACGGCTCCGGCGAGTGCCAACCCGGCCATGACCGCCCATGTCCAGCCGGGGAGGGCGCCCTGCTCGTCCGTCTCGCCCGTCGCGCTCACGGGTGTGCGGGCCGGAACCGGGCTGGGCACGGGGATACTGGACACGGAGGTGCTGGAAACGGAGACGCTGGACACCGGGGTGCTGGACACGAGGGTGCTCGGCAGCGCAGCCGACGAGGAACCCACGATGAAGGGGATCTCTCCTTCGATGGGGCGGCCATCGGCGGAGACGACCCGCCAGACGACGGTGTAGCTGCCGGAGGGAAGCGGCTCGTCGACGTCCACAAGCACCTTGGCGCCGCGGGTTCGGGGTGTGCCGGAGGGGAAGCGCTGCCCGGCCGCGTCGTGCAGGAGCACGACGGGATAGCGCACATTGTTGTTGAACTCCAGCTCGATGAGGTCGAGGCTGGAGACCACGGCGTTGCTGGCGGGTGTGCTCGATCGCAGGGTGTCGTGTGCCAGCGCCGGTGCGGCGAATGCTCCCAGGACGGCGCTCAGAAAGCCGAGGAGGAGAAACGCTCTGGCTGTTTTCCTTGTCACCCGCGTTCACCGTTCTCGGGACCCGATGGGCGGTCCTCCACGTCGTCCGGGAGCGGTGGCGTCGGCGGTTTCCTGCCCCGCGCCACCAGGACGGCGGCCACTCCGAGAACCACGACCGCGGCCACGACCGCCCAGATCCAGCCGGGTGTGCCGGTCTCCTGACCTGGGCCTTCCTCTCCGGCCACCGGGGAGGCGACGGGCGCCGTCCCTCCTGCCGATGCCGCCGACGAGGATCCGACGATGAACGGTATCTCCCCTTCGATGGGGTGGCCGTCGGAGGAGACGACCCGCCAGGCGATGGTGTAGCTGCCCGGTGAAAGCGGGCCTGCGACCCCTTCCACCACCGTGGAGCCGTCGACGCGCGGAGTCCCCGATTCGAAGCGACGCCCGGCCGCGTTATGAAGAACGACCACGGGAAAACTGACATGCGCGCTGAACTCCAGCTCGATCTCATCGAGGCCGGAGACGACGGCGTTCGCAGCGGGTGTGCTCTTCTTCAGACTGTCGTGCGCAGACGCGGGTGCGGCGAACACCACCGCGAACAGGCACGAGATGCCGAACAGAAAAACCGCTCTGACCGAGGGATGCTTCACGACAGGCTCCAGGCATGCGGGGAGGTCGTGGCCCGGCGTGTGACGGTGGACGGCGGTGTCATCGGGGTATCTCCAGTCGTCGTGTGTGGGTACCTGCGGGCGCGCGGGCCGTACGGACCGGGATGAGTGGTCCGCGGGTCGTCGGGACGAGCCGCTGCGGGCAGGCGTGACGTCCGACCGGATAAGCCGCGCGAAGGAAACCTCAGAAGGGTTCGGAGAGGATCACAGGAACACGAGAACCGGCGGTCCACGCCGTACGACGGCGTGTCGCAGGACAGCCTCACGCCGAGGTTCGCGGTCAAGGTTGTACGACGCGAGCCGGGGGCGGGGGCGTATGCGGGCAAGGAACTGGAACAGCGTGAGCAGCGCCCGGAGCCAGTGGATCGCGCCCGTGCCGATCCTGTGCAGGATCGACCACAGCGCCGCTTCGCCCCGCGACAGCCACCACCCCGTGATCAGCGCCGCGGTGAGATGCGCGGTGAGCATCCCGGTGCCCACCCCCAGCCGGTGCGTGTGCGCCACGGCCGTTGTCTCCGTCGAGAGCGCGAGCGACCCGAGGAGTTCGTGCAGGAAGACCTGCGCTGCCAGGAGCAGGCCGATGACGACCAATGGTGACCGCTCCCGGCCCGCCGTCGCCGCGGCGACGGTCATGACGCCCGCTCCGCCGATGAGAAGTGCCTGGGGAGTCGGGGCGGCCCCACCGGCGAACCAGTGCGCGCCCACGGCGAGGAGCACGCAGACGACCGAGAAGGCGGCCGACCGCGCGAGTCGCAGAGGTAAGGCGGCGCGCATGACGAAGACGACTATCGCACAGAGGCTGGTCGGCCCCAAGACCGCCGCCATCCGTTCGCTCGGTCGGGCTCGGTCTGGCACACGAAGGGGAGAACCGGTGCCGGACGACAGGGTGAGCGCCTTGGTTCCTTCATCCTCATCGACCGCTCGCGCTCCTTCACGAGGCATTCGGCCCGATTATCACGATTTGCGCCGCATGCACTGAGGGACGGGGAGGCGGTGTGCGATGATTGCGGCGCCATGACAGCCACGATGCCCTTCCGTGCCATACGGGCCGCCGCGTTCGCCGCGGTCTCGGTGGCGCTCGGCGTCGGGGCGCATGCTGTCGGCGGCGGGTCGGTCTCCGTGGTCGCCGTTCTCATGGCCCTGCTCATCGCCTTCCTGCCCGCGCACGCCCTCGCGCGGCGTGAGCGGACGCTGGCCGTGATCCTGCCGGCGCTGGTGGCCTCGCAGGCGGCGCTCCACCTGCTGTTCTCGTTCGTGCACACCCTGGAACCGAGCGTCGCCGGTTCCGCGATGAGCGGCGGGCACGTCCATTCCGGGTTGGTGCCCGGCCTGGGCATGCTGGTCATGCACGGCTGGGCGGTCGCGCTGACGGCGGTCTGGCTGGCGCATGGTGAGGCGCTGCTCTGGGCCCTGCTGCGCCGGCTGGCCGTCCAGCTGCGGATCGTGTTCGCCGTCTTCCTGGACCCGGCGTACGGCGCGATCGTCGTCCCGGTGATCGAGCACCGGGTGGTCGCGCGGTCGGTCCTGCTCGGCCATTCGATGGGTCGGCGCGGCCCTCCTGGCACCGTTCGCACTGTTCCTGCCTGACCGGCATCTGGTCGGCGGGCTCTCTCTGATGTAACCAGCACCCCGTAGTGGCGGGGTGCGTCGGTGTGCGCTCGCGCGCGCCGAATTCGTTCAGTGCAGCGGTACCAGTACCGGCTCTCAGCCGGGTGAAGGGATCTTCATGTTCTCCCGCGTCATGCTCGTCGTTCTCAGCTTGGGCGCAGTGACGGCCACGGCCGCCTGCGGCTCTGAGGAGGCGTCCTCCGTATCAGCGGCTGCTTCGCCCGCTGCGGTGGCGGCCTCCCCGTCGTCCACCTCTGCCCCACTCAGCATCACCGACCCGTGGGTCAAGACCGCCAAGAAGGGGATGACCGCCGCCTTCGGCACCCTGGTCAACAACTCCGATTCGGACATCACCGTCATCGCCGGCAGCACTCCCGCGGCACCCAAGGTGGAGTTGCACGAGGTCGTGGAGTCCGAGGGGAAGATGGTGATGCGGCCGAAGGAGGGCGGTTTCGTGGTCCCCGCCCACGGCTCCCACGTCCTGCAGCCCGGCGGCGACCACATCATGGTCATGGACGTGCCTTCCGAGATCAAGCCAGGGTCCGAAGTGCCGTTCACGCTGGAGCTTCAGGGGGGCGGCACCTACACCTTCACGGCTCTGGGCAAGGACTTCGCGGGAGCCAAGGAGAACTACCAGCCGGGCGCCGACATGGGCGGCATGGATGAGTGAGCGGCTCAATGGGACAGATGACGTCTCCCGCCCGCGACTGAGCCGCAGGGCGCTGCTGTCCGGCGGCGCCGTGGTCGCCGCCGCCGCGACGAGCGGGGCCGTCGTGGCGCGGGCGAGCGCCGACGCCGACGACACGGGTACGGCGGGCCGTACCGCCGATCTGGACGTGAACTCGCCCCGGGCGACGGCGGTGGAGCCGTTCTACGGCGCCCACCAGGCCGGTGTCGCGACGACTCCGCAGGCGCACGCCGCGTTCGTGGCGTTCGATTTGCGGGCGGGCTCGGACCGGGAGAGCGTGGCGCGGCTGATGCGCGTGCTCACCGACGACGCCCGGCGCATCACTCAGGGACAGCCCGCCCTCGCCGACACCGAGCCCCATCTGGCCGTGCTGCCCGCCCGATTGACCGTCACCTTCGGCTTCGGACCGGGTCTGTTCGCGGCCACCAAGACCTCCGATCAGCGGCCGGAGTTCATCGCTCCCCTCCCCGCGTTCGGCATCGACCGGCTGAAGAAGCGGTGGACGGGCGGCGACCTGCTCGTCCAGATCTGCGCGGACGACCCGCTCACCGTCACCCATGCGCTGCGGGTGCTCGTCAAGGACGCCCGGTCGTTCGCGAAGGTCCGCTGGACCCAGCGGGGCTTCCGGCGGGCCGCGCACTCCCAGCAGCCCCACACCACCCAGCGCAACGTGATGGGACAGCTCGACGGGACCGTCAACCCCGTCGCCGGCACACCCCACTTCGATCGGGCGGTCTGGTTCGCCGGGGAGCAGGAGTGGCTGCGCGGCGGGACCACCCTGGTCCTACGGCGCATCCGCGCAGAGATGGAGACCTGGGACGCCGCCGACACGGTGGCCAAGGAGTTCACGATCGGCCGCCGCCTCACCGACGGCGCCCCGCTCACCGGCGCCCGCGAGCACGACGAACCGGACTTCGCGCGGCTCACCCCCGCCGGGCTGCCGGTCATCTCCGAATACGCCCACATCCGGCGAGCACACGTGGCCGACCCCGGCGCGCGTATCCTCCGTCGCATCTACAACTACGACGAGGGCGTTTCCCCCGACGGCACCGCCGACACCGGGCTGCTGTTCGCCTCCTACCAGGCCGACATCGCCCGGCAGTTCATCCCGGTACAGGAGCGACTTGCCGAGGCGGACCTGCTGAACGAGTGGACCACACCGATCGGTTCCGCCGTGTTCGCCATCCCTCCCGGCTGCGACCCCAATGGGTGGATCGGAGAAACCTTGCTGTCATGACGCGGTGCCGGCCAAGGCCGGGCGGATCGCCGCCACCCTGAATGCCCGCGGAGTGCCCTGCCCGTCCGCCCATGACCGCGCGCGGAACTCTCACCGCTCCGGCGAGATGCGGACGGACGGCACCACGTCCATCCTCCGCAACCCTCGCTACACCGGCAACCAGGTGTGGAACAAGCAACGCGCGACCGAGGTGCTGACCTGATGGACCCCCGTGGCGTCGCCACGGGGGTCCATCACGTCAGGCAGCGTGATCCCGGGTCCGCACGGACTTCGAACGTGTCCAGTTCGCTCCTGTGATCCTCGGTACACCACGGACCTATGCGTTCAGAGGGCTGCTGCGCTGCGGCCTCTGTCAGCGGTCCATCAAAGGGTCGCGGACCAACAACCGGTCCAATTATCGGTGCCGCCGGGGGTGTCGCGATACTGGCGCTGATCGCGGTGGTCGTGTCATTCAGGCACATGCACGAGCCCTGCCTCCGCCACTGTGAGGACCACCTCGCGGCCAGCAGGAAAACGCCGGCGATCGTCGTACGCTAGATCTGGCGTACCGCAAGGGAGTTCGGGGCCATCACTGCTCAGGCCTCCTCGTCCAGGGAGAGGTCAGCGGCAGCGATCCGCGCATAGTGATTTGATTCCAGACCCCCACCGACTCGAGCCCCTATAGAGCAAGATCATGGTGTGCTACATAGGTACACCGAACCTTCAGTGACCTCTGCCGCGTTCGAGGCGGGCGGCACTGATGATGAAGTCGGCCACGAGCTGGCGGCCGCCGTCGGACATCTCGACCAGGGCGCGGAGCGCCTCACGGTTGAGGCCAGACTCGCCGATTAAAGAGGACGCCACTACCTGGTCGGCCGTCGCCTCGGCATCCTCGTCGTCGCCGAAGTAGCCGATCGGCACGCCGAAGAACTTGGCCAGCGCCTTCAACGTCTTGAGCTGGGGGTTGTCCGACCTGCCCGTCCGCAGCTTCCAGATCGTCGTCGAGGACAGCTCCTCGCCCGTCGCCTCCGAGATCGCCGCCGCCGCCTCGAGGTTGTTCTTCGGCGGTCGACTACCTGCCGGCCAGCGGTTCTGGATCAACCACTCGATCTTGTCGGCAAGAGACCGCGTGGTGTTCGCCGCGCTTCGGTCGTCAGCCACTGCTCACCACATCAAGTTGGAGCGACACGCGCCCTGCTTCATCGCTTTTAGTTGACAGTCGGTGACGGAGAGTGCCTATCCTGCTCTCGTCATCAACTTTAGTTGATGGAGTCCGCCTCTCCACGCCCGAAGGTTACCGATGCGAGCCACACCGATGCGAGCACCTGACGAGAGCAAAGCTCGTCATGAACGACTCGTCCGCCTCGGCCTTGAGGTCAGCCGCCACCGGCCAGCCCGGCTGATCCGCCGCCGTAACGGCCAGTGGGCCCTCACCGTCGGCACCGAGACTGTGTACTGCGCGGGTGCCGAAGGCGTCTACGCCTATGTCACCCATCACGGCCTGATCCTCTCCCCCGCTAACGACGAGGGCGTCGCCCGAGCCGCGACCCACCTTGCAGAAGGTGGCGGCCGGTGACCCGCAACCTCACCCAGGCCGTCGCCCTGGCCGCGTGCGTCGTGGCTCCGCTCGTGGTCGCCCTGGCCGTACTCGGCGGGATCGGTTCTTTCGCCACCCTGCGTCACCTCGCCGAGCCGTGGTTCGGCCCGCAGGCGTGGATTGTCCCGATCGGCATCGACCTCGGCATCCTCGCCCTGCTGGCCTGGGACCTCCTCATGGAGTTCGCCGACCTGCCCTGGCCGGTCCTGCACTGGATCGCCTGGGCGTTCATCACCGTCACCGTCATCCTCAACATCGCCGCCGCGCACGGCGACCCGATCGCCGGCCTGATGCACGCGGCCATGCCCGTCCTGTTCGTCACGGTGATCGAGGGAATCCGCCACCTCATCCGCCGGTGGGTCGGCCTGGCCACGGGCACCCGGCGTGAGCGGGTACCTTTCTCACGCTGGCTCCTCGCCCCCGTCTCCAGCTTCATGCTCTGGCGGCGCATGGTGCTGTGGAACGTTACGAGCTACCCCCGCGGCCTCCAGCTCGAATACCTGCACCTCGAGGCCGTCTCCGCGCTCCACCAGGCGCACGGCCGCTGGCTGTGGCGGTGGAAGGCGCCCCTGTCCGAGCGGACCGCCGTACGACTTCAACTCGCGGGCGCGGCCTTTCCGACTCCGCAGATCCCACAGCAGCAGGACTCCGACGACCAGCTCATCCAGGCTGCTCAGGCCATCGTCGCCAGGGCCGAGCAGCGCGGCGTACGGCTGAGCCAGATGGACCTGGCCGCCCAGCTCCGTGCTCAGGGCCACCGCATCGCGAACGAGCGGCTGCGCTGGCTGGCCACCGCCATCGGGCTCCGCCGCGAGCCGGTCTAAGGACGCGACCTCATGCTCCTCGCTATCCACGAGCACGCCGAACGCTTTTTCCAGGCCCACGTCTCCACCAGCTGGGTCCCCGACTACCTGCGTCAGCGTGGATTCGACGACGACGTGCAGCGTCATTGGCGCATCGGCTACGCCCCGAACGAATGGCGAGCGCTGACCAGACACCTGCGCAGCCTCGGCTTCCCTGACACCGCGATCGAGGCCTCCGGCCTGGCCCGGCGGACCACCCGCGGCATGCTCATCGACTTCTTCCGCGACCGGGTCATGTTCCCCATCACCGAGCGCGACGCGACCACGATCGCCTTCATCGGTCGCAGCCGTACGAGCGAACCCAAATACCTCAACAGCCCGAACACGCCTGTCTACGGCAAGGGACGGGCGCTGTTCGGCCTGCACACGCTCAGCGCCGGGGCCAAGCCGGTCATCACCGAAGGCCCCCTGGATGCCATCGCCGTCACCGTCGTCGGCGGGGGTCGTCTGGCCGGGCTCGCCCTGTGCGGCACCAGCCTCACCCCCGACCAGGTCAGGGCTCTCGACGCAGCCGCCGACCTGCGCGCCGACGGTGTGCTGGTCGCCTTCGACGGCGACCGCGCCGGGCGGCAAGCCGCGGCACGCTCCTACTCGCTACTCAAAGACGCCGGTACGGCGGAAGCCTTCGTGCTCCCATCGGACTGGGATCCGGCTGCGGTACTCAGCGACGCCGGCCCCCAAAGGCTTGCGGCACTGCTTCGTGTGCGAGTACGGCCCCTGGCCGACCTGGTGACCGACGCCGCCATCGAGCCCTGGCACGACTTTCTGCAGTACGCCGAAGGGCGTGTCGGCGCACTTCGCGCCGCCGGTGCGGCTATCGCCACGATGGCACCCCGTGACGTCGCCCGGCAGGTCGCCCGTGTCGCCGCGCAGCTCAACTTCGACCACGCGACCGTCACCGAGACCACCACCGATTCGGTGACCGCCCAGCTGGCCCTCGCCGATTTCCCGACAGCGCCCACATCCGGCAGCACGACCACACGCTCGGGCGAGAGGAGAGCGAATGAACGACCACTACGCGGACCCACTCCGTGAGGCAGCCGCCCACGGCATGCAGAAGGTAGTGCAGGTCACCCCTACTGCCGCGGCGGCAGTTCAGGTGTGGCTGCACGTGAAGGCCCAGCGCGTACGCGAACAGGCCGAGCGGGAGCGTCAGGCAGCAGACGCCCTGCGCACCAAGCAACGCGCCGCCCATCGGGCGGCACGACTGCAGTGGCTGCCCGCCAACGACCCGGCATGGTTGCGCACCGCCGACCTGCTGCAGGTGAGCCGCGCCTGGGGAGCGGCCCTGCCGTACGCGACGAACGACCCGGGCGCCGAGCGCGCACTGTTGAGATGCGAAAGCCGACTGCGAGAGCTCCACCCGTACGCAATGAACCGCTATGACCGGCTGCGAGTCGAAGGACATACTCCCGAAGCGGCCATGCGGGAAGTCACCCCGTTGTTCGCCCGAGAGCCATGCCCACGAACCGGATATCCAGCGCCCGTTCGGCCTCAGCTGCCTCCGGTCGTGAGGCTCGCCCAGGAGGACTTCCCGCACACCATCGACAAAGTTGTCGAAGCGTGTGGCAGCACCAGGGCGACGGCAGGAGCTACGGCGCAGCCAGCTCGGACAGCTACCCTTAATCGCCGCCCGTGATCGGTCGATTACGAAAGGATGGGAGAGGTGGACGCCCTCGCGCACAGCTACCTGTTCTGGATCGGCCTGATCCTGCTGCTCGTTGTGCTGTACCTCCTGCCAACGCTGATCGCGCTCTTACGCGGCGTGGAGAACGTCCTTCTACTCATAGCGTTCAACTTCTTCGGCGGCCTCACCTGCATCGGCTGGCCGGCAGCGCTCTTCCTGGCCTTCGCACTGCCCACCCGCCACGACCGCCGATGACGTCCGTCAATCACCGCCCTCCAGATGCCGAACCGCGTCGGACTGGCTGCAGATCGCCAGGCGATGCGCGGTCCAGGCTGGGGCCGAGCGTCCTTCCAGATCTAGGATGACGCCGTGTTCGTCGACGGTGCAGGTGATGCCATACGGCCAGTCGCCGAGGAAGACCCCCA
Organism: Microbispora hainanensis; assembly: GCF_036186745.1. NCBI lineage: Bacteria > Bacillati > Actinomycetota > Actinomycetes > Streptosporangiales > Streptosporangiaceae > Microbispora > Microbispora hainanensis. The sequence goes on along the minus strand of NZ_CP108086.1, from coordinate 5,469,943 downwards.
GAATCAGATCCTCCGTACCGCCCTGGACGATTCGGTGCAGCCGCTCAGCTGCGGCACCCGGCGAGGCGATGACGAACAACCAGGACTGGCCCTCCGGAACTCTCGCGTCCGTACGCTGCCCGCTTCGTCTGACGATCTCCACTTCCAGCTCGGTCACTACCTCCTGCATGGTGTCGAGCACCACGAGCCCCGGATTCGCCGCGTGTAGCGCTTGCTCGCCGAACAGGCGCACCGCGTCTTCGCGCGGCACGAGTACGCGAGCCGCCATATGACGCCCGGCCAACAGCTCCAGGACCATGGCACGCGTCACATTCTCCGCGCCCGGTCCGGTGAGTCCCGTCCCGTTCATGGCCGCCAGCGCGACGAGGTAGCCCAAGCTCGTCGACTCCTGTTCGAGCATGGAGTCGAGCGTTGTGACGGGCACATCATCGTCGGCCCCTATTGCGGTGACCGACTCTTCCGAGGCCTCCACCGGCGGGAACGGCAACGTATCCCTCACCTCGCCGTGGCGAACCAGCCGATCGCCCTGCCTGGTCAGACGGGTACGCCGCCACCACATCACCGCAGCGCCGACACACTGACGTCGTCGGTGGTAGGCGATGGCGAGCACAAGCAGCGCGGCGAGGCCGACGGGAATCGTCAGGGGCATCGTCGACGCCGACGACTCCAGAGCGGCATTGGCTGCGTAGGGAGCCGGCTCATGCTTTTCGCCGAGCGTCGGCCGCGGCGCCGGGCTCCTCTTTGGCCGCGTCAAAGGCTTGGCTGAGGGCGTTCGAGCGATGATTGCCGTTGGCCAATGGCCAAGCCCGCGTCTCGCCGCCACTTCATCTATCACCAGCGGCTTCTCCCCCGTGGCCGCTGCTGCCGGGCTCGCCGCAGGATGGCCTGGCGTCCGCCGGTGATCGCGCCAGGGCCGGTTCCGGACGTGATGCTCCTCCGCTTCCCGATCACGGCTCACAGGTGCAGCCTCCGGCTTCTCGGGACTCTTTGTAGCCATGGGAGAAGGCGCGGCGGCTGGAGCAGTTGCCGGCTGCTGCGGGACCTGCGGAAGTCGTACGACCTGTTGGGGCTGCTCCGGGGCCGGTTGCGAGGCCTGTCCGCGCCACGAGTCCCGTACGGCGCGGCCCACGTCGATGTTGTTGCCGGCGAGCCAGTTCTGCACCTCGCGCTGCATGGCCGCGCACAACTTCGTGTTGTCGACGTACCGGCCTGCTGTACCCGTCAGGTGCGGGCACCCGGGCGGCGGGTCCGCCTGAGCCGCCCCCGCCACGGCCAGCGCTGCGGCGCCTGCCAGCACTCCTGCGGCAGCCGACCGCCACATCGGCGTCCGGCCTCGGAACGGATTGCTGGCTGTCACGACGGCACCCCCGGGTCGATCACGAAGCGAAGATGATCAACCACGATAGGCAGCTATGCCGGTGCAACAGCGCAGCTCAGAGCCGAGTCGCGCGAGCAAAATAACGATCTTCCAGCTACCTATGCCGGGGTGACGCGGATGGTGCCGGAGGACCGGCGGAACGCCCGGACGAGCGAGGATTCTGGCCGGGATCCGTGCCGAGCGGCCTGGCGACGGGCTGCGGGAAGTCCGCCGCGGCCAGCCGTACCGGGGCACCCGCCGCAGGTGACGCCACAGCGAGGTGTTGGGCCGCCGCTCGTGCCGCGACCGCCTGGGCCATCCTGCCCTGGGCCGTACGGAGCTCGGCCACCGCGACGACCAGCGCCGCGATGTCGGCGATGAGCGATCCTCCGGACCCTCGCGTCCCGGCACCGAGCCTTCGCACGGCCCTCCGCAGCTCCAGCCCTGCTCGTGTCGGTGGCAGAATCCGCGCGTACGGCTCTCGCGCGGCGCGGTCGAATGCCTCTGCGGCATTGCGAAGCCGCTGGTCCTTCAGCAGGCGCGCCGCGACATGTAGCAGGTCGGAGGTCGCCCCGGGCACGTCCGCCGCGCCGCCCGTTTCGCCGACTGTGGCCTCGCGCAGCTGCGCGGCGGCCTGCCGGGCGGCCGTCGTCACCAGCTCCCAGATCTCCCGGCGGTCGTCGGCACCCGCTCCGTCGGGGTGGTGATCGCTTCCGCCGCGCCACCGGGCGCGGAGTTTCGGAAGAGTGAGGTCGGCGGCGAGCCTGCCGCCGCCGAACCACACCAGCTCGCCGGCGCGGTTGCGATGCTTCGGCAGCGCCACCGCGTACCCCGTCACCTCGCCGGGATTGCGCTGGCTCATCCGCTGCCGCACCAGCACCCCGGCGGCTTCCAACGACCGGAAGAACTCCTCTTCCGAGGCCGCTGCGGCGGCTGCGGTGACGACGTGCTGCCGTAGCACCGTCCGCGGCACCTCATCCCACCCGCGCCGCCGGGTCTGTTCTGTCTCGCTGCGGGTCGGCCGGCGCGCCGCCGTCCGATCTCCGGGTGCGGTCACGCGCAGGCCGTACCGGCGCTCGACGGCTTGGCAGGCCTCCCGTACCCGGTAGAAGTCGTTCCAGGTCCGGGGCTTGGTGCCGTCCTGGCGGGCGAGCGTGGCGACGATATGGATGTGGTCGTCGGCGTGCCGCACGGCGACCCAGCGCACGCCGTTGTCATCGTCGGCCGGCGCGAGACCGGTGCGGGTCATGATCTCCTGGGCGACCTGCGCCCACTCGTCATCGCTCAGGATGCGGTCCTGGCGTGCGGCACGGGCGACGCAGTGCCACACCGGCTCGGCGTAACCGCGCTCCCCCAGCGCGGCGAGCGGCTGGTTGAGCAATCCGATCAGATTTCGGAAATCCCGCCCGCCTTCCGGTCGGAGCGACGGCTCCACCTCGGCCGGATGCCGCCACCCGACGACGATGTGCGGGTTGACGTGCTCGTTGGCCCGGCCCGGGCCGTACAGGTAGTACAGCAACCCGCCGACGCGGCGCCCGCGCATCACCTTTCCGATCACCGGATCGCCTTCCGGACGCCTTCCGCGATTCCGTCCAAGCGTTGCACCGCCCGCAAGCACGCGGCGGCGTACGGAACCAGGTTGCCGGGATCGGCGCCGGTCGCGTTGAGCGCCGCGACGGCCTGGTTGAGGTTGACCCCGATGCGGCGCACCTGGCCAGCGGCGTGCATCAGCTCGATCAACGCCTCACGCAGCGGGTCGGGCATCGGCGGGTTCACCATCCGCGCCGCCGCCAGGGCCGCCTCCGCCGCATAGGCCCCGCGCGCCAGCCCAAGACGTTCGGCGGCCGTGCGGAAGTCGGCGTACTCCTCCTCGGTCAGCACGAACTTCACCACATGCGGCCGCGGCACCGCCTGGCGTTGACGCCGCCGCTGCCGCACCTGCCTGGACCCGGTGTCCTCTCCCTCATCAGACATCTTCGTGACCGCTCCCCCGACGACCGCGCCCGGTCGCAATCGATCAGAACCCACCCCGAACCAGTGGCGGGAGTGGGCGGTTCTGATCACGAATGTTCCCCGCCACATCCCGCCGGATGCAGCGGTAACGGGACATTACGAATATCTTGCTCCCGCCCTGCGGGACTCAGACTGCGGGTGCAGCGCCGTGGACCGACTGCCGCCATTCCAACGCCTCGGGCACGTCGCGGTACTCCAGCAGGTACTGTCCGTGATCTTTAGAGGTGACAGGGAGAGGCTGTCGCCTGAACGGCAGAACTAGCACGAGGCGGGGGCGTCAAACGGCGCAGGAGACTGAACCTCGCCGCTGCATGAAGGCGTGGGATGGAGTTCCAAATTCCGAGCTGGTTCTGCCTGCCAGAGAGCGCCACGTCGGCGACAATTTGCACATCGCCGGTTTCAGTAAGCAACAGAGGGTGGGCTCCGCAATGCCTCACCCCGCACAGCTACGAAGGATGTCGAGGCGGAGTGAACCATCCCTGGGCCATCTACCTGCGGGCGTACCTGGGTGTTCGGATTCAGCACGCGCGAACAGCTCCGACGCGTGGAGCCTCGGCCGTTGAGTGGGTGATCATCACGGCCATCATCGCCGGCGTCGCACTGGGCCTGGCCACGTTGATCAAGACAGTGGTGGAGCAGAAGCAGGGCGAGATTCAGCACACCCTCGGGGGCGGCGCGAGCGGCTGACCGGTTGCCTACGACAGTCGCGCCGCCCCGAGCAGGGTCGGTCAGCGGCCGCCCGGCCATACCGCCGCTCTGCAGGCACCCCACCTGACGCGCTTGTCCGAACCGATCTCCCCCTGGCAAAGCTTGAAGACCTTGACCGATCCGAACAGGGAACTGTCGGTAGCACAGCCGCCCTGCGGCGCCCGCACCTCGAACGGCTTGCGCGCGTCGACGGGATTGTCGTTGTGCCACACGGCCTTGTAGGCCACGTTGTCCTTCCTGCCGTCGCAGACCTTGATCATCGATCGATCCGCCGGAACGCTCACGCGGCCCTCGCCGTAAGCATCGCTCCAGCCTGGCGCGCCGGCCCGCGCCGATCCGACCGTCCCCAAGACCAGCGCCCCGGCCAGCAGCGCGACGGACAACCCTGCCCTCGATGCCATGTCTCCCCCGTTGATCCTCGACAGCCGTCCCTACTCTAAGTATTCGATCTTGCACTTCAAGCATTTGCGAGGCTGTTTCTAACAACTCAAGTGGGCTCTTCTGGCCGTCGTACAACCAGGACACGCCTCATTGCTGGCATCTGCAGGAAAGTGATGGCCAGCTGAATGAGCGCGGTTGCCGTCACCGGCGTGAACCATCAATTCACCTTGTAGGGGTCGTAATGGGCGATTGCCGTTTGGAGATGTCGCCGACCCGGTTGACGAGCACGGAGGAGAAAGGCAGACCTTGGGCTCAGAGGCGTACAAGGCATGTCCCCGCATCGCCGTACCGGCCAATTTCCGCTCATGCGCTCACGGAGACGTGGTTCTCTCGCGCGTAGACGACGAGGCGGTGACCGGCAGAGCTATCGAACTCGCCCTTGGACATCCATCCGAGATGCTGGTAGAGACGAGCGGCCGGGCTGTCTTTCAACGTCAGCAGCCACGCTCGTTCGCATCCACCGGCCACACGGTGGAGAAGCGTCCTGCCGAGGCCACTGCCTCTCGCTTTTCCGGCGACCATCAGTTCCACTACTTCGAAGGCGTTGCGCGACATCTCCGCGAAGGCGGCGGGACCGACCGCGTCGTGTACCTGCTCTATCAGCGGATCGGCGTCTCTGGTCGTGCGTGCGGGCCAGCCGTAACAGACGCCGAGCAAGGTGCCGTCCTCCGAGGCTAGCGCGGAGCGGAACCCGGGTTGCGCCACGTGGCCCGCGAGTCGCGAGGGGAAGGCACGCAGGCGCTCCTCCGGCTCTGACCAGGGCGGTACGGAGAAGCATTCGATGTAGAGATCGTGCATCGGTTGTTGCCATCTGAGCACTTCGGCCGCGTCCAGGTCATCCACCAGCACATAGCAAGTCTTTCGCAGTTGCGAATGACTTGCAATAAGTTGCCTGGGCGCTTTACCTTCGCCCCATGAAGATCCTCCGTGCCCGGTTTGTCACCCTCGCCCGGCTCGGCGTGGTGGCGATCCTCGGCCTGTCCGCCTCCTGCGCGGCACCGTCGTCACCTGGCACCTCGTCGAGCAATCCGGGAACGCGGGACACGTTCGTCCTCGGTCTCGCTTCTGAGCCGGACACACTGAACCCGGTGCTCGGCTATGAACCCGATGGCGGGTCCTTACTGTTCGACGGTCTGGTCCGGCGTAATGCGGATCTCACGCTGGCGCCGGCGCTGGCCGAACGGTTGCCCGACGTCAAGGGCACGACCGTGACCTTCACCCTCCGCCAGGGCGTGCGGTTCCACGACGGCACGCCTCTAACAAGCGATGACGTGGCCTACACCTATCAGGCCGTGCTGGACCCGAAGAACAACTCCGGCATTCGAGGTGACTACACGGCGATCGAGTCCGTCGAAGCGCCCGATCCGGCCACGGTGGTGTTCCATCTCAAGCATCCCTACGCGCCGATCCTGCAGCGCGCCACGCTGGGCATCGTGCCGCGGCGTCTGCTGCAGGGCCAGAGCCTGGACAAGGTCGCGTTCAACACCAAGCCCGTCGGAACGGGACCGTACCGGTTCGTGTCCTGGACCCCGGGCGACAAGGTCGTCCTGGAGGCCAACCAGTCGTACTGGGGGGGCGCCCCGGCGATCAAACGCCTGGTCATGGCGTACTCGGCCGACGACAACGTACGCGCCACCCGGATGGCGGCGGGCGAGTTCGACGCCACCGAGCTGCCACCCAAGGCGGCCGCCCGCTTCGAAGACCAGGTCGGCCTGACCGTCTACAAGGTGCCGAGCGCGGACTACCGCGGTGTGATGTTCCCCCTGGACGCGCCGGTCACCGGCGACAAGGCCATCCGCAAGGCGCTGAGCCTGGCGCTGGACCGCTCGGCCATGGTCGGGGCCATCCTCGCGGGTGCCGGTCGGCCGGCCTTCGGTCCCGTGGCGCCCGGCACCACCTGGCACAACCCGGCCGTGGACGGCACGCCCACCCCCGACCGCGACCAGGCGGCCCGGCTTCTGGACCAGGCGGGATGGAAGCCGGGCTCGGGTGGCGTCCGAGTGAAGGACGGAACGCCCGCTTCCTTCACGCTCATGTACCCCGCAGGCGATTCCCTGCGGAAGGATCTCGCCCTCGCTGTCGCCTCGGACGCCAAGAAGATCGGTGTCGACGTACGGCTGGCAGGGCTGGACTGGGACGCCATCGAACCCCGCATGGCCAAGGACGCGCTCATCATGGGCTACGGCAGCCCGTACGACCCCGACTACATCAACTACGAGATGTTCCACTCCAGCTTCTCCGGCCAGGGATTCTTCAATCCCGGCCACTACAAGGAGCCGGATGTCGACGCCCTGCTGGAGAAGGGGCGGGCGGAGACCGACCC